>NZ_JBKOUD010000002.1:0-349832 GCF_046765975.1 Shewanella mytili | reverse complement strand
ATTTACGCTGTTTAATCAACCCTGTCACACCGTTAGCGTGTCGCTGTTGCCGTGTCAGTGGGTGCGCATTATAGGGGGCTGAAACTTTTGTGCAAGGGGTATTTTCTATTTATTTTTCAAATGTTGATTTTATAGACGACCGCAACCAAGGCGTTACCGGTTCGGTACAGCTTGCTTACAGTTGCAATATGGCAGATACAAAAAATGCTGCTTAAAGCAGCATTTTGTCGTAGTGTGGCTGTCTGTGCTGATCCAGCGACTTCTGTGACTTTCCATGTCAGTAGTCTTCAATAACCCTCATCGCATCAAATGACCTTATGGCTGGGAAGGTTTGTTCGGCGCCTCATTATCCGTATCCGTAGAAGTGCTACTTACAACTGTATGGGTGTCAGCTTGTGGGGGTTCTTCGTTCTTGTGGTCATCATCTTCTTTATCACCCACTACGTCGGAGACTTTTAGCTTTTTGATATGGTGCATCGTCATGACCGGGCCAGAGCAGGCGTAGATGTAAAACAAGCTGCACAGGATTAAGGCGGGATCTACGGATACCACCACAAATACCCCGACCACCAGCAACATCACCAGAAAATTAACCTTGCCGCTCCAGTCCACCTGTTTGAAGGAGTGGTAACGGAAATTGCTCACCATCAGCAGCCCTGCCCCGGCAGTGATGAGGGCAAACAACCAGGAAACGCTGTTACCATCAATACCGTAGTCTTGCCCGAGCCACACGCTCCCGGCAATGATGGCTGCCGCCGCAGGACTTGCCAGCCCCTGAAAATAGCGTTTGTCGGCCACGCCCACCTGGGTGTTGAACCGCGCCAAACGTAACGCCGCACCAGCACAATAAACAAATGCCGCCAACCAGCCGATTTTACCGATATCAGCCAAGCCCCAGTTATAGGCTATCAAGGCTGGCGCCATGCCAAAAGACACCATGTCGGCCATGGAGTCATATTCGGCGCCGAAACTGCTTTGGGTATTGGTCAGCCTTGCCAGGCGGCCATCAAGGCCATCAAAAATCATGGCCACAAAAACGGCAATGGCAGAGGCTTCAAAGCGCCCGTTCATGGAAGCTATCACCGCATAGAAACCGGCAAACAAACCGGCAGTGGTTAGCAGGTTTGGCAGTAAATAGATGCCTTTAGATTTGGCTGTTGGCTTGGCAATATTTTGCATACACTTAACGAATCCACAGGTTTGCAGTAATGTGTTCAAAGATAACACAGTTATGCTGCCCCTGAACCCTTGGTCACGATGGAATTTGATTATGATAAGAATTGGCCTGATATCGGCGCTGATATCTGCGATAGGGCTGGCAATCTACAGCCCTATCATCATTGCGGGAGACATTTATCAGTGGGTTGATGAGCATGGGGTCACCCATTACAGCCAGCAGCCTCCCGCCGGCAAAAACGTCCGCACCCTGAACAGTAAAGCGATAGAGCCGGAAAAAATCGGTACAGTAGCCCCAGTCAAACGAACAGCGCTCACGCAGCCAAGCCAGGCAGAACGGGATGCGGCTGCCATCAAGGCGCGGGATCAGGCCCAAGCACAAAAGATTTGCGAAAATGCCCGTTTTAGCCTGGATGTGCTGCAAACCCATACCCGCTTGCAACAAAAAGACGTCAAAACCGGGCAACCGGTGCAGATGACAGAAGAAGAACGCCAGGCAGCCATTGCTACGCAGCAAGAAAGAATTCGTCTGTTTTGTACCCCGGCCAAGGACATGAAGCGATAATACCACCCGATATTTGTGCCGGGCGGCTGTTGAAACACCACCGCCGCATGGGATAATCTTGTGGTCATCAAAAAAGAAAAGGAGCACGTGAGTGCTCCTTTTCAGTCAAGGTAATGAGCGTATTACTGGCAGAAGGTCAGTTTGTCGCCATCCACATCCACCCTTACCGCTTTGCCCGGCAACAACTTGCCTTGCAGCAACTGCTGGGCCAACGGATTTTCCACTTCCTGCTGGATGGTACGTTTCAGCGGACGAGCACCGTATACCGGGTCAAACCCGGCTTTGGCAATATATTCCAGCGCGCTGTCACTTACCTGCAGATCGTATTCTTTTTCCAGCAGCCGTTTACGCAGCAACGCTACCTGAATGCGGGCAATGTTCTTGATGTGCTCAGCACCCAGCGGATGGAAGACCACGGTTTCATCAATACGGTTGAGGAATTCTGGCCGGAAGTGATGTTGCACCACGCCCAACACCTGCGATTTCATCTCTCCGTAACTGTGCTCCGCAAACCCTTCCTGGATCAGATCAGAGCCCAGGTTCGAGGTCATGATCACCACCGTGTTACGAAAATCCACCGTGCGACCCTGACCGTCAGTCAAACGGCCGTCATCCAGTACCTGCAGCAGGATGTTAAACACATCCGGGTGTGCCTTTTCCACTTCATCCAGCAGGATGACGGAATAGGGTTTACGCCGCACGGCTTCTGTCAGGTAACCGCCTTCTTCATACCCCACATATCCTGGAGGTGCGCCCACCAGACGGGAAACGGAGTGTTTTTCCATGAATTCCGACATGTCGATACGTACCATGGCACTTTCGGTATCGAACAGGAATTTTGCCAACGATTTACACAGTTCGGTTTTCCCGACCCCGGTTGGCCCCAAAAACAGGAATGAACCAATGGGCCGGTTAGGGTCCGCCAGACCGGCACGGCTACGGCGAATGGCATTGGCCACCGCATCCACCGCTTCATTCTGGCCAATCACCCGCTCATGCAGGGCTTGTTCCATATGCAGCAGTTTTTCGCGCTCACCTTCCAGCATCTTGGACACGGGAATGCCGGTGGATTTGGACAATACCTCGGCGATTTCCACATCGGTGACCTTGTTACGCAGCAGTTTCATGTCTTGCATTTCTGCCTGGGAGGCCAAATCCAGCTGTTTTTCCAGCTCAGGAATGCGACCGTATTGCAACTCTGACATGCGGGTCAAATCACCCGCGCGGCGGGCCACATCCAAATCCAGGCGCGCCTGTTCCAAATCCGCTTTAATGTGCTGGGTGCCGGCCAACGCGGCTTTTTCCGTGCGCCAGACTTCGTTAAGCTCTGCGGATTTTTCTTCCACTTCCCGCAACTCGGCACGCAAATGTTCCAACCGCTTGCGACTGGCTTCATCGTTTTCTTTCGACAATGCCTGCTCTTCCAGTTTCAGCTGAATGCCACGCCGTTCCAGCCGGTCCAGCGGCTCAGGCTTGGAGTCAATCTGCATACGAATGCTGGAGGCGGCTTCATCAATCAGGTCGATGGCTTTATCCGGCAGTTTACGGTCGGAAATGTAACGGTGCGACAGTGTGGCTGCCGCCACAATGGCCGGGTCGGTAATTTCCACGTGATGGTGCAGCTCGTAACGCTCTTTCAAACCACGCAAAATGGCAATGGTGTCTTCCACGCTGGGTTCATCCACCAACACTTTCTGGAAACGCCGCTCCAGCGCCGCATCTTTTTCAATGTATTGGCGATATTCATCCAGGGTAGTGGCGCCCACACAGTGCAATTCGCCACGGGCCAAGGCCGGTTTGAGCATGTTGCCCGCATCCATGGCGCCTTCGGATTTACCGGCGCCCACCATGGTATGCAGCTCGTCGATGAACAGGATCACCTGCCCCTCTTCCTGAGACAGCTCGTTCAGCACGGCTTTCAAACGTTCTTCAAACTCACCGCGGTATTTGGCGCCGGCCACCAAGGCACCAAGATCCAGTGCCAGTACCCGTTTGTTTTTAATGCCTTCAGGCACTTCGCCATTGATGATACGCTGGGCCAACCCTTCCACGATGGCGGTTTTACCCACACCGGGTTCACCAATCAGTACCGGGTTGTTTTTACTGCGCCGCTGCAATACCTGAATGGTACGGCGGATTTCATCGTCACGGCCGATAACGGGATCCAGTTTGCCCTGCTCGGCGCGCTCGGTCAGATCCACCGTGTATTTTTTCAGCGCCTGGCGCTGATCTTCCGCATTGGGATCGTCCACGTTCTGCCCGCCACGCATCTGTTCAATGGTTTTTTCCAGCAATTCTTTGGTGGCGCCCGCCTGTTTCAGGCATGAGGCCAAAGTGTCATTGCTCTCCAGCGCCGCCAGCAAGAACAGCTCGCTGGAAATGTATTTATCCTTGCGTTTCTGCGCCAGTTTGTCGCACAGGTTCAGTACGCGGATTAACGCCGGTGATAACTGAACGTCGCCCCCCGTGCCTTGAACCTGGGGTAAACGCTCCAGTTCCTGGGTCAATAAGGAACGCAAGGTGCTTACCTGAATACCGGCCTGGGTCAATAAGGGGTGAATCGACCCGGAATCCTGGTTCAGCAATGCCATCATCAAATGGATCGGCTCGATAAATTGATTATCGCGCCCCAGTGCCAACGACTGGGCATCAGAGATGGCAAGTTGGAATTTGTTGGTCATACGATCAAGCCGCATACAACCTCCTGACAACCTCAAAATAAAAAGGTAATAACTTTGTTACCTTAAACATGGGGGTGTCTGGCACCAATTCAAGCTAACGCCACAAAAAATGTGGCGAATATTAACGCTCGCGCCAGATAAGAGAGGCCATGCGACCACATTCACGATCGCGCCGATAAGAGAAGAATTGAGCGGATTGTTGATAAGTACAGGCAGAAAGCGCATAAATCAGCCGAACCCCAGCCTGCTGCAAACGCAATTTTGCCAGCCCTTGCAGGTTGGCCAGGTATTTTTCACCGTGGGCAACAAAGCAGTCTGTCGCACCGGGCGTAGAGTGCAAAAACGCGTCCCGCACCTCGCGCCCCACTTCAAATGCATCGGGGCCGATGGCAGGCCCCAAATACGCCTGAAGCACGGAGCCCGGACGGAATTTGGCAATGCCGGCTTCCAGCACCCCGCCGTTAAGCCCTCGCCAGCCCGCATGCAAGGCCGCCACCTGTGTGCCTTCATGGTCACACAATAATACCGGCAGGCAATCGGCCGTCATCACCACCGCCACAACGCCGGGGGTATCGGCAAAACTGCCATCGGCGGTGCGGCAAGCATCCTGCCCCAGATGCACCACTTGCTTGCCGTGTATCTGTTCCAGCCAGGCAGGCTCCGAGGGCAGGTGCAGCGCCTGTTGCAAGCGCTGGCGATTGGCAGCTACCGCTGCGGCATCATCTCCCACGTGGGTCCCCAAATTCAGGCTGTCAAACGGCGGCAAGCTGACACCGCCATGGCGATCCGTCATGGCAATCCTGATGTTGGGTGGCAGTGGCCAATGATGCGACACAATCACAACATGTCCTCCGGATGGGCTTCGGTATCCTTACGCAACGCCTTGGTGAGTTGCACCATGTCATCTGGTACCGGTGCCTGCCAGCTCATCACCTCACAGGTGTAAGGATGAGCCAATTCCAGACGCACCGCATGCAGCGCCTGGCGTTTGAAACCCTTGAGTGTTTCAATAAATTCGGCACTGGCCGCCTTGGGCGGACGCGGCCGGCCACCATAAACAGGATCGCCCACCAGCACATGGCCGATATACGCCATATGAACGCGAATTTGGTGAGTACGACCGGTTTCCAGGCGCAACCGCAAGCGGGTGTGGGCACGGAATTTTTCGGCCACCCGGTAATGGGTTACCGCAGGGCGACCGGAATGGATCACCGCCATATGGGTACGTTTGGTGGCATGGCGGCCGATGGGCTCATCCACCGTGCCACCGGCCGTCATGGTGCCAATGACGATCGCTTCATATTCACGGGTGATCTCACGGGCCTGCAACGAGGCAACCAGATGGGTCTGCGCTTCCACGGTTTTTGCCACCACCATCAGGCCGGTGGTGTCTTTATCCAGGCGGTGCACAATCCCGGCACGGGGCACGTGCTCAATTTCAGGGCAATGGTGCAACAAGGCATTTAGCAAAGTGCCATCACTGTTGCCCGCCCCCGGATGCACCACCAGCCCGGCCTGCTTGTTAATGATGATGATATGATCGTCTTCATAGACAATGTTCAAATCAATGGCCTGGGCTTCAGCTTTGGTTTCCTCTTCAATAGTGGCGTTAATCTCCACTATTTGTGATTCCAGCACCTTTTCCCGCGGCCGGCTGACCACCTCGTCATCGATACGTACATTGCCTGCCAAAATCCACTCTTTGATACGGGTTCGAGAGTAGTCAGGAAATAATTCTGCTACAGTCTGATCCAATCTCTGACCGGTTTGGGTTGCTGATATCTCGCTTTTTAGATTAATCTCTTGCGTCATAGGAACCGTCCCCAACTATTGGGGTCATAGAACTGTGTTAATCGGTTTAACACGGAAATTGGCCATTTTATCGTGATTTGGCGAATTTCTTAACAACAACTTTCAAAAAGAACTTGATTCAAGTATGCATAAATTTGTCAAAGGCGCTGCCGTGGCCTTTTTTTCGTTGGCCATAGCGGCCTGTAGCAGCAAACCCGACGACCATGATTTACTTGCCGGGAAGCAGACTCCGGAAGAGCTGTATTCCCAGGCGCGCACCTCCATGGAGCTCGGCAACTTTACCAAAGCGGTAAGAACCCTAGAAGCGCTGGACTCCAAATATCCGTTTGGCCCCTACAAAACCCAGGTGCAGCTGGATTTGATTTACGCGTACTACAAACAGGCTGACACCGCCAATGCGATTGCCAACGTTGACCGCTTCTTGAAACTCAACCCTACCCATCCGGATGCGGATTATGTCACCTACATGCGGGGACTGATCAACATGCAGGCCGACAGCTACATGCTGCACGACATGCTCAGCATTGATCGCACCGACAGGGATCCCCAAAGCGCCCAGGAAGCTTTCAAGGATTTCTCCCGTTTGCTGAAAATGTACCCCAGCAGCCGTTATGCCGCAGATGCCCGGCAACGGATGCAATACCTGAAAAATCGTCTCGCCAGCTACGCCATCAAGGTGGCGGAGTATTATGTAAAAATGGATGCTTGGAGTGCTGCGGCCGTGCGCGCACAAACCGTACTGGAGAGCTTTCCTGACACGCCCTACGTGGAGCAGGCACTGGAAATCATGGCAAAGTCTTACGGCAAACTGGGGCAGGATAAACTGCAACAGCACGTATTGATGGTGATGCAGGCCAATTTCCCCGAAAACGAAATGCTGCAGCAACATTAAGCCATTGCAGCAAGACACCACTGCCAAACAGCCCCATTCGGGGCTGTTTGCTTTTCTCCTTTCATGAAAATTTGCATACAAGCGATAAAATCTTGCGCCTTGCCCGGCCACAGCAACCGCGCCAGCCAAGCGGTTAACTGCCGTCATAGGCGCCATAAAGCCCGTTGTAGTGCGGTTTTCACGCAATGGCTGTGGAATATGGGATGTTGCGGATAAATCTTGTTCAAACGCACGATGTTTTGAAATATTTCGTAGAAAACTGTTGACTCAAATCGGCAAAAGCCGTTTAATGCACGCCGTCGCCCGAATAGCTCAGTCGGTAGAGCAGCGGATTGAAAATCCGCGTGTCCCTGGTTCGATTCCGGGTTCGGGCACCACCTTTATTTTAAGGTGTTCAGAATAGCAAGTGTGTAGACAGTACAGTGCAGGTGTGGTGGAATTGGTAGACACGCCAGCTTCAGGTGCTGGTGCCCTCACGGGCGTGGAAGTTCAAGTCTTCTCACCTGTACCATCTACATAAAATGGGTTATTCTGAAAATTCACTCTGTGTCATGCAGGTGTGGTGGAATTGGTAGACACGCCAGCTTCAGGTGCTGGTGCCCTCACGGGCGTGGAAGTTCAAGTCTTCTCACCTGTACCAATCCAGAGTGAATAAAGCAATATGTTGTGCAGGTGTGGTGGAATTGGTAGACACGCCAGCTTCAGGTGCTGGTGCCCTCACGGGCGTGGAAGTTCAAGTCTTCTCACCTGTACCAATATTTTATAAGCCTCGTTTATCGAGGTTTTTTTGTATCTGCTGCCCGCTAAAACATCCCCTTATCAGATGTTCTCTTCGCCATGGCATTGGTGCCGTTTGTGACTTGCCTGCCGCACTTGCGGTTATCCCCCGAGACATCTGTGCCCCCTGATGCGTAAAAATTTTTATCGCGCCTCCAAACCTTTTGCTAAGGTCGTATCGTCTTATAAGTAACGTTTATTTCGAGTGCAAGGAATTGCTGTGGATGCTAGCTGCCAGCGGGAAACACCAGTTGCCGCAACAGAAACCACCGACACGCAACTGCTCAGGCAAGCCCGCTTAGGCGACAAGCAGGCCTTTGCGGCCATTTACCGCTTGCATCACAAGCGGGTGTACGCCTTATGTTTGCGTTTGGCAGGGCAGCCATCTTTGGCAGAAGAGTTCACTCAGGATTGTTTTGTGCGCTTGTGGGAAAAACTGGATCAGTTTCGTGGCGACAGTCAATTCAGCACCTGGCTGCATAGCCTTAGCGTGAATCAGGCACTGACCAGCCTCAAGAAACACCAGCGCTTCTGGCACCGCTTCCAGCCGTTTGCCTTGGGCACGCCAGAGCCAACCTGCCAAGATGCCGCCTTGCAAGACACCTCGTTACTGGACAAAAAGATTATGCAACTGCCTGAAAGAGCCAGGATTGTGTTTGTATTGTATGCCATTGAAGGATACAGCCATGGGGAGATAGCCACATTGATGCATATTACCCAAGGCACCAGTAAAGCCCAGTACCACCGCGCAAAAATGCTGCTTAAGGAGATGTTGTCATGAATAAAACCTCTCTTGATGAAATGCTGCGCCAACTGCCCGAAGAGTTAACGCCCCAGCGGGATTTATGGCCCGGTATTGCAAGGCGGCTTGATGCTTCAGAGAAAACGCAACCTCAGGGAATTGCTCACTGGAAACAGTTTGCCATTGCCTGCAGTTTGCTCCTGCTGGGAGGAGTTGGACACCACTTGTGGTTGCAGTCGTCCCCCGCCGAGACCCCATCCCAGATGCTGGGCATGATGGCCCAGCTTCAGGCGCAACATCAGCAGCAGGTGCAATTTCTGGAGCAGCACGGCCACTACCAGCAATGGCAGCACATCGGTCTGACCGCCCCCATCAGCCAGGGGGTTGATGAACTTAGAAGCGCATCGGAGCAGATTTACCAAGCCCTGCAAAAGGCGCCTCAAGACACCCAGTTATGGCAACTGTGGCTATGGACCCAGCAGCGTGAAATAGAGCTGTTGACCCAGGGCCAGCAACTGCCGGAAACCGTTTACGCAAAGCAACAAGGAACTCATATATGAAACAGTCTTACCTGGCGCTACTGTTATTTACTGTTGCCACCTTCACCCAGCCCTGGGCACAGGCAGCCGAGCAGGTGGATAAAACCGCCGAGCTGGCTCCCGGTAGCAAGCTGGACATCCACATTCAGCGCGGAGACGTGCAAATTCATGGCTGGGATAAAGCACAGGTTGCCATCAAGGGCACGCTGGATGAGCTGAGCGAGGGATTGGTGTTTTCCCGGGACGGCAGCCGTTTTGTCATCAAGGACAAACTGCCGGACAGCTACAGCGGCCACGATGAACAAGGCTCCCGCTTGACCATTTATCTGCCCATGCAGGTGAATGCCAACATCAAGGGGGTATCGGCCAATTATTTACTGGAGCACCTTAAAGGCGAAGTGAACACCGGCAATGTCAGCGGCGATATCAACAGCCAGGGTTTGCAAGGCGAGCTCAACATCAAAACCGTTTCCGGTAACATTCGAGCCAAGGATAACAGCGGCCAAATCGAGATGGAGAGTGTTTCCGGTGATATTGATGATCAAGGCAGCAGCGGCAATATCCGTTACCGGCTGGTGAGTGGCGATCTTACCGCCGACATTCAGGCCCGCAGCGTCAGTGCCGATTTGGTATCCGGTTCGGCCACATTGCAGCTGCAACAGGCAGACAACCTGAACCTGCGCAGCGTCAGTGGCGATTTGCAGGTCACGCTGCAGTCTTTGACCACCAAAGCCCACCTGGGGAGTGTCAATGCCGATATTGACCTCATTTTCACCCAGGTGCCTGATGCGGCCTTCAACATCAAGGGTGGGCCTGGTGGCAACATCCATAACACCCTGACCGATGACAAGCCCACCATCAGCCAATACACCCGCAACCAGCGGTTGAAATTCCAAAGCGGCTCGGGCAAGGCTGATATCGACATCAACACCATCAGCGGTGACATCAGCCTGAAACAGCAGTAAATGACTCAGCGCCTGACAGACGCAATCTCCGCCTCTGTCAGGTGACGCCAGTCACCGGGGGCCAATTGCGCATCCAGCTCAATCTCCCCCACCGCTTCGCGGTGCAGCCCAATCACCTTGTTGCCTACTGCGGCAAACATACGCTTTACCTGGTGATATTTGCCCTCACTGATGGTTAGCAGCACCTCGGTTGCCGACAACACCTGCAACACCGCAGGCCGGGTCAGCTCCCGCTCGCCATGCAGCTGTACGCCGTTGGCAAACTGCAAGGCCACATCATCACCAATGGGCTCCGCCAGTTGCACCCGGTAGCGTTTATGGCAGGTTTTTTTGGGGGAAGTGACACAGTGGGACCACTGGCCGTCATCGGTCAGCAACACCAATCCGGTGGTGTCCACATCCAGCCGGCCAGCAATGTGCAAAATGTCCGCCCGGGGAATATCCAGTAACGACAAGACACAGGGATAGTCTTCATCCTGGGTGGAGCACAAAATGCCCTGAGGCTTGTGCAGCATCAGGTAACGGGTGCCTGGCAGGGTTAATGCCGCATCATCCAGCGTCACCGTCATCTGGGGCTCAACCTTGAATCCCGGGTCCTTTACCAGGCAGTTATCCACCTTCACCTCGCCACGGTGCAACGCTTTTTTCGCCAACGAACGGGTCAGCCCGGTAGCATCACAAATAAACTTGTCCAGCCGCACTTGCATATCCTCAAAACCATGTGCTTTTGGCGCCATTATCGGTGATAAGCAGGGTTTCACCAAGCCTTATCCCCGCGCCGTTTTTGGCCGAGCATTCCCGCCAATTGTAAATTTTGCTTACACATCACCGGCCATTAAGCCCGTGGTTCAGCTTGAGAGAATGCCGCCGCAGGCTTTAACATAATCAACCAAACCGCCGCAAGGCAGTTATCTGTATTGCATGCGAAACAACAGTGTCGGCATACCGGCACCCGATAACACGCGCTAAAATGCGAGAGTGAAAGGAACCCATATGAGAAAAATCCTCATGGGTGGCTTATGCGCCACTATGATTGCCGGTCTGGCCGCCTGTCAAAGCCAGGTGTCAGAACCCCAAGCCACCAAGACAGCCTCAGCAACCGCGGTTGCCAACGCCCTGAGTTCAGGGATTGATTTCAGCAACTTTGACAAGTCTGTCCGGCCTCAGGATGACTTTTACAGCTACGTTAACGGCACCTGGATAAAGAACACCCAGATCCCTGCCGACCGTACCAGCAGCGGCGCTTTCTACGATTTGCGTGAAAAATCCCGCGATGACATTAAAGCCATCATTGAAGAAGTGGCCGCCCAGCAAGGATTGAAAGCCGGTAGCGATGAGCAGAAAGTGGCAGACCTGTACCGCGCCTTCATGGATACCCAGGCGCTGAACAAACTGGGGATCACCCCGTTGCAGCCTGAGTTGGCCAAAATTGACGGCATCAGCAACAAAGCGCAGCTGATGGCTTACTTTGGCCACAGCCAGATTATCGGTGGCGGCACGCCCATGGCGTTTTATGTGGATGTTGATGCCAAGAACTCCGACCGTTACGCCACCCACATCTGGCAATACGGCTTGAGCCTGCCGGAAAAAGACTACTACTTTAACGATGCCGAGCGCTTCGTTAACATCCGTGCCGCGTTCATCAAGCACATGAGCAAGATGTTCCAGCTGGCGGGCTTCCCTCAGCCACAAAAAAGCGCTGAAGCCATCATGACGCTGGAAACCGCCATTGCCAAAGCTCACTGGGATGTGGTGGCTAGCCGCGACAGCACCAAAACCTACAACAAGTATGATGTGAAAGATCTGGCAAAACTGGCACCAGGGGTTGACTGGAACGGTTATCTCAATGCCTTGGGCGCCGCAGCCCAGCCCGATATCATCATTAACCAGCCCAGCTATGTCACCAGCCTGGCTGACATTATCAAGCACACTGACCTCAACACTTGGAAAACCTATCTGCGTTGGCATTTGCTGACCAGCTATGCCAGTGATTTGGGCCAGGAATTTGATGAAGAAAACTTTGATTTCTTTGCCAGAACCCTTAATGGTCAGGAACAGCAGCAACCCCGCTGGAAACGCGGTGTAAGCAAGGTGAATGGCCTGCTGGGCGAAGTGGTCGGTAAAGTTTACGTCAAACGCCACTTTACCCCTGAAGCCAAAGCCCGGATGGAGCAACTGGTAGAAAACCTGCGTCAGGCTTACGCGGACAGCGTGGATGAACTGGACTGGATGACCCCGGAAACCAAAGTGGCGGCAAAAGCCAAACTGGACAAATTCAATCCGAAAATTGGCTATCCCAACAAGTGGGAAGACTACAGCCAGCTCACCATCAGTGCCACCGATCTGGTAGGCAATGAAATGCGTGCTGGTAAGGTTTCCCATCAAAAAGATCTGAAAAAACTCAGTAGCCCCATTGATCGTGACGAGTGGCACATGACCCCTCAGACCGTCAACGCCTACTACAACCCGACCATGAACGAAATCGTGTTCCCGGCAGCCATTTTGCAACCGCCTTTCTTTAACATGCAGGCGGATGATGCAGTGAACTATGGTGGCATCGGTGCGGTGATTGGTCATGAAATGGGCCATGGCTTTGATGATCAGGGCGCAAAATTTGATGGCGATGGCAACATGCGTGACTGGTGGACCCAGAAAGATCTGGACGCTTTCCATGCCAAGACCAAAATGCTGATTGAACAGTTCAACAACTACTATGTATTCCCGGATTTGCATGTAAACGGCGAACTGACCCTGGGGGAAAACATCGGTGACTTGTCTGGCATCACCATCGCTTACAAAGCCTATAAAAAATCACTGCAGGGCAAGCCTGCACCCGTGATTGACGGCCTGACAGGCGATCAGCGCTTCTTCATCGGCTTCACCCAGATTTGGCGCGCCAAAGTGAAAGAGGAAGCACTGCGTAACCGCGTGGCAACCGACCCTCACTCCCCTGCCAAGTTCCGTGCCATCGGCTCGCTGGGGAACATGCCCGAGTTTTACACCACCTTTGATGTAAAACCCGGTGATGCCATGTATCTGGCACCTGCCAAACGGGTAAAAATCTGGTAAATCAGACACTCACGAAAACAGGGTACCTACGGGTACCCTGTTTTGTTTGCAGCGTGCATTTGTCACATTCCGTTATTTTACAACTACACTGTACCCATATGGCTGACCTCACTCACCTGCCACCCGGCTGGCATTCTGTTGGAGTTACCTATGTGGACAACACCCCGCAATAGCGCTTACTGGCTGCAAATTCTGCGTTGTTTCCATCCTTGCCATTCCCGCTTGGGTGATTGCACTTCCCGTCACGGTGGCGGCTGGCGCAACAGGCAAGCCCCCTGGCTGACATCGCTTATTCTCGGTCTTGCCTTGTGCTTTTTAGCCAGCGCCCAGGCTCTTGCCCAGGTTTACAAGGTGGGCGTGGTTCCCCAGTACGATGCCAGACAAATTGCCGCCACCTGGCAACCCATACTGGCACAGGTATCGGCCATCAGCGGCGTGCAACTGGTATTGCAAAGTTCCCCCTCCATTCCCCAATTCGAGCAACAGTTTGCGCAAGGGGAGTATGATATTGCCTACATGAATCCCTACCACTTCATTGTGGCCAACCGCTTGCAGGGATATCAGCCACTGGTGAAAGATGTGGGCAACCAGCTGTACGGCATTATTGTGGTGCGCAAAGACAGCCCGCTGCAAAAAGTCACCGACCTTGACGGTAAAACCATTGCCTTCCCGGCCCCCAACGCCCTAGGCGCCGCGCTTATTCCCCGGGCAGAGTTCAGCACGCTGTTTCATATTCATGTGACGCCAAAATATGTGCTGAGCCATAGCTCGGTTTACCTTAACGTGATTCTGGGGCAAACCGCTGCCGGTGGCGGCGTGCAAAAAACCTTGTCATTGCAGCCACCCGAAATTCGTGACCAGTTACGGATAATTTACGAAACCACCAAGGTGGCCGCCCATCCGGTGGTGGCACATCCTCGGGTTGCCAAAGAGGTGCAGCAGAAAATACAGCAGGCATTTTTACAGTTGGGCCGTACGGAAAAAGGGCGGCAACTGCTGGCAAAAATCCCGATGAAACAGATTGGCGCCGCCACGATGGAAGATTATGCGCCACTCAAGCAGATGGGCCTTGAATCCTTCTATATACAGGAATGATCCCATGAGCTTCCGGGTAAAAATCGTTTTACCGTTCCTGCTGCTGTTTCTGGTATTCAGCAGTTTCATGAAGCTGTTCTGGCTACCGGATCTGCTGCAACAGGAGGTAAGTGAGGAACAGGAAAATGAACAATCCTTCTTGCAACTGCTAAGCACCACCCTGACACCAGCGTTACTCACCGGCGATTTGGCGGAAATCCATGCCACCCTGAACCGCTTAATGCTCGATCACAAAGACGAATGGGGGTATCTCATTCTGGAAGATGCCCGCGGCGCCCAGCTTTACCCGTTGACCACCGTGGACATAGCGGATCCCAGCCGCTATCTGGATTTATCCCAACCCATCGAATTCAAGGGCACCCCGCTTGGGCAACTGCGGGTCGGGCAGGATCTTATCCACGTCAATGAAGAAGTGGGCGCCCACTCTACGGATTTGAAACTGATTTTCCTGCTGGTGCTACTGGTGATCATTGTCCCCAGCGTGCTGGCACTGGAGTTATGGTTAATCCGTCCACTGCGAAAATTACAAACCGGCGCCAATCAAATGGCCAAGGGGGATTTTCAGGTGCACCTGCCGGAAGCCACCTCCAAGGATGAACTCAGCGGTCTGGTAACCGCCATCACCACCATGCGCGACAAACTCCGCCAGCGCACCGATGAACTGCAACATGAGCGGGATTTTTCCAACACCATCCTCGATGCCGCCGGCAGCGTGATAGTGGTACTTAACCGCACGGGCGAGATTGTGCTATTTAACCGCGCCGGTGAAAAACTCACCGGTTACCGCCAGGCCGAATTACAAGGCAAACCGGTGTTTACGCTGCTGCCACTGCCAGCGGAACGACAACGGGCCCAGAACGTTTTTGCCTCACTGGCCGCAGCGCATTTTCCTTATGAGCACGAAAGCACCTGGCAAACCAAAAACGGGCAGCAGCTCGTCCTTTCCTGGTCCCAGGGCTGTGTGGTGGATAATGCCGGGCAGGTGGAGTTCGTGATTGCCGTCGGGGCGGATATCAGCGAGCGCAAAAAACTGGAGAAAGAGATCAAGGGCGTCATGGCAACACTGGAAGCCACCAATACCAAGCTGCAAAGTTACATCCAGGTGGTTGACCAAAACGTATTGACCTCCACCACGGATCTTGATGGACGCATCACCTCCGTCAGCCAAGCCTTTTGCCGGGTCAGCGGCTACCCGGCCAACGAGATTATCGGCCAGACCCATGCCATGTTCCGCCATCCGGATGTGCCTGAAGCCTTCTTCAAAAAGATGTGGCAAACCATCCGCACCGGACAGGTATGGAGTGGCGAGCTGAAAAACCGCGCCAAGGACGGCCATGATTATTGGGTGCAAATGGTCATTACCCCGCTGTTTTCCCCCCTGGGGCAACTGAGTGGCTATACCGCCGTACAACACGACATCAGCGCCCGCAAAGAGATTGAAACCCTCTCGACCATTGACTCCCTTACCGGCCTTTATAACCGGCGGCATTTTCACGCCGTTATCAATGATGAGCTGGGGCGCATCCGCCGGGATGGCAAAATGCTGGGGTTCATCATGTTCGATGTGGATCACTTCAAGCAATACAATGACAACTATGGCCACCAACAGGGGGATGAAGCCTTGAAAATGGTGGGGAAAACACTGATGGAATATCTGCGACGCCCCAGCGATTTTGGTTTTCGTCTTGGTGGCGAGGAATTTGGCATCGTGATTTCCGCCCACAATGTGGAAGAGGTTTTTGCCTTTGCCGAACGTTACCGGCAATGCATTGAAGCGCAGCAACTGAAACATGAGCAAAACAGTGCGGCGCCCTATTTCACCATATCCATGGGCGTGGCGGTTGCCAGCGGCATGAATGCCGAGCAGGAAATGCTGTACAAGCAGGCCGACGAAGCGCTTTATCGCGCCAAGGCCAATGGTCGCAACCGGGTGGAGCTGGCAAACATCCCCCTGACGCCCCCCTGATTGCCCAAGCAGGTTACATGGCCTCGTCTTCGCCCAAACACCACTCAGGTTAAAAACAGCCAAGGATTTCAGCGGTTGCGCTATTGTTCCCCCGCCATAAGCCGCTATACTCACGCAGCATTGCCATACCCTTTTTAGACTGCGCCGGAGAAGGCATTATGCATGACGTCATTGAACAGCTTCAGCAACTTAACCAACCGGTTCCCGTACCGTTGGAATTACCGGAATTTGACGATCTGGTGGATGTAGAAGAACAACTGTTATTACCCCTGCCGGCAGATTTAAAAGAATATCTGCTGGAAGCCAGTAACGTGGTGGTTGGCAGCCTGGAGCCGGTCACTGCCGCAGATCCCCAGTCCCATACCTATCTGCCGGAAGTGGCGGCCTATGCCTGGTCCATCGGCTTGCCCCGTTATCTGGTACCCATTTGCCAGTTGGGTGACAGTTTTTACTGCATGGATGAAGAAGGGCTGGTGTATTTCTGGGAAGACGGTTACCTGGATCAGGATGATTACTGGGAATCCTTTTGGCACTGGACAGAACAGGTTTGGCTGCTCAGCTAACTTTTTGTCGCCCTGCTCACCATCATTACGGAAACTATTTATGTCACACGACACACTCAACCCCACTGAATTTCGCGCATTACGCCTGTCACTTGGCTTGGATCAGCCCTTGGCGGCCTCCTTGCTGAAAACCACGCTTGAAGCACTGCAAGCCTGGGAAAACGGCACCCAGCCCATTGCGCCGCTGGCACAAAAACAGCTGCTGGATATTGATGAAGTGATTGAAATGCAGGTGCTTAACACTTGCGATGGCATTGAAGCCATGTTCAAAAAAGAGCCCAAGCGCCGCCTGGCTTTTGTGGTGTACCCCACCCAAGCCATTTATACCCAGTACAACCCGGAATTTCTCAGCTCGTTGCCACTCACCGAGCTGTACACCACCGCCGCATGGCGGATTAAAAAAGAGTGCAAACTGGTACTGGAGGTGGACATTTCACTGATCCCGCTGGATGTAACGGACTATAAAGCCTTTCGCGAACAGGCCGGCATCGGTGAAAACCGCAACAGCCGGGCCAAATGGGCCGCCAGCCAGCTGCATTAAGCCACAAACCCTTGCAATGGGCATCATCCGCGGCGATTTGTGACCACGGATGATACCGTTTTTCCGCCACCATTTCCGCTGACAACTGCCGCCCATTTCATCCCGGCCAGGCACTACACCTGCCAACGATTACAACAAATCGATGCTAACGCACGGTAAAACCTAACAAAGGTCACATTTCGTGCTACTCTATGGCCAATCTGGATCACACTTCTTCCAGTTAATCAAATCAGATTGCTACTCAAAGGTTCGCTATGGACGATAAAAAACGCCCGCTGTATTTGCCATTTGCGGGTCCTGCACTTCTTGAAGCGCCACTCATCAATAAAGGCAGTGCTTTCACCGAAGAGGAACGCATGTTCTTCAACCTGGACGGATTACTGCCCTATTACATTGAAACCATCGAAGAACAGGCCTCACGTGCCTACGATCAGTTTCGCAGTTTCAACAATGACCTGGATAAACACATTTATCTGAGAAATATCCAGGACACCAACGAAACCCTGTTCTACCGTCTGGTGCAAAACCACATCAGTGAAATGATGCCGGTGATTTACACCCCAACGGTTGGCCTGGCCTGTGAACGCTTTTCAAAAAACTGGCGTCGCAACCGGGGGCTGTTCCTGTCCTATCCCTATAAAGATCGTCTCGATGACATTCTCAACAACTCCACCCGCCACAAGGTGAAAGTGATTGTCATGACCGATGGCGAACGCATTTTGGGACTGGGTGATCAAGGCATTGGCGGCATGGGGATCCCCATCGGCAAGCTGTCCCTTTATACCAGTTGCGGTGGGATAAGCCCGGCCTACACCCTGCCCATTACGCTGGATGTGGGTACCGATAACCCCCACCTGCTGGAAGATCCCATGTATATGGGCTGGCGCCACAAACGCATTGGCGGTGACGAGTATTACGAGTTTGTTGAGGCAGTCATGCAGGCGATTCACCGCCGCTGGCCCGACACACTGATCCAGTTTGAGGATTTTGCCCAGAAAAACGCCATGCCGCTGCTGGAGCGTTATAAAGACAGATACTGTTGCTTTAACGATGACATTCAAGGCACGGCAGCGGTTACCGTGGGTTCGCTACTGGCGGCATGCAAAGCGGCCAACAGCAAGCTCAGCGAACAGCGCATAGCGTTTCTCGGCGCTGGCAGTGCCGGCTGTGGCATTGCCGAAGCCATCGTGGCGCAAATGGTGTCAGAAGGCATCAGCGATGAACAAGCCCGGCGACAGGTGTTCATGGTGGACCGCTGGGGATTGCTGCAAAGCAACATGCCCAATTTGTTGTCCTTCCAGCAAAAACTGGCGCAACAACGCAGCGATATTGAGCAGTGGCAGAATTTCTGCGACAACATCTCCCTGCTGGATGTGGTCAATAATGCCAAACCTACCGTGCTCATTGGCGTATCCGGCGCACCGGGGCTGTTCAGCGAAGAAATCATTCGCGCCATGCACCGCCATTGTCCGCGGCCCATCGTGTTCCCGCTGTCCAACCCCACCAGCCGGGTGGAAGCCACGCCCAAAGACATATTGCACTGGACAGACGGCCAGGCATTGGTGGCCACCGGCAGTCCGTTCGAACCTGTGGTCATCGACGGTCAGACCTATGAAATCGCCCAATGCAACAACAGTTACATCTTCCCCGGCATCGGCTTGGGCGTACTGGCAACGGGGGCCACACGGGTAAGTGACGAGATGCTGCAGGTTTCCAGCCGGGCGTTGGCAGAATGCTCTCCGCTGGCCATTGATGGTCACGGTTCGCTGCTACCCAAGCTTGAAGAGATCCACAAGGTCAGCAAACACATTGCGTTTGCTGTGGGGAAAACCGCCATTGCCCAAGGTTATGCCCTGCCCACTAGCGATGAGTTGCTGCTGCAGGCCATTGAGCAGAACTTCTGGCATCCGGAATATCGCCGTTATCACCGGACGTCGTTTTAATCCGGCCAAAAAAGCCATGCGCTCTGCATAAAACGCCTGGGAAACGGCGTGAATGCTCAAGCGCATCATCAATATCTGGTGGCATAACGCGTTGTCTGTGACAACGCGTTATTTTTTACCAGGCTTGAGAAGAGATTACCCGGTAATGCCCATCACTTGGCGCATGCTGTTGTACAGCCGCCTGTCAGTGCGGGCTTTTTTCAGCTTGCGCACACTTTCCCGTAGGGCCTCTTGCGCAATCCGGGCATAAATGCCGTTGTATTGCTGCTCATCAATGGCGTTATCCGTATCGGCTTGCTCAGCCAACTGCTGGCCAATCATGCTCAATTGCAGCCAGGCAGAGGCGATATAAAAACCGTGGAAACTGGATTGGGGCAGCAATTTACGGGCACTGGGCGGCAGGGTCTGCCAGGCTTCGGCAAACACGGCATCATTGTCTGCCAGCAGCTCTTCAAACAGGCTGTCATAGGCCGATTTCAATGCGTCAGGCAATTTGTCCAGCGGCAATACGCTGCCGCAAATATTGACCGCGGCATGGTGCGCCTGCTCACGGTACAGATGGTCAACTTCACTCATACAAACTCCGAAATTTGCAAAACCGGCGCAGTATAACATCAACCATGCCGCGGCCGCGCCGAACATTAGGCAGTTGTCGCCAGTATTGTTATGATCGGGTTTTACCACCCAGCAAGCCCTGATATGACAACGCCTGTAGAACCATTTGACCCACTATGGTTAAGCCATCTGGCCCGGGAGATTAAAACCTGGGGCCAACAACTGGGATTTGCCAAAGTGGGCATTTGCGATGTGGATTTAAGCGCCGAGGAACCCCGACTGCAGCAGTGGCTGGATAACGGTTATCATGGCGAGATGCACTACATGGCGCAGCACGGCATGATGCGCGCAAGGCCAAACGAGTTACACCCCGGCACCCTGCGCGTGATTGCCGCACGCATGGACTACCTGCCGCCCGCTGCAGGATTCGCCAGCAATCTAAGCGATCCGAACAAAGCCTATATCTCCCGCTATGCCGGTGGCCGCGATTACCACAAACTGTTACGCAACCGCCTGAAAAAACTCGGCGAGCGTATTAATCAGGCATTGGAGCAAGCCAGTTTCAGCGATTGCGGCTTCCGGCCGTTTGTGGATTCGGCCCCCATTTTGGAACGTCCGTTGGCAGAAAAGGCCGGACTCGGCTGGACCGGCAAGCACTCTTTGTTACTGAGCCAAGAAGCCGGCAGCTGGTTTTTTCTGGGAGAACTGCTGATTAACCTGCCCTTGCCGGTGGACATTCCATTAGCCGAAGGCTGTGGCCAATGCGTGGCCTGCATGACCAGTTGCCCCACAGGTGCCATTGTGGCGCCTTATACGGTGGATGCCAGGCGCTGCATCTCCTATCTCACCATTGAATTGTCAGGGGCCATTCCTGAAGCGCTACGGCCCTTGCTCGGCAACCGCATTTATGGCTGCGATGACTGTCAGTTGGTGTGTCCGGTAAACCGCCAGGCGCCGCTCACCCAGGAGACGGATTTTCATATCCGACAGCCTTTGCAACAGCCGGAACTGCTCACGTTACTGGCATGGGATGAAGCCACGTTTCTCAAACAGACGGAAGGCAGCGCCATCCGCCGCATCGGGTTTGAGCGCTGGCAGCGCAATATCGCGGTGGCGCTTGGCAACGCCCCGGCAAGCGAAGCGATAGTCAAGGCATTGCAGCAACAGTTGACCTTGGCCAGCGAACTGGTGGCCGAGCACCTGCGTTGGGCGCTGGCACAGCAGCAACAAAAACGCCAGCAGCCCGAGGCGGCAACCACCCGCAAAACCGCCAGGCTCATCAGGGGGATCCGCAAGGGGCTCCCCCGGGATGCCTGATGAGGGCGGGGATTCAATCATCTTCCGGCTCCAGCGTAAAACCGATTTTTACCGTTACCTGCCAGCGGGCGATAACCCCGGCTTCAAGCTGCCCCCGGGTTTCCACCACCTCAAACCAGCGCAGGCTGCGCAAGGACTGCGCCGCGACGGCAATGGCATTTTTCACCGCATCATCGGCGCTGATGGGCGAGGTGCCGGTGAGTTCAATAATCTTGTAAACATGATTCATCACATCCTCCTGCACATGGGCGTCATTCGTGGCCTGATTTGAGTATAGCCACAAATTGAGTGCGGTTATGGATGTAAAAATTTCCATATTTATCAAACTGATGAACTCACAAGTAGCATGTGGGCAATTGAGCCTAGGATGTTACAGGCTCAATTGCCATGGGTGCGGCAGGTATCCTTTTATTACCCCAAACGGCGGCGCAGTTCACGGGCGGCACTCACCATGTGTTGCAAGGCGGGTTCCACTTCTTCCCAACGGCGGGTTTTCAAGCCGCAATCCGGGTTGACCCACAACTGCCCCAGGGGGATGCGTTTGGCGGCCAGCGTCATCAGCGCCACCATCTCCTCCTCGCTGGGGATGTTGGGCGAGTGGATATCGTAAACACCCGGGCCGATTTCATTGGGGTAGGCAAAAGCCTCAAACACGTCCAGCAGTTCCATGTGCGAGCGCGAGGTTTCGATGGTAATCACATCCGCATCCATGGCAGCAATGGCCTCAATGGTGTCGTTGAACTCGCTGTAACACATGTGGGTATGGATTTGGGTATCATCCCTTGCCACCGAGGCACTAAGGCGGAAAGCCGCCACTGCCCAGCGCAGGTACTCGGCCCAGTCACACTGTTTCAGCGGCAACCCTTCACGAAATGCCGGCTCGTCAATCTGAATGATGCTGATCCCGGCCTGTTGCAAATCTGCCACTTCATCGCGAATGGCCAGCCCCAACTGGTAAGCGATGGTTTCCCGGGGCACGTCTTCCCGCACAAACGACCAGTGCAGAATGGTCACAGGGCCAGTGAGCATGCCTTTGACCGGTTTGTCGGTAAGGCTTTGGGCATATTCGGCCCATTCCAGCGTCATCGGCTGTGGCCGGCTCACATCGCCGTAGATCAGCGGCGGTTTGACACAGCGGGAACCGTAACTTTGTACCCAACCATAGCGGGTAAAGCCGATGCCTGTTAGCTGCTCGCCAAAATATTCCACCATGTCGTTACGCTCGGCTTCCCCGTGTACCAGCACGTCCAGCCCCAGTTTCAGCTGGCGCTCAATGGTATCTTTGGTGATCTGCTGTAACTGCCGGGTATATTCCTCATGAGAAAGCTCCCCGCCGCGCCAGCGATTACGCAGCTGGCGGATAACCGCCGTTTGGGGAAAAGAGCCGATGGTAGTGGTGGGCAGCAAGGGCAACTGCAGCCGCGCCTGTTGCAATGGCTGACGTTTGGCAAATACGTTGTGACGCTGAAAATCCTGCTCACTCAGCCCTGCCAGCCGGGCGGTAACGGCAACATCCGCAGCGGCCGCCTGCTGCTCCCGGCGACGAATGCAGCGTAAGGTTATCTCTTGCGCCTTGGCGCAGTCCGGCGTTTGCAGCAGCAGTTGCAACTCCTGCAACTCGGTGAGTTTTTGCCGGGCAAAAGCCAAGCGGGATTTCAGCGATTCGGCCAGTTCGGTTTCCACGTCCAAATCCACCGGGGTATGCAGCAGTGAGCAAGAAGGCGCCAACCACAGGCGCTCACCCAATTGCCGGGCATAAGGCGCCAACGTTTGCGCCAGTTGATCCAGCTCGGCCGCCCACACATTGCGGCCGTTAATCACCCCGGCAGACAGTACCTGCCCGGGTTGCAGGGCATTGGCAAACAGCGGCAGTTGCGCTGGTGCCGTCACCAAATCCAGATGCAGCCCGGCCACCGGCAATGCTGAAATCAACGACTGATGATGAGCCACGCTGCCATAATAACTGGCCAGCAGCAGCTTGACCTGTGCGGTTTGCAGGGTGTCATAAGCCTGCACATAAGCCTGTTGCCAAGCGCTATTCAACTCCAGCGCCAGTGCCGGTTCATCCAGCTGCACCCAGGTGACGCCAAGCGCGGCAAAGCGCGCCAGCAACTGCTGATATGCCTGCAATAACTGCGGTAACAATGTCAGTTTGTCAAAAGGTTCGCCCACGGTTTTGGCCAGATGCAAAAAGGTCACAGGCCCCAACAGTACCGGTTTTACCTGATGCCCCAGCGCCTGCGCCTCTTGCACCTCGTCAAACAGCTGTTGCCAGCAAATGGAGAAGGTTTGCCCGGCGCTGAGTTCCGGCACCAGATAGTGGTAATTGGTGTTGAAATATTTGGTCATTTCCGCTGCGGCAGCAGGCTTGCCGGTGGGCGCCCGCCCCCGAGCCACCCGAAACAGGGTATCCAGCGTCACCTCGCCCTGAAGATGGCGCGCCGGCAGCGCACCCAGGGTAGCGCTTAATGTCAGTACCTGGTCGTAATAGGCAAAATCTCCCACCGGCAGCAATTCAATGCCGGCGTCTGCCTGCCACTGCCAATGGGTGCGGCGCAATTGGGCCGCCTGCGTTAGCAACTGCGCCTGAGTTATCTCTCCGCGCCAATACTGCTCCAGGGCAAATTTCAGTTCACGGCGACGGCCGATACGGGGGAAACCCAGATTGTGTAATGTCATGCTCAAACCTCACTGATGCAAATTCATGGATGACGCCACCGGCTGGCAAAACAATCTAGGCGTCTGGACGTCTAGAAGTTTATTGTGATAATCTCTTGGCAAGCAAACGAATTGGTTTCAACACCAACATGAGCAGGATTCATAGGGATGAGCATGATAGAACTCAGGCATTTGTGGACATTGTTAGCATTGAAGGAATGCGGGAGTCTGGCGGCGGCCGCGAAAAAGCGCTTTGTTACCCAGTCTGCGTTGTCACATCAGATTAAGGAGCTGGAAAACCGCATCAACTCTTCGGTATTCATCCGCAAAAGCAAGCCGTTGTCTTTTACCGAGGAAGGTAGCCGCCTGCTGCAGTTGGCAGAAGACATTCTCCCCAAGGTGCAACAAACCGAGCATCTGCTGAAACACGGAGGCAACAGCCAGCAGGGGCCGTTACGGGTGGGCATTGAGTGCCACTCCTGCTTTCGTTGGCTGATGCCGGCCATGGAAGCCTTCCGCCAGAAATACCCCGAAGCACAACTGGACTTGTCCAGCCGTTATCTGTTTGATGCCCTAGCGGCATTGGACAATGGCGAGCTGGATTTGGTGCTCACCTCGGATCCTGTGGTCAGCCATACCATTGCCTATCAACACCTGTTTGAATTTGAAGTGAAATTGATTGTGAGTCAGGAGCATCCACTGGCCAAATTTGATTATGTACTGCCACAGCAACTGGCCAAACAGCCCATTATCAGTTATCCGGTGCCGCTGGCGCGGCTGGATTTGTTCCGCTATTTTCTGGAGCCGGCAGGCATTGCCCCGGGGGTGCAGAAAAGCTGCGATCTCACCAATGTGCTATTGCAACGTCTGGCCTGTAACGAAGGAGTTGCCGCCCTGCCCAACTGGTCCATACGGGAAGCCCACGGGCTGAGCCTCAAAGCGTTGCGACTGGGGAAAGAGGGACTGAAACGGCCGCTTCTGGGGGCATACCGCCATGATGCCGGCAACAGCGGGTTAATCCGCCACTGGCTATCACTGGTCGCGGCAGAAGCGGGCAACCAGCAAGAGGTGCACTAACCCAGGCTTCTGCTCACAAAGGATTGAGCAACAACTCCCGCTGGGCCAGAATGCGGCGCAGCACCAAACCGGAGGAGTTGGCATCACGGGTTTGCCGCAGGTTATGGGCAATCATGAACTCATGTTGCAGCTCGTCATCCAGCCCCAAAGCGTCAAAGGCGCCAAGGGTAAGGGATTTTTGCTGGGTATCAATCAGGTTTTTGATAATGCTCAGCGGGAAACACTGCTCATGTTCCGCATTCAGGTAGGCAAACGCCGTGAGCGCGATAATCTGCCCGAACACGCTGAATAACGCCAAGGTTTGCACTTCATCCGCATCAATGCTCACCCCCTGCATCTGATGCAGGCTGTCCACGGTTTCGGTGGCTATGGTTTCGGTCAGGCGCCAGTAGGCTTGCACCAGTTTGCGATAAGGCTGCGGCAGTTCATCCAGCCGTTCCTTGAGGTAGAAAGTAAAGGCGTAGCGATAGATGTTCACCTGTCCTAAACGCACCAGGGCATCTTTTAAACTGCGGTTGGGCTGTACGTTCGGGGCCATGGCACAATTACAGCGCCACAGCAGATGCGCAGCCAGCGCCGGATCCGCAGACACGATATCTATGACATTACGAATATCGCCATCGGCAATGATCGCTTTTTTCAGCGGCACCAATATGGCGCGCCGCCCAATCACCTGCTCTTCATTGGCAATAATGGCACGGACCTCTGAGAACACCTGCTGCTCAAGATCTGTCATAAAAAAATTTAACCTGTTGTTATTAAGACGCGGAGCCTGTTTTTACCATGGGATTTACCCACAAATGCCACCTGAGGGTCAAGCCTCTTGCAATGATTTTAGACAGGATATTGCGCTTCAGAAAAGCCCGGCATGCTTTAGCTTGTGGTAGATCTCATTTGCCAGTTGCTGATAGCCCGCCGCATTGAGATGGATCATATCCGATTTCAGTGACGCTGTAGATAACAGTTCGCTCAGTTCATCGTCCATCAAGAGGCTGTCGTGTTGATCTGCCAGCGCCTTGTACCAAGGGGCGGGATGCAGCCACAGCTGTTTTTGCGGCACTGAAATCAGCAATACGGGCACGGCCATGGCCTTTGCATCCAGCAACATCTGCTGCAGATTTTCACGGATCTGCACCCTTGGCACACCACGTAAAATGTCATTGCCCCCCTCCAGCAAAATCAGCACGTCAGGCTGCATCTCTTCCAGCAATAAGGGCAGCCGTTGGCGCCCCAGGGCGGTCACCTCTCCCGGCACGCCGGCATTAATCACTTCACAGCCGCACAATGTTGCCAGCCTCGCGGGATAATCTTCATTTTCCCCAGCGCCGTTACCGGCGGTGAGGCTGTCGCCAAAGGCCAGAATGCGGGCATCAGGCCCCAGATAGGGTAACGGTGGCCCGGAGCAGGCGCCAAGGGCAAACAGGCAGACGAGCAATAGTGCCATACGTGGCAACATAGGGGGCCTCCGCTGCAGCCATTGCCAATACACCATCATGGGCAGAAAAAACCGGGCAAGCAAGCCCGGTTTCACATTCATGAAGAAAAGCGGCTTAATCCGCCTTAAAAGCGATAGCTGATGCTGGCGCTTACGTTACGGCCATCCCCCACGTAATACCCATTGCCCCAGCTGCTGTAATAGCCTGAGCTGACATAGGTTTTGTCAAACAGGTTATCAATGCGCACACTGGCGAGCCAGGCATTGCGATGGTAGTTAACGGCCAGGTTCCCCAGCCAGTAGCTGTCGATACGCTCGCCTTCATTGGCATTATCGCCTTCCATGTAGCGGCTGCCCAGATACTGGGCTTCTGCATACAGCTGCCAGTTGTCAGTCACATCCACGCTGCTGAACAGGCGCCCGGAGTGTTTGGCCACCCAGGACAGGGCTTTGCCTTCATTGGCGCCCTCGGTAAATTCCGCATCCACATAGTGGTATTCGCTGCCCAGTTGCCACTGACTCAGCGGTTGCCAGTACCATGACAGGTCGGCACCGTAACGGCGGGATTCATCGGCATTCACATTGGCGCCGTTAAACATGCCGCCCACGGGCTTGGTGGCGCTCGTGTCGTATACGATTTCATCCTGCAGTGCCAAACGGTACAGATGAACCCCCAGTTGCTGCTTGGCCGGATGCCAGTCCCAGCCGGCTTCCACGGAATCGCCGGTTTGGGGTTTGAGTCCGAACACCCCGGGGGAGGTATAGGCCTGCTCATCCACCTTGGCGAAACGGAAATTCTGCTCTGCCCGCAGATACCAGCGCTGGGCATCGGTAGGGCGATAGTTAAGCCCCAGTGCCAGTGCGTGGGCGTTTTCATCCAGCACTGTGCCCCCCGGATAAACCGCAGCATCGCGCAATTCATCTTTTACCTTGGCATAACGGCCACCGGCCACATATTCCAGTGTGCGGGTCAGGGGCACAATGGCCTGGGCGTAGATGCTGGTCATGGTTTGGGTGTTGCTGCGATCGGTGCCGCTAAGGTCAAAATCCGCCTCGCCGCGATGCACATCGCCACCCAGCACCCATTTCAGGTCACCTTTGTCGGTCACATAGTTGCCAACGAATTTGGGATTGAACTCCAGCAATGAACGGCTATTCTGGCCATGGCTGCCATAGCTGATGCTGCTCACCAGTGTGTCGCTGTAGTTGATGTCGGCCACCATCTGCCAATGGCTGCCCAGCACCTGCTTGAGGTGTAGCCGCCAGGCATCGGTCATCTCATGGAGATAATCATCCGCTTGGAAAGCGGAAGCCTTGCGGGGGTTGCTGCGCAGGTCATCTTCGCTCAGGGCGCCGGGATTTTGCCGTTTGTTATCGTAGTAACTGCCTTCTACAAAAAACTCGCGCATGTCCGTCTGATATTGCAGGCGCCCCAATACCGAGCCGGTATGGTTGGCATTGTGATCGCGATAATTGTCGCTGCGGTTATAGGCCCCTGACAGGTAATAACGCCAGTTGTCACTGAGATTACCCCCAATATCCCCCTGCCCTTCAGCCCGGTTGAAACTGCCGGTGCCCAGAGTCAGATTGCCGCCTACGGCCTGAGGCGCCTTGGTGATGATGTTAATCACCCCGCCCACGGCCTGATCGCCATACAGCACCCCGGCGCTGCCGGACAGGATTTCTACCCGTTCAATTTGCTGCAGGGGAATGGCGCTGAGATTGGCGGCAGCAATGTCGGTGTTATTCAGACGGCGCCCATCCAGTAAAATCAAGGTGTTATTGGCCGCCTGACTACCACTGAATCCCCGCATGGCCAGGGTTGGCCCGGTGTTGCTGTCTGAAATCTGAATACCGCTGCGGCCCCGCAGCAGTTCAGCCAGCGAGGTGACGCCGGTTTGTTCGATTTGTGCCGCATCAATCACGGTGACATTGGCAGCAATGTCCAACGGCGTTTCTGCCTGACGGCCAATCACCACAATGGTCTCGTCAACCTGCTGGGGTTCGGCATGTGCCATATTGCTAAGCGCCGCAGCACACAGCACGGCCAGAGAAGAGAGTTTAAATCCCATTTCCTTAGACTCCTTAAGGGAACGGGGCAAAGTGCCACGGCAAGGCATGCGCCCACAACCGCATTTCGCGACATGCCCACCGAAATCAGCGAAATCCCTTCAGGGCCGGTCTCCGGACTTTGGTTATGCAGCATCACTGCGCAAGCAATGACTTTTTTAACGCTCGCGGTGGCCGCTAACGCGTCATGCTCTCACCATTTACCGTTGCGGGGGCAGTGCCGGAATTACGCCGGCTTCCCGATTATCCCGGGCACATTTGCCGGGCACCACAGAAGGTTGACTGGAATGATATTGTGTTTATACCGGCAGCGCCGGTGCGCGCATTATAGGCATCGGCGCGGCGAAATGTCTAACCGGATGGCCAACGCTTAAGCCCATGTGTGCCATAAAAAAAGGAGGCTTGGCCTCCTTTTGGAAAGTGCGTGTCCCTAGGCTTTGGGATTGCTGCCAAAACGGTTTTCGCTAGGCGTGCCATCCAGGCAATAAAACACCAGCAGCACAATCCAGCCCAGAACGGGAATAAAGCCCAGCAACTGCCACCAGCCAGAGCGATCCGTATCGTGCAGCCGACGTGCCGCCAAGGCAATGCTGGGCAATAGCAGTGCCAGCGAATAAAGCATCCCCACCCACTGGGTGCCCATCAGGTAATCAATACCGCTCACGATAATGGAAAAGATGAGGTAAAAGAGTATGAACATCCAGTACTCTTTGCGGCGGGCACGACCGGTAAAATCGGCGTAACGGCGAATGGGGTCTAAAAAGTAATTCATGGGTTGTCCCTTTGTCATCAACACCCCATTTTGGGGGCCACTTGCAAACAAAAAATAGCTTCAAACAGATAAGCGATTCAATCCGCGTTAATGCCTTATGCGGATAAATCACGCTGATTAATGTGCCTCATGCTCTTGATGCGCAGCACGTGCAGCCTTGAGTTTAGCGTCAAACTCTTTTTGCAGCTCGGTCATTCTGGGCAACAAGCTGCCCATTAACGATTGGGACACCTGCATGCTTTCCTGCATTACCTGGGGCATTTTGGCAACCATGGAACGGCCACTATCACTGGCGTAAAACGCGGCCATGTCGGCAATTTCCTTGTCGGTATAGTGTTTTACGTAGATTTCAATCAAGGGCTGCTTCATTTTGTCCCAGCTGAGCTCTTCCCGCATCACCTTGGTGTATTTATGGGCAAACTCTTCAAACAGGGGTTTTTCCTCTTCACTGATCTTAAGCTGCTGTTGCATGTTCAGCAGCATCTGCTCCATCTGTCCATACACGGAATTTAGCGTCGCATCCATGTTCATGCCCAGCAATAACTGCTCTACCTGAGCCCGGCGTGCCCCCTCATCCCCGGCCTGGGCCAAAGGTGCCAACACGAGTGACGTCCCTAATAACATCGCGATAAAACTTTTTTTCATTTGCATTGCGTTATTGCCTCCGTGGCATCATTTACTTTTTCGCAATCTAACACACTTTTGTTAACAGCGTCACATAATTGTTTGTGATATTTACCAATGAGTTACATCACTATTGGGTTGTACCGTGGTAAGGGTTCAGCACCAACCAGTAAAACCGAAAACCGCTAAGCACCAGCTGATTGGAAAAAATGGACGGCGGCTGGGCGCTCCATAAATCCTCCAGCATGGCTGGGTCCACGTATGCCCGCTGACGCAAAATATCCACATCGATGCGTTGCGGATCTGCCGACAGATTGGCAATCACCACCACCTTGTCGGAGGGATTGGCATAGTTGTAACGCACATAGCCAAATACCGCATCGTTATCCAGTTCCAGCAGCTCCCGGTTATTGAAATCGGCAAAGGCTTCGGTTTGCTTGCGCAGCCGGATAAGCCGCTGCATGTCACTGAAAATCAGCTGCTCGACAGTCCCCGGCTGATGCCGACGCTGCATGTTGCGCCAGTCCAGCGCCGGGCGGTGTAACCAGCGGCTGTCACTGGACTTGTCCGTATCACGCTCGTAGTTGTAGTCATTAAGGGTGCCCACTTCATCGCCATAGTACAGCAACGGAATGCCGCCGAATGACATGATCAGGCTATGCAGCAGGATGATGTGTTTGTGACTGTTGCGGATAAGTTGCTGATCGCCCGATTCGAGCCCTGCCTGCAGTCCCACCAGTGATGCCAGCGAGCCGGAAATCCGCGCATCGCCGGTTTTCTCGTTTTTGCCAAACGGCCGCCCTCTGGCAGAGCTGTTACTGAACTCCCCGGTAAAGTATTCCACCAGAAACCGGCGGTGCAGCGCCGGATCATAGCCCACCCGGGCAATGTCCCCGTCATCAAAGCCAAAGCCGATATCATCATGGCAGCGCAGATAGTTAAGCCAGGTGGCGCGCTCCAGTTTCATGGGCAGGTTTTTCAGCCCCTGATTTAACAATCTGGCATTTTTGGTGGCAACGGTTTCCCATAACAGGGCCATGAAAGTGGCGTTATAAGCGATGTCGCACTCTTTGGCCACCACCGCGTCCTCACCGAAATACTTGATGATTTCCGAAGGTGACACAATGGCCTCGGCAATGAACAGCAACCCCGGAGCCACCACCTGACAACAATCCTTGAACAGCTGCAACACTTTATGGGCTTCGGTTTCATTCTGACAGGCCGTGCCGATTTTTTTCCATAAAAATGCCACCGCATCCAGACGTAAAATGTCCACCCCGTGATTGGCCCAGTAAAGGATCACATCCAGCATTTCAATGAACACCTCGGGATTGGTGTAATTCAAATCCCACTGGTAACGGTGAAAGACGGTCATGACCCATTTTTGCGCCGCCTCGTTCCAGCTGAAATTGCCCGCATCCGTTTCCGGGAAAATTTCCGGCATGGTCTGCTCGAACATGTCAGGAATGGTGCGGTCGTCAAACATGTAAAAGTAGTTCTGGTAATGGGGGTCACCGGCCATGGCCTTTTGGGCCCAAAGATGCTCCTCTGAGGTGTGGTTGACCACAATATCCAGTGCTATCAGGGAATCTTGCCGATGCAGCCCCTCGATGATTTGCTGCAACTGCCGGTTGCTGCCAAGACGTGCATCCACTTTGCGAAAATTGCTGACCGCATAACCGCCGTCACTTTTTCCCAGCGGACATTCACAAATGGGCAGGATGTGTACCAGGTTAACGCCCAGTTCGGCAAAATAGTCCACCTTGTCAGCCAGATCACTGAGGTTATGGGCAAAGCCGTTGGCATAAAGTGCCATGCCCACCCAACGCTGGTGCAAAAACCAGTTGTGATCCGCCTCCCGCTGGCGATCCACCTGTTTCAGTGCTGTGCTGCGCTCGGTGTAATTGCGGGTCATCACCGCCACCAATCGCCCCAATTGCTGCTCAAAATCCCGGCGATTGCCATACAATCGCTGAAACAGCGCGTGGATGCCGTAAAAGTTCGCCCCAAGACGGCTGTAAAAAAAACGCAAATCCTTGGGTTCAATGGCAGGTTTCAGCTCATCCAGAATGCGGTTAAGCAGGCTATGAGAAACCTCTTCGTACATAATGTGGCCCCTCGCCAGGCGACTAAATCAGTCCCCAAAGGCATTTGAAATCACGGTAGATGGCCGGATTGTCTGACAGCGCTCCGGCTTGCCCCACAATGAATCCGGCAAATTGTTGCGCCCGCTCAAGGGTGGTGTGCCAGTCCCACTGGTGCAACATGCCCAGTAATAATATGGCGGTAAACGCATCGCCGGCGCCCACGGTGTCCACCACTTGCGTAGCCTGTGGCGGCAATGCCGGCATGACCAGCTCGCCGGTTTCATCCACCAGAAATGCCCCATCCGCCCCCAAGGTGACAACAAGATGGGTGATGTTGTGACTTAACCGGAAATAACCGGCGGCTTGCTCCAGCTCGCTGCGTTCGGCAAAGGGCAGTTGCACCCCGGCCAACTGTGCCAGCTCCTGCTGGTTGAGCTTGACGCAGTAAGCGCCGTGCAGCATGGGCAGCAGCCACTGGGCATCCCACCAGGGCGGACGTAAATTCACATCTATCAGGGTTTTCTGGCCTGCGAGGGCATGCAGGCTTTCCAGTGCCTCGCGGCTGGCAGGACAGCGTGCCGCCAGTGATCCGTGATAAAAGAAATGCTCACCGCTGACAGGCGGCAACTGTGCCTGGCAGATGTGATCGTAAGCGGCGTTCAGCACAATGTCGTAGCTGGGCTCCCCCTGCGCCAACGTGACCTGCACCATGCCGGTAGCATGGTGTTTGTCTTGCTGAATGAGTGCGGTGTCCATGCCCCATTGCTGCATTTGCTGCAAAACGTGCTGGCCCGGCGCGTCATCCCCCACGGCAGAAATCATCCGGGGTGAAGCGCCAAAAGCCTGCAGGTGCCAAGCCACATTAAAGGGCGCGCCGCCCAGCATGGGGTCACGCTCAGGAAAGCAGTCGTATAGCACTTCCCCGAAAACATATACGGGTAACAATTCATTCATCACATGATCCCTCTGCCAGCATCCGGGCTTTCAACCCGGGGAAAAAATGCAGCAACCCTTCCACAATACCTGCGCTGTAATTGCCGTTGAGTGCCAGTGCTGCCATCCCTTTGGCCAGATACAAACGCCCGTGGTTCCCCTGCTGATGGCTGCCGGCAAGCGCGCTTTTCACCACTGCCGGGGTGGCATTTTTCACCAGCACCGTGCGGTAAGGGCTTATGAGCACGTCCAGATCATTGCCGCTGTCGCCACTGAAAAACACCCGTGAAGCCGCCAACCCCAACTGCTGCACCAGAAAATCTATCGCCGGGCGCTTGCCGGCCCGGGCGGGCAAAATGTCCACCAGCCCCATATCGCGGGTTTCATCAATGCTGCTGACAATCTGCCATTGCAGCGCCAAGGTGGCCAAACGCCGGCGCAACAGGGCAATGTCGGCGTGCATGTTGCCAGAGGGCACACACTGGTAGCTGAGCTTGTAGGGTTGCTGTTGCGCCGCCGGCTGCAGTTGTAAATGGGGCAAGGCCCCCAACGCCTGAGCCAGGCGCTGACTGTTAAAATGCGGCCAGTCTGCCGCCATGTGCCGCTGCCATCCGGGCAGGGGGTGATAGCCGTTGGCCTCGCGCCGGTAAATCATGCTGCCCACGTCAGTCACCATGAAATCCGGCCAGGGCAGTTGGTACTGGCTAATGGCCTGCTGAACCAGCGACAAATTGCGACCGCTGACATAGGCCAACTGTATCCCGGGGGTTGCCACCACACGGGCAAAAAAAAGCCGGGCAAGCGGCGACTCGGGTTGCGGCCCGTTGGGGAGCAAGGTGCGATCCAAATCGGTACACAGCAATAATGCGTCCATCTTATTTTTTCACCCCGGCATCCGGCGTTTCATCCAGAAAATGGTAGTGCTCAATCGCCTCCAAAATGCCCCGCGCATTGGGCTGGGTGGCAAAAAACACATGTTGCCCGTCTGCCGGGGTTTCCAGCGCTTCATGACGACGGTTATGCACCACCACCGACAGCGTGTTGCCGGTGATCATGTCTTCATCGGTTCCCGCACCGGCGGCCACCAGCACCCGCTCCAGGGGAATGCCCCAAATTTGCGCCACATAGCGCAGCGCCAACCCTTTTGAGACCCGCGCCGGGGTGATATCCAGATTTTGTCCGGCAGAGACGAACACATTGACGCTTTGCTCTTCTTGCCGCAGCAACGACACGATTTTTTCTTTGGTCAAAACGCCTTGCTGCGCGGGACTGATATGATAGGAAAGTTTGAATTTACTCTGCTCGGAATCTTCCTGCATGGTCAGTCCGTCGATGCGCCGTAAAATGCGGCGCAGGGCTCTGGGGTTCCAGTCATGATCCACGTGATCTTCCCAGTCGGTACTGATTTCCAGCTCCCGGCCGTAATGGATTTGCGAGCCTAAACTGGAAATGAGGATATCGGGTTTGGGGATCCGGTATTTTTTCAGCAACTTGAGCACGGTATCAAGCCTTCTTGCCGTGGCAATGCCAAAGGCCACCTCTTTGCGCCGCTCCCGCAACAGCTGGCAAAACTCCTGCAATCCGGTAGGGTTGCTGAGCAGGGTTTTATCCAGATCAGACACGATGAGGCGATCGGCAAAACGCGAAGCCCGCATGATGGCCGGGGAAAACTGTTGGGGCTTATACGCTGCCACCAGCGGTTTTATCTGTTTCAGATAACTGCGGGCATGGGCATCCCAGGAATATTTCAGTGCCACATTCTTGATGCCGTTGGCCGAGAATTTGCGCCATAACTCGCCATCCAGCAGCAAGCGCTTCATGGCGTCGGTAAGGTCGCTGGCACTCAGAGGGTCCACCAACAGGCCGGCTTCACAGTTTTCCACAATATCCTGCGGCCCGCCGTTTTCAGTGGCAATGAAAGGCAAGCCGGTGGCGGCAGACTCCAACAGTGTCAAGCCAAAGGGTTCGGTAAGCGCCGGATTGATGAAAATCCCGCAGGCGCGGGCAGCCATGCGGTAAATGGCCGGCACCTCACCGGGCAGGTGTTTTTTCGGCAATGCCACCTTGCCGTAAAGATCATAATAATCCAGCAGTACCAGCAGCTCGGTCAGCACTTCCTGCGCGCCATCATCCATGGCACGAATATCATCCCGGTTGCCCGCCACAATGACCAGATTGGCCATGGCCTGCAGCTCGGGAGACTCGCCGTAAGCCTGCACCAAGGTGGCAATGTTTTTCCGGGGATCCGGCCGGGATAACGCCAGGATCATCGGTTTTTCCGGTTCATCCAGGAAGCGGCGAATGGCACTGGCCACCTGGGTTTGCGGCTCACCCAGTTGCGGTGGATGGAACATGCTCAAATCGGTGCCCGGCGCAATGACGCGCATGCTCTCAGGGCAATAGTAATCGTACAGTTCGTACTGGGATTCAATCTCTTGGCGGGTGCTGGTGATCACCAGATTGGCATTGGCCAATACCTGTTCTTCCGCCTCAATGCGGCGCCGTATGTTGTATTTGAGCTCCACTTCCGGCGAGGTCATGCCACCGGCCATCAGGCGTTTGCGCTTGTCCCGGCCAAGGGAGTGGCCGGTATGCACGAGCGGAATGCCGGAAAGGTGGCTCAACTGGGTGGCCACATACCCCGCATCGGCGTAGTGGCTGTGGATAAGGTCAGGCATACGCTGCTGTTGCTGAAAAAACTCCAGCAGGTTGTCGGCAAAGGTATCGAGGTATTCCCACAGTTTCTCTTTGGCAATGTACTGTCTGGGACCGCAATCAATGCGCACGATTTGCGCCCCGGCCTCTGCCAATGCTTCTTGGGGGGCCGCATAACAACGCTGCAGCTGCTCGTCCTCTATGCGGCGGGTGATCAAGTCCACCCGAGCGACACCAGGCTGTCTTGCCAGCGCATTGGCCAAGTCCACCACGTATTTGGTCTGGCCACCGGTGTCGGCATCACGCCCCAGTTCCAAATCCTGTCCCCGGATTAATCCATGGATGCTGATAAGCGCGATATAGAGACCATCTGCGGACGACTGCTTCAAATTTTGCTGCATGGTTATCCTCTCCGTAGGATTGGCCGGCGGTCATGGGCTACCCATTGGCCAACACCGGCAGCGGGGGGCGGCGCCAGCCATCGCCTTGATGCAAAAATCCCATCTGTTGCGCCCACCGGCATGATGCGCCAATGCGGTGCCAAACGGCCACGATGACCATTAAACCCTCATAAATTGCTGGTTTTTTACCCTAACATAAACGAAATGCAACACCAAATGAGCGGCACACTGCGCCTGGTGTGCCTAAGCAAACTTGGCGGCATTGACAACCCATCCAGCCATATGTGACTTTGATCACAAAACTAAAGGGTGTAAACTGTTGGAATTTAAAAACAACATGATTTGCCAGATCCCCTGACGCGTTAATCCCGTCGCCAAGACTCCAGCAAACCCTCTGCTCACCTTCGTGTTTTCTTAAAAAATAAGGCATCAACATGCCCCGCTACAACGTACAACAGCAAGAACGGCCCGGCGCATTCCGGCGCCACGTCATGTCTGCCACTCGGCAATGGCACATGGCATTCACACCGCGTCACCACGTATGCAGGCAGCTCACCGCCAGCATCGGCAATATGTTTTTGTGGCCGATTACGTCCGCAAACACGGTAAATTAGCGCCGTGACGTTACTGACTCCCCTTTTGTTGCTGACGGCACTGACGCATTTTTTCAGTTTCCCTCAGCCACTTCATCAGCGTGCAGATACGGCACGGCTGCTCCCGTTCTACCCTCTTTCTCTCCGTTTTACCCAAGCACTAAACGCCAACAAACGTTTACCTCCCTCGTTTGTTTTTCCCACCTTCATCTATGGCAAGTTGCTGATGGCACTTTACGTGCGGCTTGATATCAGCGCAGCGCTCGAACGTCTCAAATCACCACCGCTATAGCGTGGTAACAGCGACTTTGACCATATCAATTGCGACAGGCGATGCATGCTGTCGCGTCCATTACTGATAGGAGAACCCTTGTGTTAATTTGGTTAAGTGCAGGCATTTGCCTGGCACTTTTTGCGATTATTTTCATTTTATGGAAATGGGGCAATTTGCAGATGATCGGCGTAACGCCGGTAAAAACCTTAACTTTCATTGCGATTTTGTTTACGTCAGGGCTGGATGTGGGGCTTATCATGTTCCCGCTCACCGAGTTTAATCGCTATGCCACCCAACCCGATTACAGCTTTACCAATCCGTTGGCCATCGAGTTCGGGTTCTGGGGTTTCCTAATCTGGGCCTTTTATTTTTTAACCTGCTTTTACTTTTGCATCATTGAACCCAAGGTGAAGTTTTTTGAAATCCCGCTGGTCAAGCTTATCAACAACATTGTGATCATCGGCACCTGTGCCTTTACCGCTTTTTTGCTGCTAAAAAACCTGCCGTGGTATTTGCCGTCATTAGGGGATGGCGAAACCATAGCGCCGGTGTATTACTTGATTGTATTTGCCACCATTGCCTTTGCGGTGTACAGCAGCACCGAGCTGAAATACGTGCGCATTCTGAGCCTGTCATCCACCGGCCTGTTTCTGGCATTGATTGCTTTCATGTGGGGCAGCGCTTTTTTATGGGGCGACAGCAAAATCAGTGAATATTTTGCCGAAGCCTCGCTGATTGAAGGGTACTTTGAAAACATTCAGCATTTTCTTTTTCCAATCAACGATTACCATGCGGTTTATCTTTTCTGGTGGTTTTCCTGGAGCATCATGATTGGCCAGTTTACCGCCCGCTTTGCCGGTGGCTTGAAAACCTGGCAGCTGTTGTGTGCCATGCTGGTATTTCCATCCATCCCCATTGCGCTGTGGTTTGGCGTGCTGTGGCATTACCACCAGGCCAACATTGCCACTACGGGCATCCATAACATCCTGATGGTGGTGGTGGGCATCACCTTTGTGATTAACTCCCTGGACTCGCTGATCCGCTTGTATACCGACAACCTGAAGCTGTCTTGCCGGCGTTTGGGCAGTACCCGGTATTTTGTGCTGAACCTGTTCAGCCTATGTGCCCTGACCCTATTTTTTAAAATCAACTTCATTCAAATTCAATGGGTTGGCTCAATCGTGATTGCCCTGTTCTATTGCTGTCTGGGCTATATCCTGTACAAGAAATTCAAGCCCGTGTGCAACATTGTGAGTTCACCGCTGGAAAATGAACTGAACTTTGACAAGTTCAATCTCAGCCATTAATCCTGTTGCCACAAACATAAACGGCTTTTTTTGCGCATCGGTAGCGGAGCTCATGGCGGTCACTACCGATGCGGTAAAAAAGCCCGTGTGTCAGGCACGGCATTAATTACCGTTCACAAACGGCGTCAGCTCCGTCACGATGCGGCTGTTGGCCGCCGTGGCGATGCCCAACGCGCGTCCCATGTCCACCACGGCGCCGCTCAGCCAGGGTAATTCCAACCGGTGCCCACGCTCCAGATCGGTTTTCATGGATGAAGGCATGTTCGCTGGCAAGGTGTCGGTAAAGGCCAGCAGTTTTTCGGCAAAGTTGTCCCGTAGCTTGATCCCCTTGGCACGGGCCACCGCGACTACCTCTTCCATGGTTTGCAGTAACAAGCGGCGTTTTTCAGCATCATTGCGAATGGGGCCGATGGTGGTGCGAAACAGCGAGGTGTTGCCGGAAAGCCCCACCAGAAATACAAATTTTTCCCAGATAAGACGAGTTATGTCATCGCTCAGCTCATGCTCAATTCCGGCCTGCTGGCAAGCATCACGGAATTTTTCCGCCCGGGGGGAGATATGGCCGTCATATTCACCAAAGGCCAGTTTCTGCAAACTGCCGCCATGATGGATGACACCGGGCGAGGCAATGGATGCTGCAATGTAGCTCACGCCCCCCATCACGTTGGCCGCGGGCAAATATTCCCGCAAGATATCGTCTTTCTGCACGCTGTTTTGCAGCGACAATACCCCCACATCCCCAGATACCACAGGCTGCAACTGGGCGGCCACCCCGGCGGTATCCCACAGTTTCACCGCCACGATGAAAAGCGTCGCATCCGCGGCCTTGGCCACACTGTCCACCGCCTTGACCTGCGGCAGGTAAAGGGCGCCCAACGGGCTGTTCACCTGTAATCCCTGTTGCTGCATTGCCTGTAAATGGGCACCACGGGCAACAAAGGTCACATCACATCCGGCCGCGGCCAGCCTGGCACCAAAATATCCGCCGACGCCACCGGCGCCAATGACTGTGATTTTCATGGGGGTTCCTTATTAAGCAAAGAGGGTGAATCACCGTATCAGCCCTTCACTTTATCACCTGTTTTAGGGCCAGGCCATAAAGCCCACCCGCCTTACATGTTTACGCCATAAAGCAATTTGTTTTACCTAACCAAAATCATGAGTGATTAATTTTTAAAAATACCAATAACAAGAGAAAAATATGCCAATTATTTACGGTTTTATCAGTAAAATGACAAAGTTATTCTCTGCGCTTGCGCTTATCTTGAAAGCCATCACCACTGACAGGCAATGGCAACATGCGTAAAAAACTCTGGACACTGTTTATTGACACCGTAAAAGCTGAAGTGATCCCGGCGCTGGGATGCACCGAACCGGTTTCTGTGGGGCTGGCGGCCGCCATCGCCCGGGACACATTACAACAACTGCCAGAGGCCATTGAGGTGGAGGTATCCCCCAACCTGCTGAAAAACGCCATGGGGGTAAAGGTGCCCGGCACCAATATGTCGGGGCTGGCCATAGCCGCTGCCACAGGTGCCATTGCCGGAGATGCCAACGCCGGGCTGCAGGTGTTTCACCCGCTGCAGGCAGCCCATGTGCAGCAGGCATGCGCATTGATTGATAACGGCCAGGTAAAAATCGCCGTGGCGGATACCCAACAGCCACTACTGGCCAAAGTCACCCTGCGGGCCAAGGGCCGTTGGGTTCGAGTGACCATTGCCGATGAACACACCAAGGTGGTGGCGCTGGAAGAAAACGGCATTACCCGCCTTTTGCCAGCCGCTGCGCCGCATGATGCACCATCACAAGGCCCACTTTCCCCGTTGCCCGCAACCACCTCGGTGCAGGAGATTTATGAATTTGCCACTACCGTGCCGCTGGCACGGCTGGCGTTTATCGAACAGGCCAAACAGCTTAATGACGCACTGGCACAAGCGGGGCTTAATCACCCATACGGCCTCCAAATTGGGGCGACTTTGCAACGCAATGTGGCGCGCGGACTTATCAGCGGCGGCTTGCTCACCGACGTGATAAGCCGCTCCGCTGCGGCATCTGACGCCCGCATGGGCGGTGCCATGTTACCAGCCATGAGCAACTCGGGCTCCGGCAATCAAGGCATTGCGGCCACCATGCCGGTAGTGGTGGCTGCCGAATACCTTAACGCCTCCCGCGAGCAGTTATTGCGGGCGCTAATGCTGTCGCACCTGCTGGCCATTTACATCAAGCAGCAGCAACACAAGCTGTCGGCACTGTGCGCCGTTACCACCGCAGCCATGGGGGCAGCCGCCGCCATTACCTACCTTTTGGGGGGCAGTGGCCGGCAAGTGGGTTATGCCATTAGCAGCATGGTGGGCGATGTGGCAGGGGTGATTTGTGATGGTGCCAAAAACGCCTGCGCCATGAAAGTTTCCTCCGCCGCCGGCGCTGCCGTAAAGGCCGCGTTGCTGGCCATTGAAAATATTCATGTTACCGGTGAGGAAGGCATTGTGGCCAACGATGCGGAAAGCTCCATTCGCAACCTGTCGGCGCTGGCCAACGATGCCATGCGCCATACGGATGAGCAGATTCTCAATATCATGGTGCAAAAAAAGCGTTGATGCCTACAACGGCATGGCGGTGGTGTACTTGAGCGACTCCATGGCAAATGTGGAGGTGACATTGGAAAGCCCGGCAATGGAGTTGACCAGTTTTTTATAAAAACTATCAAAGCTTTGCATGTCGGCTACCAGCACTTTCATCATGTAATCGTACTCACCTGCCATGCGGTAAAATTCCATCACCTCCGGATATTCACTTACCGCCTGCACAAAGCGCACATACCATTCGTGGGAATGATCGTTGATTTTCACCATCACGAAAGCCGTCAGCTCCAACCCGACATTTTCCGGATTCAGCAGCACTACCCGCTTGTTGATGACGCCGGCGTCCTCCAGCCGTTTCAGGCGTTTCCAGCATGGCGTGGTGGTTAGGTTCACCGCCTCCGCCAGCGCATTGAGCGACAAGGTGGCATCCTGCTGCAATAATCTCAGCAAGGTTTTATCGGTTTTATCCAGCTCCATGGCATGGTTTCTCACAAGTTACGATAACATGACAACAACATAGCAAAAATTACTGGAATTAAAGCAAAATATTATCCATACAAGCCATAAAGGGAATTTTTTTATAGGCATGGATTTTCCCTCTTGAAAATACATGCAAAAAATCTCATATAGAGAATGTATCACCAACGGATTTTGAGGGGATCATGACTCAGACAACAAGCATTCAACTGGTTTGCCCGCACTGCGGCGCCATCAATCGCATTCCTGACAGCAAAATGACGGCCAGGCCATTATGTGGCAAATGCCACCAGGCATTGATGAATGACCATCCCATACAGGCCAACGACACCAACTTTCAGCGGCTGATTGAGAAAAACACCCTGCCGGTAATCGTGGACTTTTGGGCCCCCTGGTGTGGCCCCTGCCGCCAATTTGCCCCTGTTTTCAGTGAGGTGGCATCAACACTTGGCACCCGGGCAGTCTTTATCAAACTGGATACCCAGGAAAATCAGCTCACGGCCAGCCGCCTGCAAATCCGCTCCATTCCCACACTGGCGGTATTTCGTCAGGGGCAGGAAGTGGCGCGCATCTCCGGCGCGTTACCCAAAGGGCAATTCATCCAGTGGTTGCAGCAATATCTGTAATCGCCTGCCAGACAGCATGAATCATCACCAACGGCACCGGCACACAGGTGCCGTGTTGTCCGCTCGTTACACCGGGTACTGCCCCGTGCCAGTATTAATCACGGCTTTTATTGACAAATTGGGGTAATGAAACTAGATTCGCCACCTGTAAAAGGACTTTTCACTCGCACAGGGCCATGAGCAGATGCTGGATACGCTATTGATGACGTTAGGGACACGCCCGATGAAAGGGATGATGCAATCCATGGCCCGCTCAAGATTACTCAGCGCCATGGTGCTGACAGGCATGGCATTGACGGCATGCTCCCTCCTGTTTCTGTACCACTTGACACCACACCCTTAACACAAGGCTTATGGCCGCCTGAGCACCCGTTATCCCTCGCGACGGGAAATGTCGCACCTTACCAAATAGTGTCACTTTTTTATGGATGAAAATCAGCAAACACTTGAGCAACTGCTTCTGGAAAACCGACGCTTGCGACGGGAAAATGCCCGACTGGAAGAGAAACTTAATGCTGCACTTGATGGCACCGGATTATGTTTGTGGGAACAGCATGTGCCCACCGGCAAACTGACCATTTTCAATATGGAATGGGGCCAGATGCTGGGATTCAACCCCCAAGAGCTTGATGCCAGCGTTGATATCTGGAAAAGCAAATTACACCCGGATGACGCCCAACAGGTCATTACCGCACTGGAAGATCACTTAAGCGGCAAAACCAGCTCCTATGAAGTGGTGCACCGCATGCTGCACAAAAACGGCAGCCACAGCTGGGTATGCGACAGAGGGCGCGTGGTGGAGTTTGACGCTCACGGCAAGCCGCTGCGAATGATGGGCACCCATGTGGACATCACCCAGGAAAAACGCTATGAACTGGAACTGGCGCAGCTGGCCAGTAGCGACCCGCTTACCGGCTTACTCAACCGCACCAAGCTTGAACAAGAGTTCGCGGCCCTCAATCAATGCCGGCAAGCCGCCGCCGTTATCTTTATCGATTTGGATGATTTTAAAGCCATCAATGACAAGTTTGGACACCGCACCGGCGATAAACTCCTCATCAAAGTGGCCTCTTGGCTTAAACAGCTAGCACCGGCTAATGCAGCCGTAGCCCGTATTGGCGGTGATGAATTCGTGCTGCTATTGCCACAGGCATGCCGCAACACCCTGCTGGACTTCACGGAAGTCCTGCTGGCACGGGCCAAAACGCCCATTGCTGTTGAGCAGGGCGCCGCACACATTGGCTTTAGCATTGGCGTATGCCAGTTCACCACCCCGTTCAACGATTTTGATGCCCTCTACAATCTGGCAGATCAGGCCATGTACCAAATCAAGAAAAACGGCAAGCACGGCGTGGCTTTCATGCAGGCCAATTGATAAAAGCATCACCGCAGGGAACCATAAGTCGTGCACTTACTATCTGAATTCGGGCCCCTAAAATGATAAAAAATTACCACTAAAAATATTCTATACCTACCAAAAACACCATGGCACCACCGACCAAAACAGCAGGCTTCGCAGCGGCAGTGCGTATAATAATTTACGGGGTTCACGTAGCCATATGGCCCGTTTTGGCAACATCAACCGATGAGGATCAAATATCATTAAAAAATGCAAAAAACGCTGAAAAGCCGGATGCAAAAACATGTATTTTGCATAGGATGAATAGAGGGTAAAAAGGCCAAATACGCCCAAGATTTCCGTCAATGCAATAAATTCAAGCGCCATAGGGAACCATGTCGGCCCACTTAGCAGTAACAATCCACATAACAGCCATTTTTTCTTGCTCACAATATATCCTTATATTGTTATCACTACCAATATTCTTGATAACCTACGAAGATTTTTATTAATGAATAACTCCCTATTCAAAAATCAATCCAGTCACCTGAAAATGCTAACATAAAAACACAACAAACATCATACATTATGGTTTTCTGATTAGCATTTCTATCGATTATTGCTGACAAAACCTAATAGAGTTTTTATTAGCAGCATTATTACCAGCCCATATTATATTTAAGACCTGGTTCAAATGAAAATCTTGGTTCAATTACAACTAACTCTTCAACACCAATTTTCTTACCCAAACGGACAGTATATGTCTTAGGAGATTCAACATCTTTCTCTGACAATCTGCTAGCTGCATTTATTAACTCTTCATTTTTTACCCAGTCACTAACCTGACTTGGTGAAATATTTAAAGAAACATACCAAGCACCACTAAGGGTAGAAGGTATATTTGCATCTTCTTTTTCTACTTTTACAGAGTTAATTTTATAGCTATCTGTGTAACAAAAACCATTCATAGATGGGTCATATGCTTCCTTTCCTAAAGCCGTAAGTGTATAACTGTCATCTGTCTTTTCAAGAAGCCCCGCATTAACAAAAATCTTAATGATGTTTTGATTGTTTTTTATATATCTCAGATTTATAGGTATTTCTTTAAACAGAACTGAAGATGCACAGCCCTTTTTCTCTGTATATATTGTCAATGCATTTTTTATTTCTTCCTCAGAAGGCTGATCTTTACTACAACCAGTGAGAACAAGTACACACGCTGTCACAATACCAACTTTTCTCATTATATTGTTACTCCTTTTTGTATTTCTAACGCTCATAACGCAATGGCACAGTTTTCCATGTCTGTTGCCGTAGCTTGTTTTGTAAGTAACAAATTACGTAGGAAGATGGGCTATTTGACTTCCTTGTATCTGAACTCTCCATATTCCGCCGACATCGTGAATATTTGCTCTTCACCCGGGGCTGACTGGCGGTAGCTGCGTGCAAACTCGCTTCACCTGCAACGCTTCAAGCGTACCTGAAAAATCCAATTTCGCCAGACGGATTTGTGATCTCAAAATAAGCCGTAATAATACACAGAAATTTATCTATACCCTATTGAAATAAAATAATAAAAAACATTAATGCGTATGTGTATTTACCACATTAAACCAGTAAAAACATGCATTACTAACCGACCGTGTTACAAAGAAGTTATCAGATTTACTTCAAATACACCACCTAGAAAAACGCAAAGCATTTTTGCAGTCTTGCTTGATATCAGCAAACGTCAAATAACGCTATGTAAACAAACGTAATTAAAGGGTTGTTAACAAGCCATGAAAAAGCGAACCCATGGGTTCGCTTTTTCAAATGAGGCAGGAGAATGCTCAGTTAATCCTCATTCTTGAGAGCATGGAATGAAGTTGGTTAACATGCCCTCTATAATTTCAGGAATTCTGAATAAAATGCAACAATAGAAGTTGGTTAATTTTGACCATTTCTGCAATTTTACATAAGGTGAATTAATTAATCGGAGTTGGTTAACGTTCTTAGCTATCTAGCTTTGAGACAGCCATTTCAAGATTTGATAGCAAAACGTTCAAACATCCTTTTCGTCGTCCTTTTGATTCTCTGTCATGCATGGCTTTTACTACCACTTTTAGATAATGCATAATCTCCAACTCATCTGACAAAAAATCTTTGATATTTGAAGCTTTATATCTATTATTTAAGAAATCATTAAAGAGCAAAACATCTTCATTAGCCCAAGAACTAATGCAACCTTCTATTTCATTAGAAGAGAATTGATTAAAAAATGGTTCATATCTATATTTTTTGAATACAATAAGATCGACATTCTTCCATCCAAGCCTCATCTGCTCTAGGAGACTAAAAACCTCTTCTTTCTCCGAATTTTTCTTAGTTTTTTCCAAATACTCTAAAAATTTAGGATAAACTAAATTATCTTTCTCATCAATTCTATATGATATATACCTATCACTAGAATCATTATAAAAGACTTTTGACTGAACCAATTCATCAAATCCGTCCTCAATATTCTTATATGAGTCAGCTAGATATCCTTTAGATTGTAAGTAATGATAATAATAAGCTCTTTCAAACCATTGCCTTACCGGAACTTCAACATCATTAAAAATATAATCACTCAAGCAGTTAACATAGGTAGTAAATTCCTCATCTTTGATTTCAAAGTAATTGTTATACATAAGAATATCAATGGGTGAGTCCCTTTTTACCAATCTGCCAAAGTAACTGTCGTCAGGCTCCCAAAAATCACCACCTGCACAGAAACTCACAAGCTTTTCTGACAAGAAATGTCCAACATTAATTAATTCATCATATTGCTCAACCTTTGATGAATCATCCCTAGGCATTGGATATTCCCGCGTTGAAAACTTGATTATTTTTTGTTCATCAAAGCCTTTATTATAATGAAAATGAGATACTGTAATAATAGCCTCACAAATTTTAATCATGCTTTTATCCAAATCAATGTTTTCAATATTTTTTAGGATTCCATGCAACTGATCAATTTTTTTTGAACATCGCTTAAGTATTCTTAAATTACTTACCCCTAAGCTTATAATTGTTTTTGTTATATGCTCTCTGTAGATATCCATCCAATGATAACCAGAGAAAGAAATATCTATCAAATCCTCAGAGCTTTTCTTGAGCTTAACTGTTCCACTAAACGCTTTTTCTTTTAAATCACTATTTATATTTGTCTCTTTTATATTGATAACAAATATAAACTTAAGATTCCCAGTAATGGCTAACTGAAGGGCTTCACCAACAATAAGATCAGGCAGCCCATTAACATTTACTCTATCTAAGTCATCGATAATAATAAATCTATCTCCAAGCCTAGACATTAGAGAATCCTTAAAAATTCCTGTCGCATTTCCAAGTAAAGAAGAGATCAATCCTCCATTTTCACCGCCAAAATTCTTTAGTAAAGTTCCTGCTATCTCTCCTATAGATTTCCCGTCTTCAGAGCTGACCCCTTTTTTTACATAACATGCCGAAAGGAGCCTATCCCTAAAGTCAGAAACATCAGAAAGACCGGTAACGGATAGATAAGTTGTTTTGTGATTTAGTGATTTTATATCTGGAATTACAATATTATTGATAAAATGTGTTTTCCCCACTCCCCATGCTCCATCGAGCATTACGAGCTTAGGAAATGCATCATCAGATAGTAGCGCTAAAATATGCTTAGTTACCTCATTGATTTCTCTTTCTTCCATATTTTCACTCCTTGAAATATTCCTATTAAAAAATGACGAAAATAAACGCATGTTAAGAACCACTCTATTAAACATTTCATTAAAAATACGTTTTTTTTCTTTTGTTATCAATAGGTAATAAGGCAGAGCAGTGGTTAGTCAAGCAGTAAATCAATGATTATTAGAAGTAAAAATCAGATTATTTTTTAGGTGCATAAAAAAAGCGAATCATCAGATTCGCCCTTTTAAATGAGGTTAAGGTAGTCAATTAACCAACTTAATTGAAATAACCATCTTCATTAAATCGTTAACCAACTTCATTCCATGCCCTCAATTCTTGTCCCCATCACTCATATTCCGACATGGGAACGCAGGCGCAGAACAGGTTACGGTCGCCGTATACATCGTCGATGCGGTTCACGGTGGGCCAGAACTTGTTGGCCTTGACGTCATCGCTAGGGAACACGGCCTGTTCACGGCTGTAAGGCCGTGCGTCAAATGCCGGATCCATGATGTCGGCCATGGTGTGAGGCGCGTTATGCAGCGGGTTGTTGTCTGCAGGCCATTCACCGGCTTCCACTTTGGCAATCTCTTCACGAATGGCAATCATGGCATCAATAAAGCGGTCAAGCTCCGCTTTGGACTCGGACTCGGTGGGTTCCACCATCAATGTACCGGCCACCGGGAAACTCATGGTGGGGGCGTGGAAACCATAGTCGTTCAAGCGTTTGGCAATATCCAGTTCGGTCACGCCGGAGCTTTCTTTTAACGGCCGCAGGTCAATCAGGCATTCGTGGGCAATCAGGCCATTACGCCCCCGATACAATACCGGGTAGTGACCACTGAGTTGCCTGGCCACATAGTTGGCGTTAAGCATGGCATTTTGGGTGGACTCTCGCAGCCCTTTGGCACCCAGCAGTTTGATATACATCCAGCTGATGGGCAAAATGCTGGCGCTGCCGTAAGGGGCGGATGACAAGGCGCCGTTATCGTCGCTGGCTTTGCCGGGTTTTATCAGGGTGTGGCCAGACACAAAGGGCGCCAGATGGGCTTTTACGCCAATGGGCCCCATGCCGGGGCCGCCACCGCCGTGGGGGATGGCAAAGGTTTTATGCAGGTTAAGGTGCGATACGTCACCACCAATAAAGCCAGGGGTGGTCACGCCCACTTGAGCGTTCATGTTGGCGCCATCAAGATATACCTGCCCGCCATGCTGATGTATCACGCGGCAAATCTCTTCCACGTGTTCTTCATAAACGCCGTGGGTAGAGGGATAAGTGATCATTACGCAAGCCAGATTGTCGGCCATTTCGGCCGCTTTGGCGCGTAAATCCTGCAGATCCACGTTGCCTTGCTTATCACAGGCCACCACCACGATTTTCATCCCGGCCATGTGAGCAGAGGCGGGGTTGGTACCGTGAGCAGACTGGGGGATCAGGCAGATGTTGCGGTGGCTGTCGCCACGGGACTGATGGTATCGGCGAATGGCCAACAGGCCGGCGTATTCCCCTTGGGCGCCGGAGTTGGGCTGCAGGCACATGGCATCGTATCCGGTGATTTCCGCCAGCCATTGTGACAGTTCATCAAACAGCTGGGCATACCCCTGCGCCTGTTCCAGCGGACAAAACGGATGCAACTCGGCAAATTCCGGCCAGGTAATGGGCAGCATTTCCGTGGTCGCGTTCAGCTTCATGGTGCAGGACCCCAGTGAAATCATCGAGTGATTCAGCGCCAAGTCCTTGCTTTCCAGCCGCTTGATATACCGCAGCATGTCAGTTTCGCTGTGATAGCGATTAAATGTGGGGTGAGTGAGGATGGCATCGTCACGCAGCAGCGCGGCGGGAATCGACTCGCTGCCATTGCTCACGATGGCGGCATCGAGCGTGGCCACGTCCAACCCATGGCCGCTGCCCAGAATGATGTCAAACAGGGCGGCCAAGTCTTCACGGGTGGTCACTTCATCAAGGCTCACGCCCAAGGTGCCGGCAGCATCAATGCGCAGGTTGGTTTCTGCGGCCAGCGCCCGTGCCAGCAAGGCATCCCGATTGCTCACCTTGAAGGTAAGGGTGTCAAACCAGCTGTTGTTGACCAGCTCCACGCCTTTGGCTGCCAGCCCCATGGCCAGAATGTCGGTGAGGCGATGGATGCGCTCGGCAATGGTTTTCAGCCCCTTGGGGCCGTGGTATACCGCATAAAACGAGGCCATGTTGGCCAGCAAGATTTGGGCGGTACAGATGTTGGAGTTGGCCTTGTCGCGGCGGATATGCTGCTCGCGGGTTTGCATGGCCAGACGCAAGGCACTGTTGCCCCGGGTATCTTTGGACACGCCGATAATCCGGCCGGGCATGGAGCGTTTGTATTGATCCCGTGTGGCAAAAAAGGCGGCATGAGGGCCACCGTACCCCATGGGCACGCCAAAGCGCTGGCTGCTGCCCAGCACCACATCGGCGCCCAGGCTGCCGGGGGATTTGAGCAATACTAGCGACATGATGTCGGCGGCAACCACCACAATCGCTTTTTTGTCGTGCAGGCTGGCGTACAACTGGCGCTGATCGTTCAGCTCGCCATTGGTGCTGCCGTACTGAAACAGCGCTCCGAACAGCTCATGGTTGGTGGCTTCTGCCGCAGGGCCCACCACGACCTCAAACCCGAAGCATTCAGCGCGGGTTTTTACCACATCCAGCGTTTGCGGAAAGACGTCATCTGCCACAAAGAAGATATTGGCCTGTTTGGCCTTGGATACCCGCTTGGCCAATGCCATGGCTTCGGCAGCGGCGGTGCCTTCATCCAGCAAGGAGGCGGAGGCCAGCTCCAGCCCGCATAAATCAATGGTCAGTTGCTGGAAGTTAAGCACGGCTTCCAGGCGGCCTTGGGCAATTTCAGGCTGATAAGGCGTGTAAGCGGTATACCAGCCGGGATTTTCCAGCACGTTGCGCTGGATAACCGTGGGCACTTGCGTGCCGTAATAGCCCATGCCGATATAGCTTTTGAAGATTTTGTTCTTGCTGGCAACGTTTTTCAGGTAGGCCAGGCCTTCGGCTTCGCCACAGGGTTCACCTACGGCCAAGTCCCGGTTCAGACGAATGGTTTCCGGTACAATCTGGGCGGTAAGATCATCAAGAGAGTCGGCCCCGAGGGTTTGCAGCATCTGCTGTTGTTGCTGTGTATCGGAACCGATGTGGCGTCGCAGGAAAAGTTCACGCTGCTCTAACTGTGTGAGGGTTTGCTGGGTCATGATTAACATTGTTTCCATGTTCGCCGGTATGCTGCCGTAGGGTAGGCGCGGTACCAGTCTTGTTGTACTGAAACAAAGCCCCGCAGGGCTTTGTTTTCAACGGGGATTACTCCTCGTCGACAACTGCCTGATAACCCTCTGCATCCAGCAGATTGTCCAGTTCAGACAGATCGGAAGGCATGATGCGGAAGAACCAGCCATCACCATAGGCGTCGCTGTTCACCAGCTCAGGGCTGTCTTCCAGCGCATCGTTGATGGCAAGCACTTCGCCGGACAATGGCGCATAGATGTCGGATGCCGCTTTCACGGATTCGGCCACTGCGCAGTCATCACCGCTGCTTAGCTCGGTGCCGACTTCCGGCAGTTCCACAAACACCATGTCACCCAGCAGTTCCTGGGCATGTTCGGTGATGCCGACGGTGTAGCTGCCGTCGTTTTCCTTGCGGATCCATTCGTGTGAAGAGGTATACTTCAGTTCGCTTGGAATGTTGCTCATTGTTCGTTGTTCCTTTCCCGTGTTTCAGAATGCTTGTTTACCGTTGCGTACAAAGCTTGGGGCAATCACTTTAACAGCCACCCGTTTTTTACGCATGTCGACTTCTGCCGTATTGCCAATGGTGTTTGGCACCCTGGCCATGGCAATAGAATAGCCCAATGTGGGTGAGAAAGTACCGCTGGTGATCACGCCCTGTTGCTCGTTGCCAGCCGCATCAAGGAAGTACACATTCATGCCATGGCGCAGCACTCCTTTTTGCTCCATCACCAGGCCCACCAGCTTTTCCGTGCCCTGCGCCTTAATGGCGCAAAGGGCTTCGCGGCCAATGAAATTGCGCTCGGCAGGTTCCCAGGCAATGGTCCAGCCCATGTTGGCTGCCAGCGGGTTAACGCTTTCGTCCATGTCCTGACCATAGAGGTTCATGCCGGCTTCCAGGCGCAGGGTATCCCGGGCACCAAGACCACAGGGCACAACGCCAGCCTCAAGTAATTGCTGCCACAAAGCTTCGGCTTCTGATACGGGCACCATGATTTCGTAGCCAGCCTCACCGGTATACCCGGTGGTTGCCACAAACAGGCTGCCGGCCTGGGTGCCAAAAAAGGGTTTCATACCGGCAATGGCAGCATTTTGCTCATCGCTGAACACGCTGGCGGCCTTGGCTTTGGCATTGGGGCCCTGCACCGCAATCATGGCCAGCTCCGGGCGTTCGGTAATGCTGACATCGAATGCCTTGGCTTGGGTGGTAATCCATGCCAGATCTTTTTCCCGGGTGGCCGAATTCACCACCACGCGGTAATGGGTGTCGTCCAGATAATAGGTGATCAGATCGTCAATCACGCCAGCGTTCTGGTTCAGCATGGCGCTGTAAAGGGCTTTGCCGGGCGTGGTCAGTTTGGCCACATCGTTGGCCAGTAACTGACGCAGGAATGCGCAAGCATCATGGCCGCTCACATCCACAACGGTCATGTGGGATACGTCAAACATGCCGGCGTCCTGACGCACGGCGTGGTGTTCTTCAATCTGGGAGCCGTAGTTAAGGGGCATGTCCCAGCCGTGAAAGTCCACCATCTTGGCGTGGGATTCCAAGTGTTTGTTAAAGAGTACGGTTTTATTAGCCATTGTTATCCCTTCTGTTGGTGGCTACAGGCATCAGCTACTGCCAATATCTGTTTGAAGTGCCCGAAAAGTATACATGGTGTAACAAATATGTATAAATGGTAAATTTCTAATGCGAAATTTTATGGATTAGTTTTTCTAATGTGTTGCATGAACAGGAACGCTCGGTGGCACAACCGTGATGCGATAAATAAAAACGCCCGAAAAATCTGATTTTCCGGGCGTTTTGTTAAGTTCGGTTTAATATTGGTGCGGCGTCAGCCGTCGGCACGGCAAAGGGGTGGCAGGTTGAATTTCTGTCCCATTGCCTGTTGCATGAACACTGTTTTCACGGGAGCCGCATTATTGACCAGGTTCAGCCCCATATCCCGCAGGGCTTTTTTCAGGGGGTTGGCACCGCTGAAGAGCTGTTTCAACCCTTCCATGGCGGCCACCATCTGCAGGGCATCGGCTTTGCGCCAACGCTCCAGCGCCCGTAAATGTTCATAGGCACCAATGTCTTTGCCATCGTCAAACAACCCGGCCACCACCTCAATAATGGCCGCCGCATCCAAAAAGCCCAGGTTCACGCCCTGCCCTGCCAGCGGATGAATGGTATGGGCCGCATCCCCGGCCAGCAGCAGCCGGTGGCGGGCAAAATGCCGGGCATAGCGCATTCTCAGGGCAAAACTCTGACGCTCACTCACCAGTTCGCATAGCCCGAGCTTGCCGTCAAAAGCCGCGGTGAGTTTACGGCTGAACTGCTCCGGTGGCAGTGCCAGCAGTTCTGTCACCTGCGTGGGTGGCAGTGACCAGACAATGGAGCACAGGTGTTCATCGTATAAGGGCAAAAATGCCAGTGGGCCATCTGCGGCAAAGACCTGCCGGGCACACTCGCCATGGCTGAGCTGGGTGCGGATGGTAGCCACAATGGCGTGATGATCATAATCCCAGAAGGTCAGTGGGATTTTGCACTGTTGCCGTACCCAGGAGTTGGCGCCGTCTGCGGCAATCACCAAGGCGGCAGCCAGACTGTCGCCATTGTCCAGCATCAGCCAGGCTTCCCGCTCGCCAAAGGCCAGGCGCTGCACCCGAGTGTTTTCCAGCAGGGTGAGGGCGTCATGTTCCGCTGCCCGCTGTGCCAGTGCGTAGTGAATGGCGTCGTTTTCAATAATCGCGCCCAGCGAGTGGGCACTGAGCTGCTCCGCATCAAACTGGATGCTGCCCATGCCGTCTTTGTCCCACACTTCCATTTTGCTGTAAGGGGCAATGCGGGATGAGGGAATATTGCCCCAGGCTCCCAAGCGCTCCAGCAGGCAGCGGCTGGCTTCATTCACGGCGCTGACCCGCAGTTTTGGCTCGCCCGTTACCGGCGCTGCCGCTGCGGCATCCACCACCAATACCGACAAACCGCGCTCGGCCAGCCCGCAAGCGGTTGCCAGCCCCACCATACCGCCACCCACAATGGCCACATCATAGCTTTGCGATTTAAACATCAGCCTCTCCTTGCAAATGCGATACAGGCTTCACGGCCGTGCCAGCCCATGGCCCGGCGCGCCACCGGCACTTTTAGTGGCGGTAACCATGAGAGCAAACGCAATCCAAGATTACGCCCGGCCACCAACGGCCAGTATTGGTTGGAAAATCCCCGCACCAGACATTCGATGCTGCTTATGGTGTCATGGCGATCGCCATGGCGACATTGCAGATAGTCATGAATCACCTGCGCTGAGCCCACATCACCGCCTTGTTGCAGCACGGATGTAAGCACTTGCAGCAACCCGCTCACATCCCGCAGCCCCAGGTTGAAGCCTTGTCCGGCAATGGGATGCAGGGTCTGGGCGGCATTGCCCACATAAATGGTGCGATGATATGCCGGCCGCGCCATGTAACTGAGTGTCAGCGGATAGCTGTGGCGCTGTCCAACAGCGGTAAACTGCCCCGCCCGGTAGCCAAACGCCTGTTGCAGCGCCTGCAGGAAATCTTCATCACTGAGCGCCAGATGCGCGGCAATCGCCTGCTCGTCCATGGCCCATACCAGCGACAACCTTGCCTGCCCCTGACAATCGGCCATGGGCAGCAGGGCAATGGGGCCATGTTCGGTAAAGCGCTCCCACGCCATGCCCTGATGAGGCCGGTTGCTGGCCACATTGGCAATGATGGCGCCCTGTTCAAAGGTCGTCACCGCTTGTGGCTGCTGTTGCAACTGGCGCACTTTGGAGTTGGCGCCATCGGCAGCCACCAGCAAACGGCAATGGAGCTGGCGGCCGTCGCTTAAGGTCAGTGTATGACGCTGTTGCTCGCTGTGAATGGCGGCAAGTTCCAGCGGGCAGTACACGGCTACCGATGTTTTTGCCAGAGCGGCAAACAGCGCCTGGCCGACTTGTTCAAGCTCAACCACCGCGCCCAGCGTAGGCAGATGCAGGCTCGATGCATTGATTTCGGTCATGCCGAAATGGCCACGGTCAGACACATGAATATCGTGAATGGGGCTGCCAAGATGCGACAGCAACGGCCAAATGCCCATGCGCTGCAAGGCGTAACGGGAGCCATGGGCAATGGCAATGGCCCGGGCGTCAAAGCCCGACTGCCCCTGCCCGGCTGCATGGGCTTCAATCAGGGCTATCTTCAGCGGCCGTTGTAGTTGTTTACTCAGCTGATAAAGTGCCAGCGCCAGTGACGCGCCCACCATGGCGCCGCCCACAATGGCAATATCAACTTCAGTGGATTGCGGATTCATTGATCCCTCACCGGGCTGCAAGCAGCCATCAGTATTAATGCAATATGCCAGGTTCTTGGGGTTCTGCCTCTGTTTGCGGATGCAAGACAAATTCGGAGTAGCACAAAATGGCAGACAAGCGGACAAACTCCAGCAACTCCTGGAATGCCTGCTCACATTCGTCATCTTCGGTCACGTTAAGATCCACCTGGGTGATCTCCGCCAAATCCTTGATGACCTCCTGCACATCGGCAGAAGCCTGATTGAGCCGGGGCTGGGCAATGGCAATGCCGGTAAGGAAACTCTGGGCCCACAGCGACAGGGCTTCAAGGCGCACCGCCAGGGCTTCTTCCTCTTCGGGAAGCAATAGCGCGAAACCGAATTCTGCATCCTGCAGCCGGTTCACCGTGTCCTGGGCCAGTTCCTGGATCAATCCGGCCAGTTCCTGAGGCAAGGCTTGTCCGTCGTTCATCAATTCAAGCAACGGTTTGTGCCAGTCTTGCGACTGTACCGCCCCGCCACAAATAATGCCCACCAGCGCACCGTGCACCTCTACCGGATGCTGCCCGATGTCGGCACTGTCCAGCGCGGCCTGGAGATTGTCAATTCGTAATGAAGGAGGAGTTGCCATAACCAGATTGTCCAATAGAAAAATTCTTTGTCATGCTATCAGAACTGCACCCCAGCACCAAGGCCAGCAAGGGAAACTGCGGGGATTGCCCGGATTTTTTACAACTGCTCAGGGAATGGGCAAACACACGGTTGCAATGGCAAACTGTGCCCGGGTAACTTGCACTTTACAGGCGGGGCTTATATAGTCCGCCACAAGAGCCTGGTAAAAGGAAAAACGTGCAAGATGAGTAACTGTGCTGTGGAAATCACCCTGATGGGCCGCACATACTCTATCGCCTGTCCTTCAGGTCAGGAGCCGGCCCTGCAGGCGGTGGCCCGTAAACTGGATCAGCAACTGGCCCAGATAAAAGCACGCACCCCCAGCCTGAGTCGTGAAGACATGGTATTGATGGCAGCCCTCAATATCGGCCATGAGCTCTATGAAGAACAACATAAAAATCAGGATTATATGTCGCAAATGGACAAACGCATCCACTTGCTGCAACGCACGCTGGAACAAGCACTGGTTGAGCGCAGCGCCAGAGAAGACTAAACTGATAACAAGGGCAAACGCCCAGCAAGATTTCCCAGATTTGCTCCCTGGGGTGTACGATAGTCGGTAATGTCCCTGTGCCGATATTTTTGAAACAAAGGGCTACTTTCTTACTGACATTGCGCATGCTCGGCTCGGACCGAGAAGCCTTAGGAGGTAACCAGCAGCCCGCCTTGAACTTTAGGTTCAAGGGCTTACACCGACACCGGCATCACCGGGGAGCATCCCAATTTGACCACCATGACCGCATTACCCGCCACCAGTCCCCGTCATCACGCCGCGCACCACCCACAGTGGTCGGCCCGGGATAACGCTTGCTTGTTACTCAGGCGGGACATTCGCAAACAGCGCCGGGAGTTGTCGGCCGCATTTCAACAACAGGCCGCCAGCAGCGCCAAAGGGCAACTGCTGCAGTTGCTGGATGAGCAAGCCAATGCCGGACAGCCTGTCAGCACCATGGGGCTGTATTTCAGTTGTGATGGCGAGCTCGATACCAGCCCCTTGTTTGATGCCCTATGGCAGCGGGGAATACAGACCTGCCTGCCAGTGCTACACCCTTTCACGCCCGGCAATTTGCTGTTTTTGCACTACCATGCCAACACCCCGATGCGCAGCAACCGCTTTGGCATTGCCGAGCCGCAGCTGGACGTTAGCCGCATAGTGCCAACGGCAACCCTGGATTTGCTGTTAACGCCGTTGGTGGCTTTTGATGAACGCGGCAATCGCATGGGCATGGGTGGCGGTTATTATGATCGCACCCTGGGTTGGCTCCCGGGCCATGCGCTGGCGGTGGGTTACGCTCACGACTGCCAGCAAGCCCCGGCCTTGCCCCTTGCCCCCTGGGATAAACCGCTGCCATTGATCATCACCCCCACCCGGATATGGGATAACCGCCCATAAGTTTGCGCACGGCTCAAGCGGACGACATCCCGCTCACACCAGCCACGCCTTCCCCATTAACGGCCAAAGGCCGCGCGCAGGCGCCCAATCCCCGTCAAGAGCAACAGCACTACGCCACCGGCCAGCATGCCGGTTAACAGTTGCAGCAACAAAGGCAGCAGGCCATGCAGCAGCGCCCCCACATGGGCCAGCGACAATGCGGCTTCGGCCACATCATGCTGCCATCCGGCCAGCGGGGAAATGCCATGAATCAAAATGCCACCGCCCACCAGAAACATGGCGAGGGTTCCCACAACGGTGAGCAATTTCATCAACTTGGGAGCGGCCGTCACCAGCATCATGCCCACACGCCGCAAGATGCCATGCCACGCCGACTGCCCCTTGCGGCGACTCAGGTACAACCCCATGTCATCCAGTTTCACAATGCCCGCCACCAAGCCGTACACCCCTGCGGTCATCACCAAGGCGATAATGACCAGCGTGGACACTTGGGTGACAAAAGCCTTGTGAGCCACAATGCCCAGGGTCAGGACGATGATTTCGGCCGACAACACAAAGTCGGTACGAATGGCGCCTTTGACTTTTTGCGCTTCCCAGGCCCGCAAGTCCTCAGGCTCAATGCCCCCAATGCCCTCGGTGGCTGCCGCCACAGGCGTGGGGTGCTTATGGGTCAGTTTATGCCAGACTTTTTCAAACCCTTCGTAACACAAAAAAAGCCCGCCCAGCATTAACAGCGGCAGAATGAGCCAGGGCACCACCGCACTGATCAGCAGCGCCAGCGGCACCAAAATCACCTTGTTGCGCAGCGAACCTTTAGCCACGGCCCACACCACCGGCAATTCGCGTTCGGCGCGCACACCGGCGACCTGTTGGGCATTAAGGGCCAAATCATCGCCCAGTACGCCGGCCGTTTTTTTCGCCGCCACTTTACTCATTACCGCCACATCATCAAGAATCGAGGCGATATCATCCAGCAACATCAGCAGACTTGCTCCAGCCATCAACAGCTCCCGGTGGTCATTGGTTTTTCTGGTGTGTGAAAACATGTTACCCAAGCCCAAGCACCTGCGCAGTAAATATCGATTTTTATGGGGCAAAGCTGCCACAAACACAGGCATGAGCGGTTATAATGACCGCAACTTCTCCCCTTTCTACTGGATGATGAAAATGACGCAAGATGAACTGAAAAAGGCTGTCGGCTGGGCGGCACTCAAATATGTGGAACCTGACACCATTGTGGGCGTAGGCACCGGCTCAACGGTGAACCACTTCATTGATGCACTGGCCACCATGAAAGCCGAAATCGAAGGCGCGGTTTCCAGCTCCGAAGCCTCCGCCGCCCGCCTGAAAGCCGCTGGCATTCCGGTATTTGATCTCAATACGGTTGACGCCCTGTCGGTGTATGTGGACGGCGCCGATGAAATCAATGCCCATAAAGCGATGATCAAAGGCGGCGGTGCGGCACTGACCCGGGAAAAAATCGTGGCGGCCGTGGCGAAAAAGTTCGTTTGCATTGTGGATGAAAGCAAACAGGTGGACATTTTGGGCGAATTTCCGCTACCGGTTGAAGTGATCCCCATGGCCCGCTCTTATGTGGCCCGCGAGCTGGTAAAACTGGGGGGTGACCCGGTATACCGTGAAGGGGTGGTTACCGATAACGGCAATGTGATCCTGGATGTCTATAACCTGAGAATCCTCGACCCTCACGCACTGGAGCAGCAGATTAACAATATTGTCGGGGTGGTTACCGTAGGCTTGTTTGCCGCCAGAGGCGCCGATACCGTACTGGTAGGCACCCAAAATGGCGTGGTGACACTGGCCTGATGCCGGTGTGAGCCACACCTAACGGCCTTTACCCAAAGATAAAGCCGCTGCGGATGCCAGCGGCTTTTGTTTGGAGCCAATGCTTGCTGTCTTTGACTACCCGCATCAACACGGCTTGGCGGGTTACAACCTCAGACGGCTTAGCGCAGGGTTTGCAAACGGGCATTGCCCCCGGTCCATTGGGGGGTGCTCATGTCCATTTCACGTTCATCAATCATGGTGATGTAACCGTTATCCGGGTTCAGCATCAGTTTTACCGTGTATTTGAACGGACGGGGCTGGGTATGCTCGTCAAACACAATGTCAACATCACAGATGTATTGGCTGCCTTTAAGCACTTCTTGCTGCAATTTCAGAAAGTTTTGTTGTGCCAGTGGCGACAGCTGATACTGATATTGGGATCTCACCTTGGTGGTGAAAATCCAGCTGCGGCGGATGGGTAAAATCTCCTTTGACAACAGCTCCAGCGGAAAGGACAGATGCTGCACGCCCTCTGCGGTATTGAGCTGGGCGCTCAAGGTCACGTCCTTGAGTTTGACAAAATCATCCACCACCAAGCTGGCCCGAATTTGCGTGGGATCCAATGCGGCGAAATCCTGTTCATCAAAGGTGGCGAAATGGGTCAGGGTAGATAATGGCGCAGAGGAACAGCCTCCGAGCAGCAAGGCAAAACACACAACTAAATACTTCATTCGACTTTTATCTCCTCGCAACAACCCTTCAGCGGGTTGCGCGGTCAACTGCCCCCAAAGACAATACACAGAATTTTATCGGTGTTGTAAAGATACCAACAAATTATTTACGTCTTTTGTATACAATAAGAGCTGAATGATTAAAAAATGTGGTCTGTGTTCGATTATTCCCCGGCAAAGTTTTACTTTTTTGATCCGCTTAACCTTAGCAAGGCTCCAACTGCTCCACCATCAGCTGCAAATTGGTATGCCCGCGAAACTCATTGACGTCCAGTTTGTATAACAGGCGCACGTAATTGATGCTGGCATCCGGCCAGATGCCAAGATCCACATTAAAGGCGATGGCATCAGCCATCACGCTGCCATCTTCGGTTTCCAGTACCAGTTTCAGATGTTTTTCTCCCACAAGGCGCTGCTGCAGTATGTGAAACACCCCATCAAACATCGGCTCGGGGAATGCCTGGCCCCAGGGGCCTGAATCCCGCAGTAACTGAGCGGTGTCCAGCGTAAATGCCGCAGGGGGAAGTTCGCCGTCAGACCACAGCTCGCCTTGCAAGTCTGCCTCGGCCAACAGCTCACGCACCGTGCTGTCAAAAGCGCTGGCAAACTCGTCAAACGCCTCTTTTACCAACGTCAGGCCAGCGGCCATGGCATGGCCGCCAAACTTGCGGATCATCCCCGGATGACGGCTGTTAATCAGCTCCAGCAGATCCCGCATGTGCAGGCCGTTAATGGAGCGGGCCGACCCCTTGATTTCATGCTCGGCGCTTTCGGCAAAGGCAATCACCGGGCGGTGATAGCGGTCTTTAATCCGCGAGGCCAAAATGCCAATCACCCCTTGGTGCCAGTCCGGCTGATAGAGGGAGATGCCCCACGGAAGCTGCTGCTCGGTAAAATCCAGCGTCTGCAAAAACTTGAGGGCTTCTTGCTGCATGCCGGCTTCCAGCTCCCGGCGCTCGCTGTTAAGGCCATCAAGCTCCGCTGCCATGCGCCGGGCCTGATACAGGTCATCGCACAACAAGGTGGCAACCCCCAGCGCCATGTCATCCAGACGGCCAGCCGCATTCAGCCTGGGGCCCACGGCAAAGCCGAAATCCGACGCCACCAAACGGCCAGGGTCACGCCGTGCCACTTCCAGCAGTGCGGTAATGCCCGGGCGGCATTGGCCGGCCCGCACCCGCTTGATGCCGGCTTCCACCATGATGCGGTTATTGGTATCCAGCGCCACCACGTCTGCCACCGTGCCCAAAGCCACCAAATCCAGCAACTGCCCCAAATTGGGCACTGCCAGCCCGTGGGCGGCAAAATAATTCCGTTGGCGCAGCTCTGCCCGCAAGGCGCTCATCAGGTAAAAAGCGACCCCTACCCCGGCGATGGATTTGGAGGCAAAGCCACACCCGGCCTGATTGGGATTGACAATGGCATCGGCTGCCGGCAACTGCTGCCCCGGCAAATGGTGATCGGTAATGATGACATCCATGCCCGCCGCTTTCGCCGCCGCAACGCCGTCGATGGAGGAGATGCCATTATCCACGGTGATCAGCAGCTGCGCCCCCCGCTCACGGGCAACCGCCACGATTTCCGGACTCAGGCCATAGCCGTAATCAAAACGATTGGGGATTAAAAAGTCACAATTTGCCGCACCCATCATCCCCAGCGCCAACAAGCAGACACTGGTGGAGGTGGCACCATCCGCATCAAAATCCCCCACAATGATGATCCGCCGACGCTGCTGCAAGGCGTCAGCCAGCAAACGGGCGGCATCGTTCAAGCCCAGCATGGTATCCGGTCGCAATAAACGGCCGAGCACCAGCTCGCAGTCATCGGCGCACAGGCCGCGGCTGGCATAAATCTGTTTCAGAAGTGGGGGTAAATGGGCGGGTAAATGGCTGTCATCCACTTTAGGACGACGTACGATTTTCTTGATCACAAGGACGTCACTGCCTAAAAAATTCTGCTGGCAAGATAACAAAAAGGCGAGCCCTTTGCTCGCCTTTTTAAGCGTGAACCTGCCTGACTAGTGTGCTTGCAGGCTTTGCAGTAACTGCTCTGGCGGCACATAACCCGGGATCATGGTGCCATCTTCCAGGATCATGGACGGCGTGCCATTAATCCCCATTTGGGAGCCGATTTTGTACTGCCCGGCAATATCCGCATCGCATTTGGCCAGCGCAATGTTTTTGCCGGCCTTGGCATCATCCATGGCTTTTTTCGGATCTTTGGAACACCACACGGCTTCCATTTCATCGGCTACCACTGATGGCACGCCCTGACGGGGGTAAGCCAGATAGCGGATGGTAATGCCCAAATCATTGTACTGCTGCATCTGGTTGTGCAACTTGCGGCAATAACCGCAGGTCACATCGGTAAACACGGTCACCACGTATTTTTCGTTTTTGGCTTTATATACCAGCATTTGGTCTTCAAACGGCTTGATCAGTGCCAAACGCGGACCGGCCATGGCCACTTCCGTGAGGTTTTTCATGCCGTTTTCCAGATCATAAATGTTCCCGTGAAGCAGCTTGCTGCCGTTTTCGGTAACGTACACAACCCCGCGACTGGTCACCGCCTGCAGCAGCCCGGGAATGGGCGCGGCAGAAAGGGATTGTATGTCCATGCCGAGTACCTTACTCAATTTGTTTTTTAGTTGTTCGTGCTGCCCGGTGGCACTCGCACCTTGCGCCAACGGGGCAATGGCCAGTGCCAGACAAAGAGAAAGCATAGGGGTTAACTTCATGGAAATTCCTTGTTTGCGGTCTGCTAAATACCAGTTTCTACAGTTGAGACCGGTAACGAGCTTGAAAGTTACCGCCAAGCGCCAAAGAAAGCAACTCCATCACCCCCGGGGGTGATGCTCGGCATGCAACGCCTGCAGGCGCGCATTGGCTACATGGGTGTATATCTGGGTGGTGGACAGGGAGCTGTGTCCCAGCAGTAACTGCACCACCCGCAAATCGGCGCCGTGGTTCAAAAGATGGGTGGCAAACGCATGGCGCAGGGTATGGGGCGACAGGGCTTTGCTGATCCCGGCCCGCTGGGCATACAACTTGATACGGTACCAGAATGTCTGGCGGGTCATCATGCGGCCCCGGCTGGAAGGGAACAACACATCACTCTGCCCGGCCACCAGCAATGCAGCACGCTGCAATTTAAGGTAGCGGCTCACCACATCAATGGCAACCTCCCCCATGGGCACCAGCCGCTCCTTGCCGCCCTTGCCGGTAATCCGCACCAGCCCCTGACGCAGGCTTATCTGCTCCAGGGTCAAGCCCACCAGTTCCGTCACCCGCAACCCGGTGGCGTACAACAGCTCCAACATCGCTTTATCGCGCCCTTCCAGGGTGTCGTCACCGTCCGGTTCTGCCAGCAAGGCTTCCACGTCTGCTTCGCTGAGGGTGTCGGGTAATTTTCGGGGTAACTTGGGAGAGGCTATCAGCGCCATCGGATCATCGCCGATTAGCTGCCTGATGAGCAAAAAACCGTAGAAGCGCCGCAAACTGGACAGCAAACGGGCACTGGAACTCTTGGCAGCGCCATTATCGTAGCGCAATCCGAGATAATCCTGGATGACGTCCCGCCCGGCCGCCAACAGCGACAACTGCCGCTGCTGCAGGTAAGCGTCAAAATGCAGTAAATCGCTGCGGTAGGCACTCAGCGTGTTGTCGCTAAGCCCCTTTGTGGACCACAACTCATCGAGGAATCCTTCAATGAGCGGGTCCGGAACATAGGATGGCGTTGCCATGGCATCTAAAACACCTTTGCGCAAAAACGGCAGATAGCATAACGCCAGCCACTGGCAGATGCCATATCAGGCGCCAGCCCGGGACTTGCTTCCCACAAAGAAACAAGCCACCACCACAACCAGGGTAGGCACCAGCCAGGCCATGCCCTGATCATACAGCGGCATTTTTGACATCACCGGAGACACCCCGTCCACCAGCGATACCAGCATGTTGGTCGCCAAACTTTCTGACTTCACGTCAAAAGACTGCAACGAAGCGGCTGCCACTTTCAGGCCATCGAAAATGCCAAAAACCAGCGCAACGGTCAGGGCCGCCCGATGGGCCAAACGGGGATTACGAAACCAGTTGTGAACGAAGGTAACCAGCACCAGGGCAATGGCCACCGGATACACCATCATCAGTACCGGCACGCTAATGGAAATCAGCTGACTCAGCCCCACGTTGGCAATGACCGCACAGATGACGCTCAATGCCACCACCAGCACCCGGTAAGGTAAAAAACCGTTGGACAAGGTGCTGAAATAATCGGAACAGGCACTGACCAGCCCCACGGCCGTGGTTAAACACGCCAGGCTCACCACCAGCGACAACGCCACCGTGCCGGTAAAGCCAAACTGGTCGGTCACATAATGGGTCAGGATTTGCCCGCCATTTTCAGCGCCCTTGGCCAAATCCCCCGCCGTGGCACCCAGAATGAACAGCGACACGTACACAAAGGCCAGCCCGGCCGCGGCAATAAAGGCGGAGCGGATGAGGTACCGGGTTTGCAGCGTGGTGTCGTGCACATTCTTTTGCCGCAACAGGTCGATAATCAGCACCCCGAACATCAGCGATGCCAAGGTATCCATGGTGTTATAGCCTTCCACAATCCCCTTGCTCAGGGGGTGGGTAATATAGTCCCCGGTGGCCGCGGGCATGGGACTGCCGATAAAACCTGCCACAGAGACCGCCAATGCAATCAACAGCAACAGCAACACCGGAGTAAGCACCTTGCCTACGCTGTCCATCAAGCGCTGGGGAAATGCCGACAACAGCATGACCACAAAGAAAAACCCCGCCGTGAAATACAACTGGGCCTGATTAAGCACAACACCGGCAATGGCAATGGTGCTGTCGGCATCGCTCAAAAAGGGACGCGCCCCGATTTCAAACGCCACCAGGCTGGTACGCGGCGCCGCGAACGCCGGGCCGATAATGATGTAAATGGCCGTGGCAAACAGGGTGGCTGCCGTGGCAGGCAACATCCGCATCACCAAACCTTTTGCCTTGGCGACCGCAATCAAGCCGGCCAAAGGTAACCCTACCGCAGTGATGAGAAACCCCATCATGGCAATGTAGCTTTGATCTCCTGCCTGATATCCGGCAAACGGCGGAAAGATCAGATTCCCTGCGCCCAGAAAAAAGGCGAAGGTCATAAAGCCCAGCCCCAGGGTATCACTTACGGTCAATTGTTTATTTTGCACAAGATGCCTCAATCTATACTTATTATATTTTTAGCTATATTTATGATGATAAACGGCATGTATGCCAGCAACAGTGAGCCCCAAAATGCTGGGGCAGGCAACGTAACCACGGCGCACTTTCCTTTGGGGAAAATGGCCACAATCAAGCCACCGATAACGGTAACTGGCGCAGTTTTTCATATATATCCCTTCCAAGGTTTCACTATTACCAAAGCCGGCAGGCGGTAGCAATAGCACTTCTGCAAAAAAATGCCCTTAATTGCGAGATAACGATAAATAACCGCAATATTAGGCTACAAAAACGCATCAGATATCGGCACAGTACAGGACAAACCGCCACCCAGCCCTTACAATGCGCCGCGAACATTTTTGATGTATCAGGATATGAATCGTGGGCTTCACCTTTAAGCAGTTCCATGTGAATGACGATATGTGCGGCATGCCGGTAAGCACCGATGGTGTGTTGCTGGGCGCCTGGGCGCCGCTGCCACAAACAGGCAAGGTGCTGGATATCGGTGCCGGCAGCGGCTTGCTGAGCTTAATGGCGGCGCAGCGCAGTTCAGCCCACATTGATGCGGTAGAGCTGGAGCCACAAGCGGCCATGCAATGTCAGCAGAACTTCAACAACAGCCCCTGGGGGGCGCGTTTGCAGCTGCATACCTTGGCCATTCAGCAATTTGTCGCCCCAGCCCATGGCTATGATCACATTCTCTGCAACCCGCCCTATTTTGAACATGGCCCCGTGGCTAGCATCAAACAGCGCGCGGCGGCCCGCCACACCCAAACCCTGAACTTTACCGAACTCAGCGCGGCCCTGGCCCGGTTATTACACCCCAAGGCCCAAGCCAGCCTCATTTTACCCTGTGGCAGTGTGGCATCATTTAGCCGCGCCCTGAGCGCCCACGGGCTAACGCTGCTGTTGCGGGTGGATGTCAGTGGCAAACCGGCACAGGCGCCCAATCGCAGCTTATTGCTGGCAGGCTGGCAATCGCCGGCCATCTTGCCCCTTAACCGGCCATTTGCCATCCGTAACAGTGACGGCAGTTACTCAAACAGCATGCGTCAGCTGACGCAGGATTTTTATCTGAAACTCTGAGGGTGAAACTGACGTCTGCAGCTATAAAGATGCGTCATGAGCAGGTATACTGCAGCGCAATATCGACTGAGAGTTCCTGCATGCAATTTGAAGAGTTCGACCTGGAGCCGCAACTGCTGGCATCCCTGAAAACCATGGGCCATGACGCCCCCACCACCATCCAGCAACTGACCATTCCACTGGCCATGGAGCAGCGGGACATATTGGCCCATGCGCCCACAGGCACAGGCAAGACCGCCAGCTACCTGCTGCCCGCATTGCAACATCTGCTGGACTTTCCCCGTCGGCGTCCCGGCCAGGCCCGGGTACTGGTATTAACCCCCACCCGGGAGCTGGCAAGTCAGGTGCATCGCTATGCCAGCCATCTGGCCCACCATGTGGATCTGCAGTTGGGCATTGTGACAGGTGGCGTGCCCTATGGCCCCCAGGAAGAAGTGCTGCGGGGCAATGTTGACCTGCTGGTTGCCACCCCAGGGCGCTTGATGGACTATCTGGACAAAGGCAAATTCAGCGCTACCGATGTGGAAATACTGGTGATTGATGAAGCCGACCGCATGCTGGACATGGGATTTGCCCAAGTGGTGAAGTCCATCGTCATCGAGGCCCAGAAACGCCAACAGACACTGCTGTTTTCAGCCACGCTGGAAGGCAATGGCGTGCGCAGTTTTGCCAATGAATTGCTCAATGACCCGGCCGAACTGGAAGCCGAGCCGCCGCGCAGCGAAAAAGCCAAAATCCACCAATGGGTGCATCTGGCGGATGACAAAGCCCACAAATTTGCCCTCTTGTGCAACATTCTTCGCCGTGAAGAGGTCTCCCGCGCCATTGTGTTTGCCAAAACCCGGGAAACCGTGGCCAGCCTTGAAGGGCAACTGCAGCAGGCAGGGATCCCCACCGCTTTCATGCGGGGCGACATGGAGCAGAAAAAGCGTTTTCAGGCGCTGGGACGCTTCACCAAAGGGGAAGTGAACGTACTGCTGGCCACGGATGTGGCCGCCCGCGGCATTGATGTGGACGACATCACCCATGTGATCAACTACGACATGCCCCGCACTGCTGACATTTACATTCACCGCATTGGCCGCACCGGCCGCGCAGGCAAAAAGGGCACGGCCATTTCACTGGTGGAAGCCCATGACATGCTGATCCTGAGCAAGATTGAACGTTACACCGAGCAGAAATTGAAACGCCGGGTCATTGAAGAATTGCGGCCAAAACACAAAGAAGCCCGCATTCCCGTGAAAAAGAAACCCAAAAAAGCCGCGGCCAAACCTGGCAAAAACAAAGCCAAACGCGCCAAATAAATTATGATTCACCCAAAGGAGCCTTCAGGCTCCTTTTTTACAGCAAGAAACGGATTTCCGTCACCCTGACAGTTTTTGACACATTTACTTTACAAAAAGCCGTTTATCGATGGAAAGCTCTCTGGTAATTTAAGCCACAGATTTCGCTGCCAATATGGACAGAAAAAAGCGTATGAATATCCTGTTGAGACGAGTACTTCCTCCCGTTGTCATCATTGTGATTGCCCTCGTAGTGGTCAGCCTGCTGAATGCCACCAAAAAAACACCGCCGCAAAAACCGGAAGAGCAACAGCTGCCAGTGGTCAACGTGATGACCGTCAAGCCACAAACCATATCGCTGGAACTGCCCTCTTACGGCACTGTCATGCCCAAATACAAAACCCAGCTGGTGAGTGAAGTGCAAGGGCGCATCGTGAAAATTTCGCCCAAATTTGTCGCAGGCGGCATGGTACGCGCCGGCGATGAGCTGGCAGTGATAGAACCTTTTGATTACGAGGCCGACTTGCGTCAGGCCGAGGCCACCCTGGCCCAGAACCAGGCGGCACTGGATGAAGAAAAAGCCCGCGCCGAAGTGGCCAAGGTGGATTTTGCCGATTTTAACGGTGCGCCACCGGCACTGGGATTACGCCTTCCCCAACTCAAGGGGGCCGAAGCCAACGTCAAGTTTGCCAAAGCGGCGCTGGAGCGGGCCAAGCGCAATCTGCAGCGCACCGTGATAAGGGCGCCTTTTGACGGTCTGGTTCACAGCCGTAACATCGACCTGGGGCAATATGTCAGCCTGGGCAATCAATTGGGCGAGCTGTACGACACCGCCATTGCCGAAGTGCGCCTGCCTTTGGCCAACAAGGATTTGGCCTATCTGGAATCCATTGATCACCCGGTTACCGAAGTCAGCATTACCACCGAACTGGGCGGCAAGCGCCTGCATTGGCGCGCCGCAGTGGTACGCAGCGAAGGGGTGATTGACCCTGATAACCGCATGGTGTACCTGGTGGCCGAAGTGAAAGACCCCTATCTGAGACAATACCGGGATCCGGGCCAGCTGCCGCTGAAATACGGCAGTTTCGTGAACGCCAGCATTCAGGGGCGCACCGTGGAAAACGTGGTCAAACTGCCCAATTATCTGGTGAGAAACCACGAAGTGACGGTTATCGACCCGGATAACAAGGTGGAGATACGCCACGTGAATGTGGTGCGTACCGATGTGGATGCCGTTTATGTGAAAGACAGCCTCAAGGCCGGTGAACGGGTAGCCCTGACCACCCTCAACAACATGAGCTCCGGCCAGTTGGTAAAAGTGGTGGAACAGGACAGCGACGCCTCATTGCAACCACAGGGCGCCAACACTGATCAACGTCTGGCAAACACCGGGGAATGATGATGGAAAAAGAAACCGGAATTATTGCCTGGTTTGCCCGCAACAATGTGGCGGCCAACCTGCTGATGTGGATTTTGATTATTGGTGGTCTGGTTTCGGCCTTCACCATCAATAAAGAGGTATTTCCACGTTTTGAAATCAATTACCTGCGAATATCGGTAGCTTATCCCGGTGCGGCACCACAGGAGATTGAAGAAGGGATCACCATCAAGATTGAAGAGGCATTGCGGGATGTTCCCGGCATCAAGAAAATGACCTCCGTAGCCGGCGATGGGGTAGGAAGCGTCACCATTGAGGTGCAAGACGGTTATGAGCCCAAAGACGTGCTGGATGAAGCCAAACTGCGCATCGACACCATTGCCACCTTTCCTGCCGCCATCGAGAAACCCAATATCTACCGCATCCGCCCGGAAAGTAATGTCATTTGGGTGTCAGTGTACGGGGATTTAGCCTCCCATGAAATGAAAGAGTTGGCCAAAAGCATCCGTGACGAGCTCACCATGCTGCCGTCTGTCACCCAGGCCAAAGTGGCCGGCGTGCGGGATTACGAAATCGGCATTGAAGTCTCGGAAGACAAAATGCGCGAATACGGCCTGACCTTTTCAGAGGTGGCCCAGGCGGTACAAAAATCGTCACTGGATCTTCCCGGTGGCGCCATCCATGCAGAAGATGGCGACATTCTGCTGCGGACCAAAGGACAGGCTTATACCGGGGATGATTTTGCCCAAATCGTGGTCAAGACCCGCCCTGACGGCAGCCGCGTCATGCTGCCCATGGTAGCCAACATTAACGACGGTTTTGAGGAACGGCTGGATTACACCCGCTTTGATCAAAAACCGGCGGCCATTATTGAAGTGACCAGCATTGAAGATCAGGACGCGCTCTCCATTGCAGATCAGGTAAAAGGCTACATAGCCACACGGCAGGCCACATTGCCGCACGGTGTCCAGCTGGACTACTGGGGGGATTTGACCCACTACCTCAAAGGCCGCCTCAACATGATGCTGTCCAACATGGCCTATGGCGCCTTGCTGGTGTTCATCATTCTGGCGCTGTTCCTGGATATCAAGCTGGCCTTCTGGGTAATGATGGGATTACCGGTGTGTTTTCTCGGTTCGCTGGCGCTGATGCCACTGGAGCCTTTTAGCCTCACCATCAACATGCTGACCCTGTTTGCATTCATTCTGGTATTGGGGATTGTGGTGGATGATGCCATCGTCATCGGCGAAAGTGCCCATACCGAGGTGGAGAAAAACGGCTTCTCGGTGGACAACGTCATCCGCGGCGCCAAAAAAGTGGCCATGCCCGCCACCTTCGGGGTGCTGACCACCATTGCCGCCTTCATTCCCATGCTGATGGTGCCCGGCCCCATGGGGGTCATCTGGATATCCATCGGCCTGATTGTCACCCTGTGCCTGAGCTTCTCTCTGGTGGAATCCAAACTCATCCTGCCGGCGCATCTGGCCCACATGAAACAAAGTCAGGGCAAACCCGGCATTGTGGGACGCTTTCGCCAGACCTTTAATGCCAAAGTGCAGCACTTCATCCACCACAGCTACCGCAACTTCATGACCCGCCTGGTGCCCCACCGTTACAGTGTGGCCACCCTGTTCATTGGCGTACTGCTCATCTCCATCACCATGGTGAAAACCGGCCATGTGCGTTGGGTCATGTTCCCGGACATTCCATCGGACTTCATTCAGGTACAGCTGGAGATGGACGAAGGCAGCTCCGAGAGCAATACCCTTAAATCCACCCAGCAGGTGGAAGATGCCCTGTACGCCATGAACGCCCAGATGGAGCAGGAGCTGGGGTATCCTGTGGTAAAACACAGCTTCATCAATATGGACAGCCGCACCTCCGCCTTCATTTTTGCCGAACTGACCAAAGGGGAAGAACGGGCCGTGGACGGAGTGGCCATTGCCGATGCCTGGCGCAAGCAGTTGCCAGAAATGGTGGCGGTGAAAAACCTCAACATCAACGCCAGCACCAATGGCGGCAACGGCGATATTGCCTTCAGGCTGATGTCCAGTGACTTGCAGGAGCTATCCGCCGCCGCGGCCGAGCTCAAGCAAAAACTGGCGACTTACGACGGCATCTACGACATTACCGATAACCTCTCCTCCGGCAGCCATGAAATCCGCCTTAAAATCAAACCGGAAGCCGAAGCGCTGGGGCTGACATTATCGGATTTGGCGCAGCAGGTACGTTATGGCTTTTACGGTTATGAGGCCCAGCGCATCTTGCGCAACAAGGAAGAAGTGAAAGTGATGGTGCGCTACCCGCAAGAGCAGCGCCGTACCGTGGGCTATCTGGAAAACATGCTCATTCGCACCGCCAACGGCAACGCCGTGCCCTTTAGCAGTGTGGCCCATATCGAAACCGGCGAGTCCTATAACGCCATCACCCGGGTTAACGGCCGCCGGGCCATCAGCATTACCGCCAATGCCAACAAGCAAAAGGCGGAGCCGGCCAAAGTCGTGAGTGAAATCCAGGAAACATTCCTGCCCCAGCTGCAAAAGAAATACCCTCAGCTGAGCACCTCGCTGGATGGCGCCAGCCTGGATGAACAGGATGCACTGGTAGGGCTTGCCAAAGGCTTCATCTTCGCCATCTTTACCATCTATGCGCTGATGGCCATTCCCCTGCGCTCATACAGCCAGCCGCTTATCATCATGTCAGTCATTCCCTTCGGCATGATTGGCGCCCTCTTCGGCCACCTGATCCTGGGGCTGTCCATGAGCGTACTGAGCCTGTGCGGCATCATCGCGCTGGCCGGGGTGGTGGTGAACGACTCCCTGATTTTGGTGGACTTCGTGAACCGCGCACGGGCTGCCGGACAATCCACCCTGACAGCTGCCATCAACTCGGGTTGTGAGCGTTTCAGGGCCATTATCCTCACCTCGCTGACCACCTTTGTGGGGCTGGTGCCCATCATCATGGAAAAAAGCCTGCAAGCTAAAATCGTCATTCCCATGGCGGTATCACTGGCCTTTGGCATTTTGTTCTCCACCCTGGTCACCCTGATTCTGGTGCCCATGCTGTATATCATACTGGAGGATTTCAAACGGGGCCTGAAACGCGTTAAAGCCGCCAGCCACCGCTTCTTTGTATGGTGGTGGAAACCCCAGGCAAAATCCGGACAGTAAACATTATGCCCACAAAAATGCCGGTTCCCAGAACCGGCATTTTTCTTTGATTGCCTACCCGTGCGATTTGCTCGCCCCAAAAGGAATGCCATCCCGGCTTTGTTTCCTAAATCGATTCAGAGGACTAACGCGCCGTAGTAATGGCTAAGTCACTAAATACACGTGGGAGGCCTTTCCCGGGTTGTTCAGCCTTTGCCTTCCACATAGCAATAGCGTCCTCGTCAATCCAGAATTTCAACGAACCACGATGGATTAGGGCTTGGTTGCACTGCTTCCAGTTCAGTATTCAACCCACTGAACTTACTCATACAAATTCCTTCTTAGCTTGCGCACAAAAGCCTACTTTCAGTAGGAATGACAATATCTAATTTGCAGTCAAAACAACATGTTTCCCTCTTCCGCTGTGTAGGAGGCAATCAAACACATGAAAGCCAGCTATCATACGGCTTTCACGGCATTACGTTTAAATGTGCATCTTGGTAATATCTTGGTCTGAACTATCCAAATAACTCCGGGCGTTGATGGCGTAACAATTTAAGTCCCGGTTCGCACAGGTTCTTAGTTTGATGGTGTTTGAACTCTGACTGCATGTTCCGAACATCTACCAACCGTAGCTGCTTCGGTAACTGTGATTTTATTGCCGCGATGTCTACTGAGTTATATTCAACGACCACGAATATTTCAGGCTGGTACATGTATAGAGAATTGATAACAAGTCCCAGAGGCATAATTTTAGGATGTTTACCTTCCAATTCCTTAAAGAATGCGACAACCTCATCATCGAGTTCCCAGTGAACGAATTCTTCAAAATCAATCTCAGGATGATGAATCCACTCCGTCGCTTCTACTAAACCAGCAAAGGACCACTCAATTCTGTTTTTAGCGGCTATTTCATGCGAGCCTCGGATTCTCAGTACAGCGTATGTCAATGCGCCGTCTCTGATTAACACAATGCCAGATATGCCTAGCGGGTTTGGGATCAGAGAAGAACAATTGATCTTCGTCTGTTTGGAGCTACATTCCCCTATTTCCTTTTTGTAGTAGTTAAAAAGAGGCTTGCCGTACAAAGCCCTTAGTGTTGCAACTTCTTTAACCTCAGTTGCATATTGACTCGAAAACACCAGATCAGGGGAGTAATGGGTGTAGAAAATATCGTAAAAACTTGCGGCGCCAAGCTCTAACTTGAGCGTTTTATCCACTTCATCCGTCGTAACTTTTATTAGGGTTAACTTGGGAATATCTAAGGATCCGGCTTCGACTAAAAAGAACTCCTCTTTATCAAATTCAACCCAGCGCAATGACGCTTCTATCATCGGAGGTTGCTGATAATAAACATCCTTGTCGAACTGAATATCTACTTTTAAATCAGCACTAAAAGGAAAAATCAGTGCATCGTCGATGACACTGTATTTATTATCAATTCTTACCTCTTCAGACGCCCCAATGGTTTTCCACATTAGTAGCCCAATACCGAGCATTAAAAAGATGGAAACCTCGATGACCGTTGAAAACAAATTATCTGGCACGCCAGAAGGTGGTGGTGGCAACTTGAAAAATGACTGCAGCGCTCCAACAGCCCAAAGCACGGCAGCAAACACAGCCAAAGCGACGAAGCCGAATATCAACGTTAATCGCTTTCTAGAACCGAACACCTGAAACACAGGATATTTGATCCTAATAGCCCCCCAGGCTCTTGCTAATTTTTTTGAAGACATCTGATTAATTTTATTGCTGAATTTAGAATTCCACTAACAATATCATATAGTTACAAGTATGTACATTAACAAGAGGGGTGTTCAAAATTCTGTGTCACGTTAAAAATCACAGATTTCTAAACACGACCCCAGCAGGATGGATTTGCTACCGTCCGGCATTTTAGAACACAGCCGGGACACCAAGTAGCATCGGCCAGACATTTTTCTGATCAAGATGACAGTTAACCACATTGATAACCGCTACACTGTGGTCAATTATGTTAGCCATGCCTGAATCATGAATAATACGACAAGCAACAACACGCTGGTGTATGACATCCGCAACAGCCGTTACCTGAACATTACTGGCCGCTGCACCTTGCGCTGCGCCTTTTGCCCGAAACATAACGGCAGCAAACAGGTGCACGAATACCAGCTGGCACTGGATCATCAACCCACTGCGGCTGAAATCATCCCGCTGCTGGGGGATGTGGCACAGTTTGATGAATACGTGTTTTGCGGTTATGGCGAGCCGACCCTGAACCTTGACACACTGCTTGGCGTCGCGGCCGAGATAAAGCGTCGCGGCGGCAAGGTACGGGTGAATACGGATGGGCTTGGCAACCTGTTTCACCGCCGCAACATCCTGCCGGAATTAAGCACCTGTGTGGATGCCCTGTCGGTGTCGCTCAATGCCCAAAATGAGGCGCTGTATCAGCAGCATTGCCATCCGAAGCTCAAGGGCAGCTGGCAGGCCGTGAACGAGTTCATCCGCCTTGCACCCGCCTATGTTGCCGATGTGCAGGTATCCGCCATTGACGGGCTGGAAGGGGTGGACATCGCCGCCTGCCAGGCCATTGTCGCGGCGGCGGGGTGCCGCTTTAAACATCGTCATCTGGGTGCCATTGGCTAATCGCCGGGACGACACTGGCTGTTCGTTTGTTTCGTGTTAACATAAACGCTATTCGCCGCCACCGCCTTAAAGTTTGATGTTGAAAAAGAATCCCGCTTTTGCGGATATGCGCCTGCTGTATCACCTTCGTGGCATTCACTGGTCCCGCCAACGCTTACTGGCCATTGCCAGCCAGTTGAGCATGTTGATCATCACCATTTTTTTAATCACCAATGTGCTGGTGACACTGGGCGAGCGCCGTTTACAAGAAGAGTGGGCGGTGCAGCGTTACAGTGAACTGCAAACCGTAGGCACGCTGCTGGCAGACAAAATCTCTTTTCAGCAATTTCGTACCCAGATGTTTTCCCTGGCTGAACCTTTAAAGCTCTACCTGCAAAGCCCCGGCCGTTTGCAGGAACAACGCCTGCGCCAAAGCTGGCTGGAGCTCAAGGACAACACGCCGGAACTGATGGATATTGCCCTTTACGACAGTCACGGCAAATTCCGCCTGGCCAGCAGCAACAATTTTGGCAATGCCCCCATGACCGAGGTACTGCTGGATGAAATGCGCAACCTGAGCAGTGAGGACATTTATACCTCGGATGTGGCGTTTGCCCCGATGGATGACCGTCTGGAGCCGTACCAGGTGCAGGTGGCCACACTGGGCAGCGAGCAGGCGGTGCGGGGTTATCTGCTCACTTACAACTCACTGAGCCAGATGCTGCAGTCCATCAAGCCGGCGTTCTCCAGTAACGACTCGCCATTGTTGCTGCTGGATGATCAAGGGCAGCTTTATGCCGGTTCTTCCAACCTGGATCCGCTATCCGGCATTCCCACCACATTGGGAAGCAGTTTGCGCCAGAGCTACCCCACCTTATGGCGGGAACTGGCCGCCAACAATTTTGGCGAATTTCACGGCGAGCAGGCCACCTTTGTGTATCTGCGCATTTCGCTGTCATCAGCCAATCAGGAGGATGAGGGCGAGTATGTATTGCTGTCCTACATCCGCAATAGCGACATCAACAACCGCTTTACCCCATGGCGCAACATCCTGCTGATTGCCGCTGGCGTGGTTACGCTGCTGGCGGCACTGGTGATGATTTTCATCCACCTGTTTAGGCTGGAGCAGCGGGCAAGACTCAGCAGCATCCTGTTGGCTGACGGCTTGTTCCGCTCTGACTTGGGCTATCTGCTGGTGAATGAAAGCGGCCGCATCATGTGTGCCAACCAGCGGGCGGCCAGCATTTTGAAACAACGCCCCCAGGAGATAGAAAACCGCAGCCTGCAAAAACTGCTGGAGCAGGACCAGCCTTGGTATGCATCGCTGCGGCGTCAACTACAGCAACATTTAAGCTGGCAGGGAGAAGTGCAGCTGCAGGCGCTGGATAATATCGTGCTGCGCTTTAGCATCCGCCAGATTGGCGAAGGGGAAGAAGGGTATGCCCTGCTCTCCTTTGAGGATATCAGCGAGCTCAAACAGGTGCGCCAGGATGCTTTCCTCAACCGTTTGCTCAGCGACTCCGCCGTGGCCACCGCACTGGTCACACCGGATGGCAAACTGGTGCGGGTCAACCACGCCTTTGATCAGTTATTGCAACTGGATGGCAGTGTGCAGCACACCTTGACGGAACTGCTGCAAAATGATCTGGACAACCAATGGCCACGCATCATGCAGCTGATTGCCATTCACGGCATTTGGCAAGGGCAAATCCTCTGTGATGACAAAACCCCGGGGTGCCTGCAAACCACCCTGAAAAGCTATCAGGACGATGAAGGCGAAATAAGCTACCTTATCTGCACGCTGGAGTCTGCCACCCATGTGCGCGAACAGCCCGGAAGCCGCATTCCACATCGCATCAAGGTGATGCCGGAGATTGAAGACATGGAGAATTTCTTCCATGCGCTCTCACCCCAGGAGCAGCGCCACAGTTGCCTGATGCTGCTGGATATCAGCCCAGAGGCCCTGCTGAGCCACATGAGCGAGATTGAATCCCTGGAAAGCCGCCAACAACAGGTCGAAACCCAGGTGTTGAGCGACTTGCCCAGGGGCTATCAAATGGCCAATTGGCAACTGGGCAAAATTGCCGTGCTGGTGCCGGATACGGATGCCAACGATTGCCACGATTTTGCAGCGCTTACCCTGGAGAACCTGGCCCAGCACGGGCTGGCTGACGGCATCTGCATCGGGATTGCCGCCTATGTGGAAGGGCAAACGTTGCAGCAATTTTTGAACAACGCCGAAATTGCCCTGAAGCGCGCCAAACAAAGCGGTGAAGGCAATATTTGCCAGGCATTTACCCGCCAGCCATAACCCTCAGCACTGCGGCCATCGTCGGCAGCAGCGCGGCCACCACTATACCGAGGACGAACACACTAGCCCTCCAAATTGGGCGTGGTGCTGTTATCCAGCCTAGTGGTGGCGGCCAACTGGGATTTTTCATCCACCAGGTCATCAATCATCGGCAGGTTGTCAGGGATGTCACTCAGGCTGACATCCACTATTTTTGAGCGGTTCAGGGTGATTTTGAAGCGGGCATACTGGGTAGGCTGTTTTTCCTGACGGCAAGCCACCACCAGATTAACCTGGTAGCGGCGCTCAACGGTTTCGGCGGTGATTTCACCCTGGTTTTCCGAGTAGATTTTATCCTTGCCCCGCTCCAGATAACGCACAAACGGCACCAGACTGAACACCACCTGCTCCTGAATGGTGTTGTAGCCGGAGAGAAACTCCGTATCCTCCACTTTGGTGTCGATACCATAGTGCAGCACTTCGGCTTCCACCTTGTTCTGGCTGTGGCGCTGGCGCAAAATGTCCTGCACGGCGACAGGCAAATCCTTTTGCCGCATGAATTCAAGCCAAACCAACTGTTTGGCAATGAGATTCTGATTGGTGGTGTCCCGCAGCATTCGGCTCCAACGGGGGCGGCCGCGCTGTACATAACGCCACATCACATTGCGCACATCATCCTTGAAAATTTCACGGGCACCGTAAATGAGCGCCAGCACCAGCACCATCATCATGGTCACCCCGTCAAACACCCCCTGAGCCTTAATGATAAGGGATGACACCACCAGCATCACCAGCGCGGTAGCCACGCCGGTGGTGAGCTTTTTCAACCCCACCCCTAAGGGTTTCAGCTCCTCTTTAAGCACAACCCCTTGCTGGATCAACCGCCGCAACAACAGCATTTTGTTGGCAATGCGGTTGGGCTCTTTCATGGTCTGTGAAGCGTTGTATTTATGGCTTATCCGGTGATGCCGCTCCAGATGACACAATGACAGCACCTTGTCCCGCACATGTTGCTGCTCGCGGCATGGGGGAGCGTTGGCCAGCAATTTCAGCAGCTGTTGTTCGCAAAACCAGGACAAGTAATTATCCGCGCTGTCAAAATAATGTTTCCAGTTGGCATCGGCGGGCACATTGCGGCGAAAGCGCCGCATCAAGGTGGCGCAGTGTACGGTCAGCTCATTTAAATCATGGAAAAACGTCTCGGCGTCACTTTGCCTGGACAGCTCCTTGGCATCATTTTCCATGGCCACCACAAACTGGTAGGCAAACAGGTTCATGTATAGCCGGTATTCTTCCAGCGTGCGTTTTTTCTGGCTGACAAAGCGTGACTGCACCAAAGGCAGGTGCAATCCTTCGCAATAGTAGGAACGGCGTCCTAAAATGGCGCTGAAATAATACTCTTCCTCGTTCAGGCTCTGGGGGCCAATGCCCATCTCTTTTGGCAATGAAAAATACAGATCCAGCTTGCGCCGCTCACCAACGCCCAGCAAGTGACTGAATTTAATGGATAGCTGTTCTTCCTGCTTGATACGTAATTTGGACACGCCCGCTGAGTCTCCTCAAAAAAGCGATAAAACAATTACGCTAGCTTAATGATTTTTAAGAAAAATAGCGAGTTCGCCTCAGATGGAAAGGCTATTGCTGGATACGGCAACCATACACGCCGTTATCGGGTTGCACCCGCACCACGGCATAATGCTGTGCATCATTGGTGTCCAGCACTTCCAGCGTCATGGTGTGGGTACCATGGTTATTCAGGTTCAAGCTGCTGATGTAAGACAGGTACTGCATGTGCTCCGGCAGATTGCCCTTGCCCTGCTGCTCCTCTTTGTCGCTGACCACGATTTTGTAATTGCTGCCAGCCGCGCCACGGGTAATGCGGCCGCGCATCAACACGCTGCCTGCTGGCGTGCCATCGGTATGAAAATAGCGGTAATTAATCAGGGCATCATGGCCTGCTGCCTGTAAATCCAGTAACAGGTAAAAAGGCGTTTGCTGCTCAGTATCGTGATCGTACAGCTCCACACTGCAATTGAGCAGTAGCTGACGAGGTTTTTGCTGGCTGCCATGATAGACGTTAACAAACGCCAGCAGTGCCAGTAACACCAGCAACAGCCATGGCCATAGCTTAGTCACAGAAATGAATCCCCTGCAGCCATTGTTGATTGATAAAGCCCATCTGTCGTCCTCGGTCTCCAGCCTTGATATTGCGCAGCGCCAGTTGTCCGTTACGTTCACCGGCAAGCGTGATATTCAGAATTTGCTTTTCGTGGGAGATGGTCAGATAAGCCTGCTGCCAGGGGGTCTGGCGGCACTGCATCAATGCGGAAGACACAATGTCAGCCGTGGCCTGCAACAAGTGGTTATTCACCCTTGAATTGGCAAACAGCAACACCTGCACCTGCTGGCCTGACTGCAAGGTAACCACTTGCTCCGCCAGTGGCACCACAGCGTCGCTGACCGGAAACTTCTTGATGAAGTAAACACTCACCCCCAGCATCAGCAACAGCAACAGCACCACCCCCAACAGCCGGGGAGCGGGGTTAACCGGGCCACCCAACAGATATTTGGATGGTTGTGATGCTGAGTTGAGCATGAATTTAGGGACCGTTTCCATCATCAATAAAATGTTCGAGAACAGGTAAATGGCACAGGCATTTACCAACACCGCTCAGTATAAGCACAGAATATCCACGGGACTGTGATCGCCATAACCGGAAATCACCGCACTTTGTCAGAAAATTACCAAATAGTGATCTACAGCAAAGATTAGGAGTGAAATTTGCAGATTCATTACTGTAAAGGAAGGATTATTAAAGAGTATTAAGAAAAGTAAAGAAAGTATTGAACATGCGCGGCATGAACATGTCGGTAAAAAGCCCCTTAGGTCATGGCGCGAAAAACGCTTGTGTCCACCATCGGCATACCGTCATTATGGCGATCTGAAACCGCCGCTTTTCATCAGTGGACAGCTTAACAGCTGAGCACCAGACAGCCATATTCCAGCGGCAGGTGATGCCAGATAAACGCCACGGCCAGGAGTGTCATCAAGATGATGGTACAGTAATGATGCCAGGCCATATGCAATCCGCCAAAACGGCCGCTGCTGAGCCTGGGTTGTGAACGCTGGTGCAAAATGAAGCCTTCGCATGCCACCTGCTCAAGCAGTTGCCCCCGGTGATCCCCCAGTTTTTGCCGTAAACGGGCAATGCCCCGCTCCAGCAAACGTTCATTGTTGCATCCCAGTCCCTGCAATAACTGGTAGCGGGACACCACTTTGTCCCGGTGCGGTAACAACGCCAGTAACAGCCGCTTTTCCGCTAGTCCCAAGCGCTGACAATCGTCACCGGACAGCGAGCGGAGTTCACCTTGTTGTGCACAATACCAATAGTTGCCGAGTTGCATAGATCACCTGTTCAAACTTACGCAGGTGATTATAAAAAACCTATGGAGCCGGATCTGCGGTTTCCCGCACAGCACCATAGGTTTTAATCAGAAATGTGATCCATTCTCATCTTTTGTGGCCGGGTGTCCCGCCCGGCACACGTTTTGACAACACTGTTGCCGTTAAAACAGGTTACTGTTCAACAGGCGGTGCACCACAATGCTGGCGATATAGCCCAGTGCAATCACCGGTGTCCAGCGCAGATGGGCGCCAAAGGTGTAAATGCCACGGGCTTGCCCCATCAGCGCCACCCCGGCGGCACTCCCGATGGACAGCAGGCTGCCCCCCACACCGGCGGTCATGGTGACCAGCAACCATTGGCCGTCGGACATGGCCGGATTCATGGTCAACACGGCAAACATCACCGGAATGTTGTCCACAATGGATGACAACACCCCAACGGCAACGTTGGCATAGGTGGGATCCCAATGGCCGTACATGGCTTCTGATGCCATGGACAGATAGCCAATAAAGCCAAGGCCGCCCACACACATGATCACGCCATAGAAAAACAGCAGGGTATCCCATTCCGCCCGGGCAATGCGGGAGAACACATCAAAGGGCACCATTTCTCCCACGTTGGCCAAGCGGCGTGCATCATGGGCCATTTCGGCTTCTTTACGGATGCGGGCCACTGACTTGTCAAAGTTGTGGCGCAGGTAGAAGCCAAAGCATTGCAGCAGCCCAAGACCGGTCATCATCCCCAGTACCGGCGGCATGCCCATGAAAGAGTGGGCACAAACGGCCAGGGTGATGGTGAACAGGAACAAGGCCACAATGCGGCGGGCACCGGGTTTCATATGCACTTTTTCCACCATGGCATCACTGCCGTGATTGGAAATGAAGAAACTCATGATCACCGCAGGCACCAGGAAGTTGACCAGCGACGGAATGAACAGCGCAAAGAATTCGGTAAACTCAATCACCCCTTTTTGCCATACCATTAACGTTGTGATGTCGCCAAACGGGCTGAACGCGCCGCCGGCATTGGCAGCAACCACAATGTTAATGCAGGCAACGGTGATAAAGCGCTTATCGTCTCCGGCCATTTTCATCACCACGGCGCACATCAGCAACGCGGTGGTAAGGTTGTCGGCGATGGGTGAAATAAAGAAGGCCAGAAAACCGGTAATCCAGAACACCTGTCGCAAGGTAAAACCTTTACCCACCATCCAGGCGCGCAGGGCATCAAACAGCCGGCGCTCCTCCATGGCATTGATATAGGTCATGGCGGCCAGCAAGAACAGGAACAGCTCGGCATATTCTTGCAGGTCTTCCTTGAACACGGTTTCTGCCATATGGGGCATGCCGTGTTGGGTGTATACAAATCCGATAACACCCCAGATAAGACCCGCGGCCACAATCACGGGTTTGGATTTTCGAATGTGCAGTTTCTCTTCCATCATCACCATGACATACGCCAGGACGAAAATAGCCACTGCAAAATAACCTACACCAGATTGGGTCAGTGATAACTGTGCCTCAGCTTCAGTACCTGCCAATACGGCGGGAGAAACCATGGCCAGCAAGCACGCCAGAACGGCTGCAGGTCCTCGGTACATATGCTTCAACTTCATTTTTAGCTCTCATTAAGGAAGGGATTTTTTTATTAGAAACTACCATAGTCCCGGAGCCGGCATGATGGGAGATCAGCAAACATCTGGTAACTCGGCATAGCCGATAATCTGACATCTGGCTATGCGATCAACTGTTTTTTGTTGTCATAATTCCATGCTGGGACTGGGATCACAAAGGCACCCGAAGGTGCCTTTTGATTGATCACAAAACAAGCACGCAAATCAGAATGAGTACAACAATGTCATGTTGGTTTCTGTATCGGTACTGTTTTTATCATCCAGTGGATCGCTGTTGTAACGCACAATCACGGCAAATTTCATCGACAGGGCGCCGATAATGTTTGCGGTAATGGAAGTTTCGGAACGAGCGTCCAGTGTATCACCATAATCGGCCACCAGCATCTGCTGGAATTTGGATGTTTCACTGATGCCCAGTTCATATTTCAGCACACCGTGCGCCACCCAGTTGGACTCGGAGGTGTAGCCCAAATCCTGCTGCTGTTCATTGTCCAGGCGACGATACTGGTAGCCGGGACCGAACTCACCGTCCAGAAAACTGTTATTGCCCTGATACAGGCGATAACCGTAACCGGCCGCGGTATTGAATTTGTAGTCATAACCGGTGAATGGGTCAACTTCATAGGCACCGGTGGCAAACATGTAGCTGCGATCGCCAAAACGGTAGTTGCCCTGCACACTGCCCAGATAACGCTTGGCAGTCACCACTTTGGTATCGTCCTTATAAAGACCTTCAAGCAGATACAGGTTTTCCCAGTTGCCCAGTTCATGTTTCATGGCCAGGCGCCCTTTTACCGAAGTGGTCTGGGTATTACCAGTGGTTACGGTTGCCCCTAACTCCGCGTCACCGGCGAAGGTGTCATCGCCCTTCACAAAGTCGGAGGCCGCCTGGGTGCAGGGGGCAATAGCCAACAACGCTGCTATTCCGAGCAGTGATTTCATATGATTCTCCAATTACAAAGCAGATATATAGCCGTTAAAAATCGGCCGGATCTTAACACTCCGAGACAAAAAATGTGAAGTAAACGGCATTTTTCTGCCTGCTGTTAATATTTGGTAAGCGTACGGTAAAAGGTTGTCACTTCTCATGGCCAGCAACCCGCCCAAGCAAGGCCAACCCATTACTCATGCCCCGAGGATGTTACCGATATAACCTGTAAAAAAGCCCCGCCGGGATACGCCGTTGCGGGGCTTGTCTGCCATAGGCTGTCAGACGTTAGTGAGTGATCACCATTTCATCCAGCAGGTTATCGGCATGATCCAGATACTTCATCACCCACAGCATGTAGCGGCTGTCCACATGGATGGAGCGATTGATGTTGTCATCGTAGTTCCAGTCACCGATGATGCTTTCATAAACCCCGTCAAACAGCAGTCCCACCAGTTCGGCGCGGCCATTGAGGGTGGGTGAGCCAGAGTTGCCGCCAGTGGTATCCACGGTTGAGAGGAAATTCACCGGTACGGAATCCAGGGATTTCACATAGAAATCGCCGTAAGCCTTATCCTTGATGAGTTTCAGCTCGGCTTTGGGCGCATCAAACGGCTCCACGCCAGTGTCTTTCTGGCTGATCCCCTGCAAACGGGTAAACGGCACGGCATACAAACCGTCTTTAGGGGAGTAACCCTTCACATTGCCGTAGGTTACCCGCAGGCTGGAGTTGGCATCCGCATACACGGGTTTGCCCAGGCTGTGGTAATAGGCAATGATGGCCGCCATATACTGGGGACGAACCTTCATCAGCTGTCCGCCCAGCTGTTTATCCGCCTCCCGCAACTGGCGCTTGGTGTCGTACATGGCCACCGCAAAGCGGATCATCGGATCCTTGGCGTTTTCAAAATCGGCTACGGATTTTTCCAGCCAGCCAAGACGCACGCTTTTGTCTGCCAGTTGGGTGGCGGCATACATCTTGTCCAATTGCTGCTGCAGTTTTTTCACATCCAGCTGGTTACCGATGGCGAAAAACTTGTCCAGTGCCGGCAAGCGCTGCCCTGTGGGCAAGGCTGCATAGCGTTTCAGCAGTTCCAGGGTCATGGCTTTATCCACGCCGGCATCGTAACGCCGGTCAATACGTTCCAGACTGGAAGTAAAGCGGTTCATGTCCCGCTGCTGGTAGCCGGGTTCCCGTTCCATGTCGGGCAGTTGTTTTTCATGGGCCAGACGCAACAAGCGCTCGGCGGTGGGCAGCATGGTGGTGTAACCCAGATAGCCCAAAATCAGATCCCGCTGCTGATGCTCTTGCCCCTGTTTCACCAGGGTGTCGAGCTGCTGCAATACCTTACCGTACTGCTGCTGGCGCTGTTTGTCGGCATCAATCCATTGGTTCAGGGCGGTTGCCTGGGCCTTTTTGTCGCTCAGCATGGTGGATTTGCCATAAAACTCAATCATGGAGGTGAAGTTTTTGGCGTAGTTGGCAAGCCCGGCTAGGGTGCTTTCGTACTTGATGCGGGCTTCGCTGCCCTCTTTGGAGGTATCACGGATGATATTGATCAGCGTTTCCCGCATCTCTTTGGCGGCGGGATAGTAATACTCAAACTGGTTTTCCACTTCTTCGGCAGTGCGATAACGGTTGGTGCGCCCGGGGTAACCGGCAACCATCACAAAATCACCGTCGCTCACGCCTTTTGCCGACACTTTCAGGAAGCTTTTTGGCTGGTAGGGCACGTTGTCTTTGCTGTAATCCGCCGGCTGGCCGTTTTTGCCCACATAGGCGCGATAGAAGGAGAAATCACCGGTATGGCGAGGCCACATCCAGTTATCAATGTCGCCGCCGTATTTGCCCACGCTCAGCGCCGGGTTATACACCAGACGGACATCGCGGATTTCCAGCTGTTTCACCAGATAATATTCCAGCCCGCCATGAAAACTGTACACCTGGCAACGATAACCGTCTGCCTGTTCACACTCGGCCACCATGCTTTTTTCCGCCATTTCCACCGCTTGGTAAAAATCGGCACCCTCCCGTTTGGCGGTATGCTGGTTCACCTTGTCGGTCACATTGGTGACAGACTCGGTCACATAAACCCTGGAGCCTGGTGCGGCTGGCAGCTCTTCCTGTATGGAATGAGCCAAAAAGCCGTCCTGCAACAGGTTTTTTTCCGCTGTAGAGTTGTACTGCACCGAGCCGTAGGCGCAGTGATGGTTAGTCACCACCAGCCCTTTTGGCGAAACAAAAGATGCGGTACAGCCCCCAAGGCTGATAACCGCATTCATGGGAAATTCGGTGAGTTTTGAGATGGATTCCGGCTTGATTTCCAGTCCTTTGGCTTTCAGCACATCCGCCATCGCCGGTAGCTGGTAAGGTTGCCACATCCCCTCATCTGCATGGGCGGCAAAGCTGGCAAGCACAGCACCAGCGATAAGTAATTTTCGCATGAGTTTCAGTTCCTTTGGATAAAGTTTCATCGTTACCCGGATACAAAACAAAAAAGTCGGGCTAGGCCCGACTCTAACACAAACATAACAGTACCGCCGCCTTCTGAAAAACTCTCTTACAAGGCACTGCATCTGGAAAAACTCGCTTACAAACTCGCGAAAGCCCGCTCCCGTTAAATGGCCACGTACAGTTGGGCGCCAATAATCGCCCCGCCCAATAGCAACAGCAATCCCAGGGTGAAATTCCCCCCGGCAACCTGATAGCCATCATGCCGCTCAGCCCGCTGTTTAAGGGCAATCAGTACCGGCAAAAATACGGTAATCACCACCAATGGCACGGCGGCAAAACCCAGTAGGGCAATAAATCCCTCGGGCACAAACAACGCACAGACCAGCGGTGGCATAAAGGTCAGCAACCAGGTTTGTATCCGGCCACTGACAGTATTGCTGGCGCGGATAAGCTCGGCGTTGAAATCAAACAGGCTCATGGTTACCCCAAGGAACGAGGTGACAAGCGCCAAATCGGCAAAGAGGCCAATCACCTTGCTGATGAGCGGCTGGGAAGATATTTCCTGCAACGCGCTGATGAGTCTGGATAAAGAGCCGTTAAAACCGGCAATGGCCTCGCCGCCTACCGTGCCCAGCGTCACCAATAACCACAATACGTAGCAAAACAGGGGAATGGTGGAGCCGATTAGCAACACCCGGCGTAACGTGGGCACATCACCGTCCAGATACCGCACCAGTGTGGCAATGCACACATGAAAGCCAAAAGAGGTGACCACCACCGGAATGGCGCTTAGCCATACGGCGGTCAGGGAGTTGGTGGCGGCCCGCTGCGCCAGGGCATCAAGGCTGACCTCCGGCAACAGGAACACCAGCACCAATGCCAGCAACACTATCATGGTCGAAAACAGCGCCCGGGAGATTTTATCAATCCAGTGCACGCCCAGCGCGGCAAATCCGCCCAGCACAAAGGTAAACAGCAATACCGCCGTTTGATTGCTCAGCTCAATGTCAAACCAGGCCTTGGCTTTCAGCGCCAACAGATCCGCACCACCGGTAAGATAGGCAGCCGTGAGGGCAAACAACAGACTGAGAAAAGACAGGCTCTGCACAATCTGCCCTTTGCTCCCCAGGGATTTGCCGGTAATAAGGTGCAGATTGTCGCCAATGCCTGAGCGCAGATTCACTTCCAGCATCAGCAGGGCGGTATAGGCCGAAATAGCCCAAACCACCAGCATCAGCAACAAGGCCGGGATTAACCCCATGGCGGCGGTAGCCAGTGGCAGCGCCAACATGCCCGCACCGATAGCGGTGCCGGCAACGATTGCAATCGATCCAACTATTTTGAGATTCACGCAATAGATCCTGTCTGTCGTTGTTATTTTTCTGTCGGCCGGATTTTCCACAATGAACAGCAGGTACGCAGGTAGAGTACGTGGAACAGCAATCAGATATGCGGATGCAGTTTCCGAAAAATCGACACGCTTTTGACAGTATCAGAGCTGTTTGCCCCGGGCAAGAACAGATTTACTATTAAAATCTCAAAAAATATCCGCAATTATACAAATAATCTGCAATTGGCAGTTGAGGCTGACTTTTGGCTGGCTATAATGGGCACCTCTCTAGTTCTCGGGGGAGTAGCCGACTCGCAGCATGCGGGAGCATTCATCAACAAACTTGGCCACATGCCATGGTGAATGCAGCAAGTATTCCTTGCCTGGCAAGACCTGAGCACAGCGCACCATTTTACAAGGGTGAATGGCGTGTTGTGCCCGGTTGCCCATCACCCTGAGGAATCACGTTTGGAAGCGCTTTTCACTTCTGCCCTTACGGTTTGCATCGCTGAAATAGGTGACAAGACCCAACTGCTGGCGCTGTTGCTGGCGGCCCGTTTCAGACAAAAAACCGCCATCATCACCGGGATTTTACTCTCCACCCTGGCCAATCATCTGTTGGCGGCCTGGCTGGGGCATTGGACCATCGCCTGGCTGACCCCCACCATGGCACGCTATCTGATTGCCGCCAGTTTTTTTGCCATTGCCTTATGGATGCTGGTGCCGGACAAAGCCGATGATGAAGACAGCCGTTTTTACCGTTACGGGCCGTTTCTGGCGACTTTCGTGCTGTTTTTTCTGGCGGAGATGGGGGATAAAACCCAGATTTCCACTGTGGTGCTGGCGGCCAAGTTCCAGGCGCTGACCTTAGTGGTGCTGGGCACCACACTGGGAATTTTGCTGGCCAATGTGCCGGTGGTCATGGCAGGTTCCATGGGCGGCGGCAAGCTGCCAGTGCGGCTTATCCAGCGCATTTGCGCCCTGCTGTTTTCACTGTTGGGCCTTGCAACCCTGTTGTGGTATTGATGGGTGAAAAACCGTTGCCCCATGTGGCACACGCCAGCATGGGGCAACATTGCTTACGCCTGTAACTGACGTTTTACCCGTGCACCGTAATCCGCATCGGCCTTGGTGAAGTGGGCAATCATCCGCTGCTGCACATCATCACTGGCCTGTTTCAGGGTGCCACAGATATTGCTGATGAGCCGCGTTTTTTCCTCTTCACTGAACAGGCGGTACAGGTTACCGGCCTGGGTGTAATCGTCCTGATCATAACGGCTGTAGCGGTCGGCTTCCCCGGCCAGGCGCAACGGCGGCTCGCGGAATTCACTGGCATCCTGCAGGGCATTCGCACTGGAGTTGGGCCCGTAGTTGGCACTGCCATCGGCACCGCTCTGGCTATGGTGATACGGACACTGGGTGCCCGCCATGGCCCCGGCGCGCTGATGATGGTTAGCGCTGGTGGCATGGGGGCAGTTTACCGGCAACTGATTGTAGTTGGCGCCCACCCGGTAACGCTGCGCATCGGCATAGGCAAACAAGCGGGCCTGCAGCATTTTATCCGGTGAAGCGCCAATGCCGGGCACCATGTTGCTGGGGGCAAACGCGGCCTGCTCCACTTCGGCAAAGTAGTTTTGCGGCAAGCGGTTCAGCTCTAAAATACCCACTTCAATCAGGGGATAATCCTTGTGCGGCCACACCTTGGTCAAATCAAACGGGTTGATATGGTAATCATTGGCATCCGCTTCCGGCATGATTTGCACCTGCAGTTTCCAGCGGGGGAAATTGGCATCGCCAATGGCGGCCACCATGTCCCGCTGGGCATGATCCGGGTCAATGCCTTTGATGATGGCGGCCTGATCTTCGGTGAGATTGGCAATGCCCTGCTCGCTCTTGAAATGGAACTTCACCCAGAAACGTTCTCCCTTGGCATTCCACAGTGAATAGGTGTGCGAGCCATAACCGTGCATTTGCCGGTAGTTGGCGGGGATCCCGCGGTCTGACATCAGCACGGTGACCTGATGCATGGATTCAGGATTGAGCGCCCAGAAGTCCCACATGGCCTGGGGATCTTTGAGGTTGGTGTGAGGGTTGCGTTTTTGGGTATGGATAAAGTCGGGGAATTTGATGCCGTCACGCAGGAAAAACGTCGGGGTGTTATTGCCCACAATGTCATGGTTGCCCCGCTCAGTGTAAAAGCGCACCGCAAACCCGCGAGGGTCACGCTCGGCATCGGCAGAGCCGGCCTCGCCGCCCACGGTGGAAAAACGCACGAACACTTCAGTTTGCTTGCCCGCACCGCTAAAGTGGTCGGCAATGGTGTACTGGCTGAGATCCTGGGTCAGGGTAAAGGTACCGTATACGCCGGTGCCTTTGGCATGCACGATACGCTCAGGAATGCGCTCCCGGTTAAAGTGCGCCAGTTTTTCAATCAGGTGAAAATCCTGTAACAACAGCGGGCCACGCTCACCGGCTGACAGCGAATTTTGATCATCTGCCACGGGGGCACCGTTTTGGCTGGTTATGTAATGCTGGGTCATCTTGTGCTCCTTACGATTTCTTCTGGTGTAACCAAAGTTCAATCAAGTCAACGATTGTGGCCATGTTGCACTCCTTAAACAGAGGGTCGGTACTCAGGCGTTGGATTGATGATAGGCAAAGCCAAAAAATCATTAAAGCGATTAAAATGAATTACAATGATTCATAAAAAGGATTAAAAATGGCACAGGCAACACCACAACACCTGCACGCTGACCCAGTAAGGTTAGTCGGCAAACGCGCCGCTGCACGACGACATGATGAATTGCCACAGCCAGAAATAACAAAAGCAGCCGAATGCTGCTTTTGACAAGTACGCCAAGCGGTATTTACAGCGCGTTTTTACTGTCCGGGCGGCGCACCACGGCAGCGGTCATCCGGGAGATGCAGGTCAGATCCCCGGCGGCATTGTAAATGCGGATATCCCATACGGAGGTGCGTTTGCCCAAATGAAACGGCTTGGCCACCGCCTTGATTTCACCATTGCGGGCAGCACGGATATGGTTGGCGTTAATCTCCTGGCCCACACAGTAAAAGTGATCAAAATCCACCGCAAAATTGGCGGCATAACTGGCAACGGTTTCTGCCAATACCACATTGGCCCCGCCATGAACCATACCGATGGGGTTGTGAATGGCCGGTGATGCCGGCATGGTGGCCACCAGATAATCCTCGCCGATTTCGGTGATTTTAATCCCCAGGGTTTGCATCAACGTGCCTTTGCCGCCAAGGCCGCCATCCAGCCGGGCACAGTCTTCAAGCGTGATCTCTTTAAACCAGATACTCATATGTTGTCATTTCCTTATAGGCTGCCATCAGACAGTGTAACCCTCTGGGCCGGCGCGAACATCACCCATTTGGCTAATTGACGATCGTGCAGCGACGATAACGTCCACAGTGCGCAAATGGCGCCAATCAGGGCCAGCAGCATGTCGGACTGGGTATCCCACACATACCCCTGGGTGCCCAAAAATGCCTCGGCGCCATCTTCGGTCAATACCGCCGCCCACCACTCAATCAGTTCATACAGTGCAGAGAGTGCCAGCGCAAAGCAGCCACACAGGAAATGACACCAGCCACCTGCTTGCAACACCCGATTGCGCAACAGGATTTCCCGGGCAATCATCGCCGGCACGAACCCTTGGGCAAAATGCCCCAGTTTGTCGTAGTTATTGCGGCTCCATCCCAGCCATTCGGCCAGCCAGTCAAATAACGGCACCTGGGCATAGGTATAATGGGCGCCCACCAGCAGCACCCAGCAGTGCAGCAAAATCAGCACATATAACAGGGGCGTTAACGGAAATTTCCAGCGGCACCAAGCCAACAACGGCAAGGCCAGCAATGCGGGCGTGGCTTCCATCCACCAGGTGATCCCGTCATGGGGTTGCCAGGCCGACCACACCAACACGCTGGCATACAGCGCCAGCCAAATCAGCAGATTTTTCAATATCAGCCCCAATTTGCAGATTGTTCACGATCTAAAATAAACACTTTAGCCGTCCAGACCTCCACACCAACTCAAAAAGGTGCTAACGTGGGTGACAGCTGGGGGCAGCTTAACACACTACCTTTTGTTCACTAACAGAATCACATATTGAGGGGTACCGATACTATGGCGAAACATTCGCTGGACAAGGATAAAATTAAGATCCTGTTGTTGGAAGGCGTGCATCAATCAGCCTTAGACGTGTTGAAAAATTCCGGTTATAACAATATTGAATACCACAAGGGATCGTTATCCGGCGATGAACTGATTGAAGCTATTAAAGACGCGCATTTTGTCGGCCTGCGCTCCCGCACCCAGCTGACCAAAGAAGTGCTGGATAAAGCGGAAAAACTGGTGGGTGTGGGCTGTTTCTGCATCGGTACCAACCAGGTTGACCTGAAAGCCGCCGAATTGCTGGGTATTCCCGTATTCAACGCCCCCTTCTCCAACACCCGCAGCGTGGCCGAACTGGTGATTGGCGAAATCATCATGCTGATGCGCGGCGTGCCGCAGCGCAACATGTCCGCCCATCAAGGCGGTTGGCTCAAGAGTGCCAAGGGCAGTTATGAAGTCCGAGGCAAAACCCTGGGGGTCATCGGTTACGGCCACATTGGTACCCAGCTTGGCATTCTGGCAGAAACCCTGGGGATGCGAGTGGTGTTCTACGATATCGAAGACAAACTGCCACTGGGCAATGCCCATCAACTGCGTTTTATGAACGAACTGCTGGCCCAGGCGGATGTGGTGAGTTTACACGTGCCAGAAACCCCGCAAACCAAACTGATGTTCGGTGCCGCCCAGATTGAAGCCATGCGTCCAGGCAGCTTCCTCATCAACGCCTCCCGCGGTACGGTCGTGGACATTGATGCACTGGCTGCAGCGCTGGAAGCCAAACATCTGGCTGGGGCGGCCATTGACGTATTCCCGGTAGAGCCAAAATCAAACGATGACGAATTCCAAACACCGCTACGGGGTTTTGACAATGTGATCCTGACCCCTCACGTGGGTGGCAGCACCGAAGAGGCCCAGGAAAACATCGGCATTGAAGTGGCCGGCAAACTGGCCAAATACTCCGATAACGGCTCCACGGTCACTGCGGTCAACTTCCCCGAAGTTTCCCTGCCGCAACAGCATGGCACCTCTCGCCTGCTGCACATTCACCGCAACCGTCCGGGGATTTTGCTGAAAATCAACCAGGCGTTTTCAGAAAAAGGCATCAATATTGGCGGTCAGTACCTGCAAACCACGGCCAATATCGGTTACGTGGTAATGGAAGTGCATACCGATCAGGCCGCTGAGGCCCTGGAAGAGCTGAAACACATTGAGGGCACCATCCGTACCCGTTTGCTGTATTGAGCACTGTGTCTTGAGTTGTTTAAAGGGTGCCGTCTTGGCGCCCTTTTTATTTACGCAAAATCCGTTACAATCGACTCACTTTTGATGCTGTTAATTTCAGGATGATCCTATGAGTATCGCAGCTCCCCAACTTTCCTGGGCACCCGACGCCCCCCTTCCGGCACTATTGATCTCCCCCCTCTCCCATCTGGGCCTGATGCAGGTGACCGGCGAGCAAAACCGCAGCTTCCTGCACGGACAGATCACCGCCGATGTCAATGCCCTTGATGCCAACCGCTGGTGCTGGGGCGCTCATTGTGATCCCAAAGGCAAGATGCTGTCGGCATTCCGTTTGTTTGCCATTGCCGATAGCATGATGCTGCTCATGCCAAAAGAGCTGCTCAGCAGTGACTTGCCGGAATTTCGCAAATATGCCGTGTTCAGCAAGGCTGAGCTTGACGATGTGTCAGCCCAGTGGACCATCCTCGGTATTACCGGCACGGGTGCTGCCGACTGGCTGCATGGCCAGTTCCCCCAATTCAACCGTGAGCAGCCACTGTGCCAGCTCGAGCAAGGCGTCATCCTCAATGACGGTGAGCGTTTTCTGTTGATATTGCCAACCCAGGCCGCTGCCGAACGGGTGCAGGAGATGCCGCTTTACCATCACAGTGCCTGGCAGGCACTGGAAATCCTGGCAGGGTATCCGGGGCTTGATGCCGCCCATCAGGGGCAATTTGTGCCACAGATGTGCAACCTGCAAGCACTGGATGGCATCAGCTTTACCAAAGGCTGTTACATGGGGCAGGAAACCGTCGCCCGCATGAAATACCGTGGCGGCAACAAACGCGCCCTGTATATCCTGAAAGGCCACTGCAGTGCCAACGTGACCCCGGCATCCACATTGGAGCTGGCCATGGAGGAAGGGTTCCGCCCTCAAGGCACCATTGTGGAAGCCGTGCAAAATGGTGACCAGCTGCTGCTAAGCGCCGTATTGCCCAACGATACACCCGCAGATGCCCGCTTTCGCATTGCTGACGATCCCCAAAGCCTGTTAGCCCTGCAGCCGCTGCCTTACACATTAGAAAACGCCTGACATTTAGCACATGGCAGATAACAGCAAGGGCACCCCAGGGTGCCCTTGATGTTGTGCCGTCCGAAAGAGATGCCAGCCATCCTGCGTCCGGATTAATCCTCTATTACCTTGCCGTGGCTATTGCCATGCATGTCACCATGATTGCCGGTTTCCGGATACTGATCCCGAATGGCAATCACCTGATCCAGAATTTCCCGAAAATGCGTCACCAGCTGCGGGTCAAAATGCCGGCCAGACTGCGCTTCAATGTAGGCCATGGCTTGCTCCGGGCTCCAGGCTTTTTTATACGGCCGGATGGAGGTCAGAGCGTCAAATACATCGGCAATCGCCACAATGCGCCCCTCCAGCGGAATTTGTTCCCCTGCCAGACCGTGGGGATAACCCGAACCGTCCCATTTCTCATGGTGGGTCAGTGCAATACTGCGGGACAGTTTCATTAACGGATCGGGATATTCACCGATGATTTCCACGCCAAATTCCACATGGCATTTCATCATGCTCCATTCGTTATCATCCAGTTTGGCAGGCTTGCGCAGCACCGCATCCGGAATGCCGATTTTGCCGATATCATGCATGGGGGCGGCGTTATACAGCAGATCGCAAAAACGCTCCGGCAAGCCCATTTTCACGGCCAGCATGCGAGCGTAATTGCTCATGCGGATAACGTGCAGGCCGGTTTCGTTGTCTTTGTATTCCGCAGCCCGGCCCAGACGGCGGATAATTTCCAGCCGGGTTTCCCTGAGCTGCCGGGTGCGCTCCTGCACCTGATGCTCCAGCAGGCGTTTTTGGTTATACAGTGCCAGATGATTTTTCACTCTGGCCTGCACAATGGGCGCACTCACGGGTTTTGTGATGTAATCCACCGCTCCCAATTGAAAACCCAAGGTTTCATCCGCGTCTTCAGAAAGCGCGGTGACAAAAATGATCGGCACATGGCTGGTGAGCGGGTCCTGCTTGAGCTCGCGGCACACATCATAGCCGTTCATGCCCGGCATCATCACATCCAGCAAAATCAGATCCGGCAAATGGCGTCTGGCAACCTCCAGGGCCCTGGGGCCGTCAATGGCCACCCGCAACTTGTAGTCATCGCCCAAAATCCCCACCAGAATGTCGATGTTTTCCGGTGTGTCGTCCACTACCAAAATGGTTGCCTGTTCCATTCATCCCCCTCTCCAACATTTGGGCACCCGTTACACGCCATCAAGCATAGGCCACATTGGGTTACATTTTATGGTTGCATTGCCTGCAGCAAGGACTGCACCAATGTCTGGGCTTCTTCAAAGCGGTAACCGGCCACCATGACACTCACCGGCTGCAGTTGTTGCCATAACCGCTCATCCACCCGATGGCGCAGGCTTTGCAACTGCGCTACCGCCGCCGCATCGGCATCTTCCAGCAGCAGTAACAGCTGTTCCAGTTGCTGTTTTAACTGCGCCGGCGCCAAGGGCTCATCCACCCCGGCAGCCTCGCCATCATCCCCAGCGGAAAGTTGCAGCCAGTCATCAATGGCAGTGACGATTTCGCCCACCAGCACCTGCGTTTGTTGCAGGGTTTCATCACAAGGCTGCTGATGCTGCAACTGCCCTTCCAGGGTGCGCGCCAGGGTTGCCAGCGCCTCACTGGCCAGATTGCCGGCCAGCCCTTTAAGGGTATGCGCCAGCCGCACTGCCGTTTCCTGCTCTTTGGCGGCCATGGCCTGACGGATTCTGGCCACCACGTCATGCTGGCTTTGGCGGAAGCGCTCAAAAATCCGCCGGTAAAGCCGTTCGGAGTTTTGTACTAACTGTAGTCCACGATCAATATCCAGCAACGGATGCTCCGGCCAGGCAATCACGTCATCGGCTACCGCCCCGCTGCCAGTAGTGACCACATCTCCCTGTCCGAGATACTGCAGCAACATGTTATAAAGGGCACTGACCTCGATGGGTTTGGCAATATGTTCATCCATTCCCGCGGCCAGGCATTTTTCCCGGTCGCCGGCCATGGCATTGGCGGTCATGGCAATCACCGGCAGGGTTTTCAGCCCTTCGATTTTCCGCAGCGCCCGAGTGGCCTGATAACCGTCCATCACCGGCATCTGGCAATCCATCAGCACCAAATCAAAGGGTTGTTGTTGCAACAATGCCAGCGCCTGCTGGCCATTTTCCGCCAGGGTCAGTTGTATTCCCACTTGGGTGAGAAACTCGCAGGCCACTTCCTGGTTCATTTCATTGTCTTCCACCAGCAGCACCCGTTTGCCGCTCAGCTGCTGCAGAATGTTGCTGTCCAGATTGCCGCTGCGGCGTTTTACCGGCAGGTGTCCCTGCTTGCCCAGCGCCAGCATGATGCTGTCCAGCAAGCGCGAAGCACTGACAGGCTTGGCCACATAACCACAAATGCCATGTTGGGGTAATTCACCGATGAACTCGCTGCTGGCATGGGCCGACACCATCACAATCAGCGGGCTGCTATCCAGTTCCCTGAGTTTTTCAGAGGTTTCAATGCCGTCCATCTCCGGCATTTTCCAGTCCACCAGCGCCATGGCGTAACGTTTTTGGGCAAATTTCTCCAGGGCTTCGCTGCCACTGCGGGCGGTGTCCACCTTAAAGCCCATGCTTTGCAACGTGGTATGCAAAATGTCCCGGGCGGTGGCGTTATCGTCCACCACCAGCAGTTCCATGCCTTCAAGCTCTTTTTCCACCTTGATGCTGCTGTCTTCGGCCACTTTCAGGTGCACGGTAAAGAAAAAGGTGCTGCCATTGCCGTACAGGCTTTCCACGCCGATTTCGCCACCCATCAACTCTACCAACTGGCGGCTGATGGCCAGGCCAAGTCCGGTGCCGCCATATTTACGGGTCGTGGAGCTGTCAGCCTGGCTGAACGAGTGAAACAGTTTCTGCTGTTGCTCCCGGGTAAGGCCGATACCCGTATCGCGCACGGCAAAACGCAGCACGATGTCATCGCCCTCTTGCTGTAGCTGGCTGATGGACAGTTCCACTTCTCCCTGCTCGGTAAATTTGATGGCATTGCCCAACAGGTTGATGAGAATTTGATTTAACCGCAGCGGATCGCCTTCCAGCACGGTGGGCACGTCCGGCGCCACCGAAAACAATAGTTCCAGCTGTTTGTCCACGGCGCGCACCGCAAACATGTCGGCCAAATCTTCCAGGATGTTGTCCAGGTGGAACGGCACCGATTCCATCTGCAGTTTGCCCGCTTCGATTTTGGAAAAATCGAGAATGTCGTTGATAATCCCCAGTAAAGAGCGCGAAGCCCGTTCGATTTTCTCTACGTAATTGCGCTGTTTGTCATCAAGGCAGGTTTGCAGGCATAGCTGGGTCATCCCGATGATGGCATTCATTGGCGTGCGGATTTCATGGGACATATTGGCCAGAAAATCGCTCTTGGTGCGATTGGCAGTATCGGCGGCATCCTTGGCATTGAGCAGGGCTTCTGACAGCTGTTTCAGCGCCGTGATGTTGGCCACCACCAGTACCACGGAGTTGTCGTCATGCTGCTGTTTTTGCAACGGCGTGGCATTGACGGCAACCCACATCTGCTTGCCGTTGGCATCCAGCAAGCGCCACTCGGCAGCAATGCTTTCCTGCTCGCCGTTGACCAGGGATTGCAATGCGCTCATGGCCTCCTGACGTTGCTCCGTCAGTAACAAATCCCCCATGGACTTGCGTTTGAGCACCTCAAGATTACTGGCCATGTAACGACAGAAGCAGTCATTGCAGTCCACAATCATGCCCTGCTCGTCCAGGTTGACGATGCCCACGGCGGCATTGTCAAACAGCGCCCGGAAGTGGGCTTCGCGCTGGGCCATTTCCCGCTCCATCTGCTTGCGCTCACTCACATCCACCAGATAGCCGTTCCACAAAATGCCCTCGGGCTGGGCCAGCCCGCGGGCACCGGCTTCGAGCCAACGCACGCCGCCACTGGGATAGTGGTAACTGAAGGTGACATTCCACTGCAGGCCATGATTGCCGTTCAGCATTTCCAGCAGCTGGTGCCGTTCATCCGGCGGGATCCGCTCGGCAGCAATATTGAAGTTGTCTATCACCTCCTGACGGGGCAAACCCAAGGTGACAATGGCCGCGCGGGAGAGAAAGGTGAAATGGCGGTTTTGCGCATCTGACCACAGCAGTTGGTATACGGTACTGGGCACCGATTCGGTAATGGTTTCCAGTTGCTCCTGGGATTGGCGCACCCGCTCCTGAGCCAGTTTGCTTTCGGTAATGTCGTTAAGGCTGCCGTCAAACCACTGGGGCTCGCCCTGCTCATCATAGGTGGCCTTGGCTTTTTCATGCACCCAGCGGATGGCGCCGTCACGGTGCAAAATGCGGTATTCCACCTCAATGGGGCGCCGCTCCAGCAGCGCGGTATTGATGGCATCGGTGCGCAGCGGCAGGTCGTCTTCCACAATGATGCTGCGATAAACCCGGTGCTTGTTTTCAATAAAGCTGCTGGCAGGATAGCCGGTAATCTCCACGATATGGTCGCTGATGTATTCCAGCACCCAGTTGTCTTCAATGCGCACCCGGTAAATGGCACCGGGAATGTTGGACACCAGCCCGCGAAAACGGCTTTCGCTGTCGCGAATGCGTTGCTCCACCGCCCGTTGGGCGGTCATGTCCCGAATGGAGGCCGCCGCCTGGCGCTGACCGTCCATGGACAGCGGCAACAGGCTCAAGGCCACCTGCGCCGGAAAGCTGCTGCCATCGGCCCGCTGGGCCAAGAAGGTGCGCGCAGGGTCCATGGTGCGAAGGCTGTCGCCATTGACAAAAGCGCGGCTCAGCTGCTGATGTTTGCTGCGGAACATTTCCGGCATCAGTTGCTCTACCGTTAATTTGAGCATTTCGCCGGCAGCGTAGCCGAACAATGACTGGCAGCGGCTGTTGCTGTAGATGATCCGGCTGTTATCATCCACAATCAGCATGGCTTCCGGGGCGGCTTCCAGCACGGCTTTTGACCAGGCGGCGGCAGAGAACTGTTCGGTGACATCATTAAACAGCATCTCCACCGACACCACGGCACCATGCTCATCCACGAAGGGCTGCATGAACACATCCAGACGCCGCAACTGGCCGTCTTCGGCCTGCATCTCCACCTGATGCGGCGGCACGCGCTGCCCTTGCAGCGCCTGCTCCATGTATTGCCAGTTTTGCTCATTGATTTCACAGCTGGAAAACAGGCGCTGGTATTTGCGCTTCAAGGTGTCGGCACAAATCCCCAATACCTTTTCCACGCCGTCGCTCACCTGCACCAGTTGACCGTCCGGCGCCATGGAGCAATAAAAGGATTTGTCGCTCATGCCGTCAATCAAACTGGCAAACCGGTTGCCACGGGAGTCCAGCAAGGCCTGTTCCCGCTGGGCCAAAACATCCGTGAGCTCATTGAATTTGCGGCTGAGGCTGGCCACTTCCTGCACCGTGCGGCGGGTGGGCGGTGCCAGTTTCAGCACTTTGCCGTGGCTGAAATCCTCAATGCCTTGCGCCAGTTTTTCCAGTGGCTGGGTCAGCTTTCTGGCGGCATAGGCACTCACAATCAGCAGCAAGACAATCACGCCCAGCAGCACAAAAATCAAGTAGGTGGAATCCCCGAGCACCGCCGCCAGCAGATGCTGCTCCGGGGTCAGTACCACCACATGCCAACCCAAGGGCTCCACCAGGGCAATACTGGCCAGATAGTCCACGTTATAACGGTCGGTCAGCTGCACTTTTTCCAGCTGCCCGCTGCCCATGGCGGCCAGGTTTTCATCAGCGCCAGGGGCCAGCCACTCTTTGAGCAATACCTGTTCACTCAGGCTGGCACCCGGGTGATACACCAGCATGCCGTGATCGTCCACCACCAGCAGCTGCTCCGCATCCACCCCCAAGCGCTGGGGCAAGGACGACAGCGCCAAATCGGTTGTCACCACGCCAAACCAGTTGTCCTCGCTGCCAAAGGGCTGGGAAAAGGTGATCATCAAGGCGTTGCCCGCCCCTCTGTCAAAATACGGTGCGGTCCACTCCCCATGAGGGTGTTTCAGCGCATCGCTCCACCAGTCCCAACTGCCATCGGTATAGTCATAGCCGTCTTTGCCGATATCCATGGTGGCAACGCTTTTGTCCCGGCGATAGGCGTAAGGGGCAAAGCGCTCGTTGTCACCGAAAAAGTCCTGGCGAAAGGCGATGGCAGAGCCGTAAAACTCCTGGTAACGCTCTAGCCGTTCGGTGAGCATGGCGTACAGGTAATTGGGGTGAATGCTGCGGTGTTCGCTGTCGAAATTATCCAGGCTGGAGGCCAGGGTCTGGGTGTCAGAACGCACCAGCTTCAGGGAAAATTGCAATTTTTGGGCAGCATCCCGGGCCTTATGGTGAAGCGCCACGAAATAGGCGTGCTGTTTTTCCTGGTAATTAATCCAACCGGCCATGACGCACAGCGCCGTCATTACCAGAATGAGCGGCAGTGCCAGATGCGACATGATACGGTTGCGAAATGTCTGATATTTAGCTAACTCAGGCATGTGTCAGTTCCCTTTTTGAGCGGGTCACATTACCGTCGACGATGCGCCCGTACACCCTAACATCCCTGGCATCATATCAACCGGTTCACTTGGTAAACTCAAGTTAATTTAAACATTCACCCCTCGCTGACGCAAGCCGTATGGCGTTTTATAAAAGGAATAAACCAATGACACAAAAGATTTTTCTCATGCCGGCCTGCCAACGGAACCGCCTTTGCCACTTAACTGTTAAGCCGCTAACCGTTACACTGTAAACCATGGAAAAACGTCCCGTTAACGGCGGTCATTGCAAAGGACTGAGACATGCCTTCCCAAGCTCCCCGGCCATTGGTGCAGTTGGCACGCATCAGCAAGGGCTTTAATGATGGCGATCAGTACCATCAGGTGCTCGACGCCATTGAACTGCGCATCAACCGCGCCGAAACCGTGGCACTTACCGGCCCCAGCGGCAGTGGCAAAAGCACCCTGCTCAACCTCATTGGCGGTTTTGAATATCCCGACAGCGGCAAGCTATGGCTTGACGGCGCCGACTGCAGCCTGTGGCGCGATCCCCAGTGGAGCCGTTTCCGGCGCCAGCAGCTGGGGGTGGTGTTTCAGCAGTTCAACCTGCTCACGCCCCTCAATGTCCGGGACAACATTGCCTTTCCCTTGGCATTGCTCGGCCAGAAATGGAACGACTGGTGCGACTATCTGCTCTACAAGCTAGCCATTGTGGAGCTGGTCAACCGGCCGGTAGAGCAGTTGTCCGGCGGTCAGCAGCAACGGGTGGCCATTGCCCGGGCACTGGCCCATCGTCCGGCACTGCTGCTGGCAGATGAACCCACGGGCAATCTGGATGCGGAGGCCGCCGAAGAGGTGATGCAGTTATTGTGCATGCTGGCGGCCGATGCCGGCAGCGCCATTTTGATGGTCACCCACAGCAACAGCGCGGCGCAATACATGCAGCGCCGCTGGCACCTGCAACAGGGCAAAGTCCATGAATGATTGGCGCCTTGGCTGGCAGGCATTGCGGGTATACCTGGCCCACTACCGCCATGCGCCGCTACAGGCTGGCGCCATTTTGCTGGGCATTGTGCTGGCGGTAACCCTGTTAATCGGCGTCAAGGCCACCAACGACAATGCCATCAACAGTTATCAGCATGCCGGTGAAGCCCTGGCCCGGCAGGCAAGTTTGCTGATAAGCGCACCAGGCCGGGATGGCAAGGTGGATGAGGCCGTGTATTTTGCCCTGAAGCGTCAGGGATTCAAGGCGTTGCCTGTGGTGAGCGGCGAAGTGGCGGATGCCCAAGGCCGCCAATGGCAGATTAACGGCAGCGATTTAGTGGCGGTGCTGCACAGTTTCTCCCAGCCGGCCGCAACCTTTGACGGGGAACTGCCGCTTGGGAGGTTGCTCGGCGGCGAGCCGCTGTTATTGCTCAGCCACAGCCAGTTCCTGCGCATGGGATTCACGGAGGGAAGCGATGCCAGCTTCACCCTCGGCGGGCAATCCCTGCAATTACTGGCATTGCCGGACAGTGCCAATCTGGGGCACCGTCTGTATCTGGATATCTCCCTGGCCCAGCCGTTACTCAAGCTGTCCGGGCGCCTGAGTTACATTGCCCTGTTTGGTGACGCAAACCGCCTCAAGCAACAACTGGCGGATAATCCTTTGCTTGACGGGCTGCAGCTCACCGAGCAGGACCAGGGCAAGGCGCTGACCGAGCTCACCCGCAGTTTCCATCTTAACCTCAACGCCATGGGCATGCTGGCATTTCTGGTGGGGCTGTTCATTGCCTATAACGGCGTGCGTTACAGCCTGATGAAACGTCAGCGGTTGCTGCTGCAACTGCTGCAACAGGGGCTGAGCCGCCGGGCGCTGATGCTGTCGCTGCTGCTGGAATTACTGCTGTTGGTTGCCCTGGGATCACTTGCCGGCTTCATGCTGGCACTGCAGCTCAGTCACTGGTTGCAGCCCATGGTGGCATTAACACTGGAAGAGCTTTATGGCGCCACCTTGCTGCCGGGGCACTGGCAGTGGCAATGGCTGGCGCAGGGCGCCGGGCTGACCCTGATAGCCGCGCTGCTGGCTTGTGTGCCCCTGTACCGGCAGCTGTGTCAGCGCAGCATTGCCCAAAGCCGGCAGCGCTTTTCCCAACAGCAACATCACCGGCGGGTGCACCGGCGCTTGTTTGCCTTGGGATGCCTGTTACTGCTGCTTACCCTGCTGCTTTATCCTTTCAGCCGCGAGCACAGCCAGAGCCTGGCATTGATGGGGCTGCTGACGCTGGCCATGCCGTTGCTGTTGCCCCAAATACTGCAAACCGCCCTGGGACTGCTAACCCCACTGGCGCCGGCCGGATTGCCACGTTATGCCATTGCCGAAGCCCGGGAGCTGACCGCGCCACTGGCACTGGCCATGATGGCGCTGCTGCTGGCATTGTGCGCCAATATTGCCATGAACACGCTCGTGGGCAGCTTTGACAAAACCCTGCGCAGTTGGCTGGACAGTCGCCTCCATGCCGATCTGTACCTGCGCCCCGGCAATGGCAACATGCCGGCGCTGCAGCATTATCTGGACAGCGCCGCCCCTGCGCTGCCACGTTATTTTCAGTGGCAAACCGGTTATTACCTGCAAGCCCATGAACAAACCCTGGCCATTAACCTGCTAAGCCGTGATGCCGACTCCATTGCCCAGACCACGGTGTTCAAGGCGCCAACGGCCCGATTAGCCAAACAACAGGCCATCACACGGGTACAGCAAGGCGATGGGCTGCTGCTCAGCGAGCCGCTGGCACTGAAACTCGGTCTGCAAACCGGTGATGAAATCCGGCTATGTGCCGATGACAGTTGCCGCCATGGGCTTAAGCGCCAGGTTGCCGGCGTGTACTTTGACTATGGCAATCCCAAAGGGGAAGCCCTGATAGGGCAACCCTTATGGCAACACTTGGCCTTGCCGTCCCAACCCTATAGCCTGGCACTTGGCGGCATTACAGGCGGACAAGAAGCCATTGAACGACTGGCGCGGCAAATCATGCAGGATTTGGCACTCAACCCGGCACAAATCTACAGCCAGCAGAAAATCCGCACCCAGGCACTGCAGATGTTCAACAAGACGTTCAGCATCACGCTGGTGCTCAACAGCCTCACCTTGCTGGTGGCCGCCGTGGGTTTGTTCAGCGCCGTGCTGATGCTCACCCAGTCCCGTCAAGCGCCACTGGCCGTGTTGCGCTGCCTTGGCATTCCCCGCACCCGCATCTGGCTGATGCTGCTGGGGCAGCTGTTGCTGGCCGTATTGCTCACCTGCCTGCTGGCACTGCCGCTGGGTGCGGTGCTGGGGCATTTGCTCATCCACAAAGTGACCTTGCAGGCCTTTGGCTGGACCATTATCCAGCAGTGGGACTGGTGGGCTTATCTGCGAGTGGTGGCCCTGTCCCTTGGTTGCTGTTTGCTGGCGGTGGTGTTGCCCCTTTACTGGCAAAGCCGCCGGGCACTGGTGTCATCCCTGCAACAGGAGGTACTGTGATGAACTATCGTTTATGGCTGCCGCTTGTACTGTTACTCGGCGGCTGCAATCCTGCGCCAGAAGCGCCTGCGGCCATGGGGGAGATTCTGGGGCGCAGCGATACGGGCTATGCCCGGGTTCTGCCGGGAAAACCGCTGTCATTTCCTGCCGATCATCTGTCTCATCCCCGCTTTCGACAAGAGTGGTGGTACCTTACCGCCAACCTGCAAACCGATGACGGCACCCCGCTGGGGCTGCAATGGACCCAGTTTCGCATTGCCCTGTCAGCCAACAAGCCTGCCAGCCATTCCCCTTGGGCCAGTAACCAGTTGTACATGGCCCATGCGGCGCTGACTTTTGCCGATGAGCATGTCAGCGCCGAACGCTGGGGCCGGGGCATGACCCGTGACGGCGCACCGGCGCAGGTGGCGGGGCCGCCCCTGTCGGTCCGGATTGATGACTGGCAATGGCAGGCCAGCGATGCCCCCCATAATCCCAACCGGGGATTGTTGCCAGCCACCCTCAGCGTGAACGACCCGGATTTTGGCTACCAGTTGCAACTGTCATCCACTGCGCCGCTGATGCTGCAAGGGCGCGACGGTTACAGCCGCAAAAGTGCCGATGGCAAAGTGGCCTCCCATTACTACAGCCAACCGTTCATTCAGGTACGCGGCAAGGTTCACCTGCGTGGGCAGTGGCACAAAGTCACCGGCAGCGCCTGGCTGGACCGGGAGTGGAGCTCGGAATTTCTCAGCCGCCAGCAGCAGGGCTGGGACTGGTTTGCCCTGCATCTGGAAGACGGCTCGGCGCTGATGCTGTTCCAGCTGCGGGCTGCCGGCGCGGCACAAAAGGCCTTTTACAGCGGCAAAAGGATGTTTGCCGATGGCCGCAGCCATGAAATCGCCGCGGATGACATCACCCTGCGGCCTGTTGACTGGCAGCAAACCGCTAGCGGCCGCTATCCGGTGAGCTGGCAACTCTTGCTGCCACAAGAGCGGCTGCAGCTCACATTGACGCCCCTTAACCGCCAGGCGGTAATGCCATTGTCGGTGAGTTACTGGGAAGGGCCGGTGCACATCAGCGGCAGTCAGCAAGGTCAAGGGTACATGGAGCTTACCGGTTATTAACCGCACGGATGGGCATGCAGGCACGGCATAAAATGCCACGGTAACCTGATTGTCATGAATCTTGCCTACCATCAGCCGCTAAGCAACTTCCAACAAAAGGTGAACCCTGTGAAACATCCACGGCTTACGGCGCTACGCCTACCCCTACTGCTGCCAACGCTGCTGCTGTCCACATCCTTGCTAACCGCTGGTGCAACCGCCAATGAGCCAGCGACCCACTGGATGCAGCGCAGTGCCAATGGCAATCTCACCGAAAATGGCGGCGCCCGGCGCTTGCAACAGGAGATCACCACCGAGCTGCGCGCATCACTGGATAACGGCAAAGTCCGTAACGTGATCTTGCTGATTGGTGATGGCATGGGTGACTCGGAAATCACCATTGCCCGTAACTATGCCAAAGGGGCTGGCGGCTTTTTTGAAGGCATAGATGCCCTGCCCATTACCGGCCAGTACACCCACTACTCCCTGGACCGCACCACCCACAAACCCAACTATGTCACTGACTCGGCAGCCTCGGCCAGTGCCTGGAGCACCGGCACCAAAACCTATAATGGTGCCCTGAGTGTGGATGTTCACGGCGCGCCGCAAGTCACCCTGCTGGAGCTGGCCAAAATGGCCGGACTGGCAACCGGTGATGTATCCACCGCTGAAATTCAGGATGCCACACCGGCAGCCATGTATTCCCATGTCACCTACCGCAAGTGTTACGGCCCCGGTGTTACCGCCGACAAATGCCCGCAAGCGGCACTGGAAAATGGCGGCCTTGGCTCCATTACCGAACAATTACTGAACACCCGCCCGGATGTGGTTTTGGGTGGCGGCCGTGCCACCTTTGATGAAACCGCCACCAGCGGCGACTGGAAAGGAAAAACCCTGTTGCAACAGGCCAACCTGCGGGGATTTAACCTGGTGCAGGATCTGCAGTCATTGCAACAGGTAAGCCAGGCCAACCAGCAGCAACCGCTACTGGGCTTATTCAGTCCAGGTAACATGCCGGTACGCTGGTTAGGCCCCAAAGCTTCCTACCACGGCAACCTGAAACTGCCACCGGTGACCTGCAAGCCCAATCCTGAGCGCGGAGCCCAGCTGCCCACACTGGCACAGATGACCCAAAAAGCCATTGAACTGCTAAAAGTGAATCCCAAAGGCTTTTTCCTGCAAGTGGAAGGCGCCTCCATTGACAAGCAAAACCATGCGGCCAACCCCTGTGGCCAAATTGGCGAAACCGTGGATTTGGATGAAGCCGTGCAACAGGCGCTGGCCTTTGCCAAAGCCGACGGCCATACACTGGTGATTGTGACCGCCGATCATGCCCATGCCTCGCAGATTGTCTACCCGGATGCCCAAGCGCCCGGTCTTACCCAAGCATTGCTGACCAAAGACGACGCGGTGATGAGCATCAGCTATGGCAATTCGGAACTGAGCAGCATGGGCCATACAGGCACCCAACTGCGAATTGCGGCTTTTGGCCCCCAAGCCGCCAATGTCACCGGTTTGACAGACCAAACCGACTTGCACTTTACCATTGCCAGAGCCTTGGGATTGCGCTAACCCTGGGCTGCAAATAACGGGGCATTACGCCCCGTTATGCCCCGGCATACAACAGCCGGCAGCACATGCGGCCAAGACACACTCTGTCACAAAGGCAGTGCTCATCTGCGCCCTCAAGCGCTTATAATACGCCGTGAATTCATTCCCATTTGGAGTCGTAATGCATTTTCGTTCCCTATGCCTGTGCCTGCTCGGCCTGAGCCTTAATGCCCAGGCGGCCTTTTCCGTTCCCGGTTTTGAGCTGGTGCAAACCGCACCGGTGGAAACCTCGTTAAGCAACAGCGATCTGGCCGATCCCGTCAGCGTTTGGTGCAAGCAGTTCGATGCGGCCCGCAGCCGGATTGACATTGCCCAGTTTTACGTGACCGGCGCCCCGGGCGAACCGCTGGAGCAGGTACTGCAGCATTTGCAGCAGGCGGGTGAGCGGGGCGTGAAAATCCGCTTCCTGATGGATAAAAATGGCCTCAGGATGTCTGATGAAGCCACCCTCAACACCATCAAAGCCATTCCCAACCTGAGTTTCCGCCTGATTGATTTTGGCAAAATGGGCGGCGGCATCATCCACGCCAAATATATTGTGGTGGATGGCAAAAGCGCCTTTGTGGGCAGCCAGAACTTTGACTGGCGCGCGCTGAAACACATCCATGAAACCGGTTTGCTCATCAGCGATGCCACGATTGTGTCCCAGTTGCAAGCCATTTTTGACATCGACTGGCAGGCCCAGCAGTTAATCAGTGAAGGCAAACCGGTGCCGGTACGCAACCAGCAAACCGTTGCGGCCGATGAGCGCCAGCGCGCCTATCTGGTCGCCAGCCCCAACGCCTATAATCCCGCTGGCGTGGGTGACTCCCAAAGTGAGCTGCCCAAACTGCTGGCCAAGGCCGAGCACGAGGTTTACATCACAGTGATGACCTATGCGCCGTTGTCTTACAGCGCCAAAAAGCCCGCCCCCTATTACGGGCTGATAGACAACGCCCTGCGCGCCACAGCCCAGCGCGGAGTGAAAATCCATCTGATGATCTCCGCCTGGAATACCGGCAAGCCTTATATCGACTACCTGAAAAGCCTGCAGGTGTTGCCCAATATTGAGGTGAAAGTGGTGACCATCCCCGAAGCCAGCCAGGGGTTCATTCCCTTTGCCAGAACCCTACACAGCAAAACCATGGAGATTGACGGCAAGATTGCCTGGATTGGCACCAGCAACTGGCAGGGCGGCTACATGAGTACCTCCCGCAATCTGGAGCTGGTATTGCAAAATCCCGCCATGGCCACCCGTTTGGGTGCGTTGCAGCGCCAATTGTGGAACAGCCCTTATGCGGCAATGCTGGATATCAACAAGCAGTATCCAAAACCCCATCCGGCAAGTGCCAAGTAGCGAATACCGCTGACAACCTTGTCCCGTCCCAAGATAGGTTTGTCACCAAAAAGCCGCCAGTCAATGACATGGCGGCTTTTTTAATGTGTTGCTGTTGCCAACGCCCGGCAATGCCAAGCGCTTACATCATCACCCAGGCACGGAAGGATTTGCCCTTGAGTTTACCCTGGGACAACTTGGCCGCCGCCTTTTTGGCCAGCGGGCGGCTCACCGCCACATAAGACCAGATGTCATGCACCTGAATTTTGCCCACATCGCTGCCCTGAATATCATGGCCGGCAGTCAATGCGCCGAGAATGTCACCGGGGCGCAGCTTGTGCTTTTTCCCGCCCTCGATGCGAATGCAGCCCATATGGGCAGTTAATGGCGCAGTGTTAACCCCCTCAGGCAGGTCATCAAACTGCAAGGTGCCGTAGCGCTCTTCCAGCAGCGCCAGGCGCATGTCGTCATTGGCAGCCACAAGGCTCAGGGCAATCCCCTTGGCGCCGGCCCGGCCGGTGCGACCGATACGGTGCACATGGGCCTCCTGCTCAAAGGCCAGCTGGTAGTTAATCACCAAATCCAGCGCATCAATGTCCAGCCCTCGGGCCGCCACATCGGTGGCCACCATCACCACCGCGCTTTTCAGGGCAAACGCCACTAACGCCCGGTCCCGCTGACGCTGATCCAAATCACCATGGAGCGCCACCGCATCAAACCCTTTCCCAATGAGGAAGTCGGCCAGCTCCTGGGTTTCCTGTTTGGTATTGCAAAACACCACCGCGCTGTGGGGGCGCTGTTGCAGCAACAGTTGATACACCGCCTGACGACGGCTGTCGCTATTGCTTATCCGATAAAAGCGCTGGGTGATTTTGCTGCTGTCATCGGTCTCTTCCACTTTTACCTGCAATGGCTGCTGCAAGTTCTGCTTCGCCAGTGCCACAATGGCCTCAGGAAAGGTGGCGCTGAACAACAGGTTTTGCCGCTGCTTTGGCAGATAACCGCGGATTTGTGCCAAATCCTCGCTAAAGCCCATCTCCAGCATGCGGTCGGCTTCATCCAGCACCCACTGTTTGACTTCATCCAGCGATAACCGCCGCTGTTGCAAATGCTCCAGCACCCGCCCCGGGGTGCCCACGATAATGTGCGCGCCGTGCTCCAGCGAGCCGATTTGCGGGCCAATGGGGGTGCCACCACACAGGGTGAGAATTTTGATATTGTGAATGCCCCGGGCAAATTTGCGAAGCTCGGTGGCCACCTGATCCGCCAACTCGCGGGTGGGGCACAACACCAGCGCCTGCACCCGGAAGCGGCTCACTTCCAGCTGCTGCAAAATTCCCAGGCCAAAGGCGCAGGTTTTTCCGGAGCCGGTTTTGGCCTGGGCCAACACATCCCGCCCCTGTAAAATGGCCGGCAAACTGCGGGCCTGGATGGGAGTCATCTGGCGAAATCCCAAGTCGGCCATGGTGGCAATCAACGAGGCATTAAGTGGTAAAGCGGCAAAATCGGTGGCAATAGTTGAATTCAAAATGGTTCCTGATGACGGCTGAAGGTGCAGGGCTTGATTGCCGCGTATTGTAACAGCATTTGCGCCAACTGCCTGCTACTTGTCTTAGCGCCGACAAGGCACGCCCTGCCCCGTCGAAAACACCCACAAAAAACCACCGCTTTAAGGGGATTGCCGCACACCGCCCATTGGCTTAAGCCGGCAATCTTACATTAGCCGACTCTGACAACCGCTTCCGTAACCGCTTGCTGCGGCACCAGCCGGGATAGGGGTTTTTCCACTTCGCTGTAATGGCAAAGTTCCAGCCGGCCATCCATGTGCTCCAGCACTGCGGTGCAGTTTTCCACCCAGTCGCCGGTATTGATGTACACCCGCCCTTGCAGGTATTGCAGCTCCGGGTGGTGAATGTGACCACAGACCACGCCATCAACCCCCGCCTTGGCCGCCCGGGTCAGGGCCGCCGTGCGAAAACGCGCCATGGCAGACTCCGCTTTGGCCGAGCACTGTTTCAATGTGCGCGCCACCGACTGATAGGGTAAGCCGAACACCCGGCGACCGGCATTCCATATGCGGTTAAGGAACAACACCAGATCATAGGCGTTATCCCCCAGCCAGGCATCAAAGCGGCTGGCACACAACTCCCGGTCAAATTCATCGCCGTGGATCAGCAGCAGTTTACCGTGTGACGGACTGTGATAAACATATTCCTGATGCACTTCTATTTTGTCCACGGCGCCGCCGTCAAAGCGGCGCATCGACACATCATGGTTGCCGGGCACATAAATCACCTTGGTGCCGTTACGGGCCTTGTCCACAATCAACTGGAACACCTGTTGGTGGGTATCAGGCCAGAACCAGCGCCGGTTCAGCGCCTGCATGTCCACCACATCGCCCACCAGAAACAGATATTCGCTCTGATGCTGCTGCAGGAATTTCAACAGATAAGCGGCGCGACAGTGTTTTTCGCCCAGATGAAGATCAGAAAGCCAGATGGCCTGACAATACCGGCTGGTTGAAGTTGCTGCTGAGGTCATGGGTAGGGGTCCTGTACCTGACGGAAATTCAACTCTCGCAGGTTAGTGAGCGGATTTTACGCAGGAGTTACCACAGTTTGATGATTTTGTGACATGCAAAGGCCCTCATGCGGCCAAGCAATAACACTGCACCTGCTGGCGGCAGCACAGCGGCAACCTGACGCGTCACGAAAAAAATGCGCGGTGGTCGTACATCACCACCGCAGCGGTGGCGGTCAAGGCTGCAATGAAAAGCTAACCGCCAAAGTCATCCAGCAGAATGTTGTCCCGCTCCACCCCCAAGCTTTCCAGCATGGAGATGACCGAGCTGTTCATGATGGGCGGGCCACACATGTAGTATTCACAGTCCTCCGGCGCTTTATGGTGCTTGAGGAAATTTTCGTACACCACGTTATGGATAAAACCGGTATAGCCTTTCCAGTTGTCTTCCGGCAGGGGTTCCGACAGTGCCACATGCCATTCAAAATTGTCATGGCTGCGAGCCAGCTGATCAAAATCCTCCTGATAGAACACTTCCCGCAGCGAGCGGGCGCCGTACCAGAAACTCATTTTGCGTTGGGTATGGCGGCTTTTCAGTTGATCAAAAATATGGGAGCGCATGGGCGCCATGCCGGCGCCGCCGCCAATAAAGACCATTTCCGCATCGGTGTCTTTCACGAAAAATTCGCCAAAGGGGCCAGAAATGGTCACCGTATCCCCGGCCTTCAAATTGAAGATGTAAGAGGACATCTGTCCCGGCGGAATATGGGGCTTGGGCGGCGTGGCAATGCGCACGTTGAGCATGATGCGCCCTTTTTCCGCAGGATAATTGGCCATGGAGTAGGCCCGCATCACCGGGGCGCTCACTTTGGAGCTGAGTTCGAACAAGCCGTGTTTTTGCCATTCGCCGCGGTATCGCTCGTCAATCTCAAAATCCTTGTAGTGCACCTCATGGGCCGGCGCTTCTATCTGGATGTAACCGCCGGCTTTAAAGTTTACCTCTTCCCCTTGCGGCAGTTTCAGCAGCAGCTCCTTGATGTAAGTGGCGGTATTGCGGTTGGACACCACCTGGCACTGCCATTTGCGCACGCCAAAAATCTCCTCGTCCAATGCCAGCACCATGTCGTTTTTCACCGCCACCTGACAGGCCAGCCGGCACCCGGCCTGGGCCTCTTTTTTGGTGATGTGTTCGGTTTCCGTGGGCAAAATGTCGCCACCACCGGATTTGACGATTACCCGGCACTGACCGCAGGTACCGCCGCCACCGCAAGCGGACGGGATGAAAATCTCTTTGGATGCCAATGCCGACAGCAACTTGCCACCGGCAGCCACGGTCACGCTTTTGCTGTCATCATCATTGATGCGCAACTGCACATCGCCCTGCTGCACCAGACGGCTTTTGGCAAACAGGATAAGCGCCACCAGCAGGCAAACCATCAGGGTGAACATGCCGATGCCAATTAACATTTCCATCTGTCTCTCCCTTTTGTTGCTGGCGTTACAGGGTGATGCCGGCAAAGGCCATAAAGCCCAGCGCCATTAAGCCCGTGGTGATGAAGGTGATGCCAATCCCCTGCAGGTTTTGGGGAATGGCATTGAATTTCAGCCGTTCGCGGATACCGGCCAGCAGCACAATGGCCAGCGCCCAACCGCTGCCCGCTCCCAGGCTGAAGACCAATGAATCACTGAAGTTGTAATCCCGGGTGGACATGAAAATCACCCCGGCAAAAATGGCGCAGTTCACGGTAAGCAGCGGCAGGAAAATCCCCAAAGTCTGGTACAGTACCGGCACGTAGCGGTCCAGCACCATCTCCAGAATTTGCACCAGTGCGGCAATCACGCCGATAAAGGTGATGAGCTGCAGATAGCTGAGATCAAGCCCCGGCATGCCGGCCCAGGCCAGCGCGCCGGGTTTCAGCACATAGGTGTAAATCAGCTGATTGACCGCCACCGCCAGCAGCATCACCACAATCACGGCAATCCCCAGCCCGAAAGCGGTGGACACCTTTTTCGATACGGCCAGAAAAGTGCACATGCCAAGAAAAAATGACAGCGCCATGTTGTCAATGAAGGTGGCCTGAATGAACAGGTTCAGATAGTGTTCCATAACGCCCCCTTAACGTTGCCGGTGACGGGCAATATTGATCACCCAAATCAATACGCCGATGAGGAAAAAGGCACTGGGCGGCAGTTTGAACATTTCGTTGGGCAGATACCAGCCGCCCTCGGCCACGGTTTGCAGCACCTGTTGGCCAAACAATGTACCGGCGCCCACCAGCTCCCGCACAAAGGCCACCGCCAGCAAAATGAAGCCGTAACCGGCCGCATTGCCAAGGGCATCAAGCAGGGCGAAATGCGGCGGCGCTTTCATGGCAAATGCCTCTGCCCGCCCCATCACGATGCAGTTGGTGATAATCAACCCCACAAATACCGACAGCTGCTTGGACAGCTCCGGCGTCAAGTCCTGCAGCACCATGTCCACCACAATCACCAATGAGGCGATAACGGTCATCTGGGCAATGATGCGCACGCTGTTGGGAATGAGATGCCGGATAAGGGAAATGAACACATTGGAGCACACCAGCACAAAGGTGACCGCCAGGGTCATCACCAGTGCGGTTTGCAGTGAATTGCTGACCGCCAGTGCAGAACATACGCCCAGCACCTGCATGGCCACCGGGTTATTGGCAAAGACCGGCTGCCAGAGCATTTGCCGTGTGGATAAGGTTGCACTCATGACTAATCCTCCGCCCGCAGCTGCTGCAGCGCCGGGGCAAAACCCTCGGCGCCAAACCAGAAGCCCATCATTTTCTCAATGCCCACGCCGGTGCGGGTGGCACCGCTGATCCCATCAACACCGTGAACATCCCCGGCCTTGGCACCGCCCTTGACCACTTTCAGCGCCACCTGCCCATGCTCGTCAAACAGCTGCTTGCCGTGCCACTGTCCAAGCCAGTGGGGATCGCTGATAAAGTCGGTAATCCCGGGAGTTTCCCCATGCTCGTAAAACACCACCGCCTTGATGGTGTTCACGTCCCGGCCCACTCCCACAAAGCCGTAGATAAGCGACCACAAGCCCTTGCCGTAAACCGGCAGCACCCAACCTTGGGTCTTGCCGCCGCTGTCGTGAATACGGAACACCCGAATGGCGTTGGCACGGGTTTTAATGCGGGCCATATCCTTGCGGATTTTGCTGGAGGTTTGCGGATTCACGGCAGCCATGCGCTCGTCATAATCCAGCAAATCCGCCTGGGGCTGCAATGACCCCTCGGGCAAGGTCAGCAGTAACGGCGTAACCCGCTCGGCAAACAACCCGGAAAACCCGCTTTTATCCGCATCAATGCCGGCAGCCAGCAACACGTTCTGCATCAAGGCATCACGCTGTTTGGCCAGTTTGCGCTCTTTGAGCACATCGGCAGTACCGGTAATCATGAAGGAGCACACCAGGCACAGCACAATGATAAAGACGAAGGTGCCGGCAACGCTGTCTTTATTGAAGGTCATGGCGTTTTTTCCTCCGTCTGATATTCACACGCGCCACCACCGAATCCAGCAGCGGTGCCCACAGGTTGGCAAACAGAATCGCCAGCATGATGCCCTCGGGCATCTTGACATTGGCCACCCGGATAATCACCGTCATCACCCCCACCAAAATGCCAAACAGCAGCTTGCCGGGACGGGTGTAAGCGGTGGTAACCGGATCGGTGGCCATGAACATCATCCCCAACGCAAACCCGCCGGTGACCAGATGCCAGCTCCAGGGCATCATCGCCCAAGCGTTTTTACTGCTCCCCAGATAATTGAACAGCAAGGAAGTGACCATCATCCCCAGCATGACACCGGCCACAATGCGCCAATCGGCCAGCCGGGTGAGCAGCAACAGGGCGCCTCCCAGCAAAATGGCCAGTGCGCTGGTTTCACCCATGGCACCCACTTCCGTGCCCACAAATGCCTGCCACCAGCGCGGGTCAGCAAATGCCGATAAGGCGCCATCCGTGAACTGCCACTTGTTGGCCGCCACCTGCGCCAAGGTAGTGGCGCCACTGTAACCGTCCACCGCCACCAGCTGGGCGCTGGTGGTCACCTCCGAGGGATAGGCCAGATAGATGAACGCCAGCCCCGCCAGCGCTGGGTTGAGGAAGTTGTATCCCATGCCGCCAAAGAGCTCCTTGGCCACAACCACACCGAAACTCACCCCCACCGCCACCAGCCACAAGGCGATATTGGCGGGCATGCACAGGCTAAATAGCAGTGCGGTAACAAAAAATCCTTCGTGAAGTTCCTGTTGGCGCACCTTGGCAAAAATCACTTCCCACAGCAAGGTGGTCAGCAAGGCGGTAACATATACCGGCAGGAAATACCCTAGGCCATAAGCGAACAGGGCCAAAGTGCCGGCATCTGCCTGCAAGGGTCCCAGCAGCAGGGTAAACAGGGCATTGTGCCAGTCAGCGGCGGCATGAGCGCCATTCGTTAACGCCAGTTGGGCCTGCAATCCGGTGTTATAAATGCCAAAGAGGATGGCGGGTAACAGGCAAATGCCCACCAGCGTCATGGTGCGTTTGACATCAATGGCATCGCGCACATGCACCCCATCCTGGGTACTGCCGCCATGGCCGATGAACAGGGAGCGGAAAAAGTCGCGAATGGTTGACCCCGGGGCGTAGTAGGCTTCCTGAATGCCCGGCTTGGATTTTTTCATCAGCCTTCCCTCTCGATAATCGTCAGGCAGGTACGCAGCGCCTGCCCGTAATCATATTTGCTGGGGCACACAAAAGTGCACAGTGCCAGGTCTTCTTCATCCAGCTCCAGCGCTCCCAGTTGCTGCGCTTCATCGGTGTCCTGCACCAGCAGATCCCGCACCAGCAAGGTGGGCAGGATATCCAGCGGCATTACCCGCTCCAGCTGTCCAAAGGCCAGCATGGCCCGCTTGGCGCCGCCGCTATGGGTGGTCATGGGAAACAGCCTGCGGGGCAGGAAATGCGACAATACGGCGCCTGTCACCGAAAACAGATCCTTGCCCGGGCGCACCCAGGGCAACACGCTGGCGTGATGATCTTCCAGTAGCACCGACAACTGAGGCCGGAAACGGCTGAGATAATCCAGCTGTGCCGTGGCATTGAAACCGTTCAGCACCGAGCCTGACACCACCCGGCACATCTCCGGTTGTTGCAGTTCGCCTGCCACCAGCTCGCTGGCTTTGGCGCCCATAAGGGTGCGCAAAAGGCGGGGATTTTTGACCTGAGGCCCGGCCAGGGCAATCACCCGGCTGCTGTTGAGCTCGCCGGTGGTAAACAGCTGGCCCACGGCAATCACGTCCTGATAGCCGATATGCCATACCTGGCGCTCAAGGCTGACCGGCGCCAGATAGTGGATGTGGGTGCCCACCAAGCCCGCCGGGTGCACGCCGGCAAAACGCCAGCTTTGCACCCGTGGCAACTCACTGCCCGGCAAGGGTTGCGCCTGGCCGTCCTGACACAGATACAGCGGACCGTCCGTCAGATGACTGAGCACCTGCAATCCTGCTGCAAAGTCTTCAGCGGCATCGGCAATCACCACCCGGGGATCCGCCGCCAGCGGATTTGTGTCGGTGACGGTAATGAATAACGCCGCAGGATGGGAGCCTGGTTTGGGAGCCCGGGAAAATGGCCGGGTGCGCAATGCCACCCACAAGCCGCTGTCCAGCAGTTTTTGCTGCACGGCCTCGCGAGACAGGCCATCAAGGTCGGTTTCAGCCCCGAAATTGATGTAACCGTCGCCTTCCAGGGTAATCACTACCGACAACAGTGCCCGCCGGTCACCCCGGTTGATGGCAGTGACCACACCGGATGCTGGCGCCGTAAAACGCACGCCGGGATTTTTCTTGTCCTCAAACAGGGCCTGGCCTGTACGCACCCGCTCGCCCTTTTCCACCAGCATGGTGGGTTTCATCCCCACATATTCATGCCCCAGCAACGCCACCTGCGTCACCGGCCGGGCCGTTTCAATCACCTGCTGCGGTGCGCCGGTAATGGGTAAATCCAGCCCCTTGCTGATGGTGATAACCCTTTTTGCTGAACGCCCCATCGCTTGCTCCCATGGCTGATGAATAACCTTATGCTACAGAAGTCATGACTAAAATACAGTCAGTGATATGCCCGCACAGACGGATGCCGCCGGATTTGTTAAGCGCAAAATACATTAGCAAATACTGAATTTTGCACGCACAAAAAACCTGAAACGAATTCATTTTCAATCTGTTAGGGGATAATACTGCTATGCAGTTGGGGATATGCCCGTCCCTGATGTTGGCACGGTCGTCTCCCTGACAATGCTATGGCCAACCTTAAGTCATCTCTGTGACGCTTTTATGCACAATACCAGCTCTGTGTGTTAACACCCTAAATAAGCCGCTTTTTAAACAGGGAAATTAATAATTTGCGAGCTGGATCACGATGAAATTCATGATCTCCATCGCCTATTTTCCGGATTACCTCTTGCGAGGTATTTCACCTCCCCAGCCCCAATCCTAGACTTTTTGTCACCACGACAGGCCACAGCGCCGCCAACTCAAGCAGGTGGGACATGTCTCAGCAAACATCGCAGGAATACCACATCACCAGTCTGGTGATCCATGCAGCCCCGGGTCATCTGCCAACCGTCAGCCACCATATTGCCCGGTTGGCCGGCTGCGAAATCCACGCCTCAACACCCGAGGGCAAACTGGTGATCACCATTGAGGGCGACAGCCAGCAACAGGTGCTGACCCAGGTGGAAGCCATTAACCAGCTGCCGGACGTATTGTCCAGCAGCCTTGTTTATCACCAGGTTGAGACCCTCAGCCACGAACCACAACGATAAAGAAGAGGACACACCATGAGCATTAACCGCCGTGAGTTTCTCAAAGCCAATGCCGCCGTTGCCGCCGCATTAACCATTGGTGCCACCTTGCCGGTAAAAATGGTGCAGGCCGCCCAGCAAAACGATGCCATAACATGGGATAAAGCCCCCTGCCGTTTTTGCGGCACGGGCTGTTCCGTACTGGTGGGCACCCGTGACGGCAAAGTGGTGGCCACCAAGGGCGATCCTGAAAGCCCGGTGAACAGGGGGCTTAGCTGCATCAAGGGTTATTTCCTGTCGAAAATCATGTACGGCAAGGACAGGCTCAATACGCCATTGCTGCGGATGAAAAACGGCCAATACGATAAAGAGGGGGAGTTCACGCCGGTCAGCTGGGATACGGCGTTTGACGTGATGGCCGAGAAATGGAAACACGCACTGCAAACCAAAGGCCCTACCAGCGTGGGCATGTTCGGCTCCGGCCAATGGACCATCTGGGAAGGCTATGCCGCGGTAAAACTCCATAAAGCGGGTTTCCTGACCAACAACATCGACCCTAACGCCCGCCATTGCATGGCTTCTGCCGTAGGGGGCTTCATGCGCACCTTCGGCATGGACGAACCCATGGGCTGTTATGACGATTTGGAAGCGGCCGATCATTTCGTGCTGTGGGGCGCCAATATGGCGGAGATGCACCCGGTATTGTGGGCCCGCCTGTCAGACCGGCGCCTGAGCAACCCCAACGGCAAAGTGCATGTGCTGTCCACTTTCCAGAACCGCTCTTTCGATTTGGCCGACAATCCCATGGTGTTCCGGCCCCAATCCGATCTGGTGATCCTGAACTTCATTGCCAATTACATCATCCAGAACGGCGCCGTAAACCGTGACTTTGTCAACAAGCACACCAAATTTGTCAAAGGGGTCACCGATATCGGTTACGGCCTGCGACCGGATCACCCGCTGGAGAAAAAGGCCAAAAATCCGGGCAACGGCAAGTCCAGCCCCATCAGTTTTGAGGAATATGCCAAATTTGTCAGCAGCTACACCCTGGAATATGCCGCCCAAATGAGTGGCGTGGCGCCAGAAAAACTGCTGACACTGGCCAAAGCCTATGCCGATCCCAAGATTAAAGTGATCAGCCTGTGGACCATGGGCATCAACCAGCATGTACGCGGCGTATGGGCCAACAACATGCTGTATAACCTGCATCTGCTCACCGGCAAAATCTCCACGCCGGGCAACAGTCCCTATTCCTTGACCGGCCAACCCTCCGCCTGCGGTACCGCCCGGGAAGTGGGCACCTTTGCCCACCGGTTGCCCGCCGACATGGTGGTGGCCAATCCCAAGCACCGCGCCATTGCTGAAAAAATCTGGCAACTGCCGGAGGGGGCCATACCGCCAAAACCCGGCTATCACGCCGTGCTGCAAAGCCGCATGCTCAAAGACGGCAAGCTCAACTGTTACTGGAGCATGTGCACCAATAACATGCAGGCAGGCCCCAACATCAATGAAGAAATCCACCCCGGTTTCCGCCATCCGGACAACTTCATTGTGGTGTCCGACCCCTACCCGACGGTAACCGCCATCAGTGCCGACCTCATTCTGCCCACCGCCATGTGGGTGGAAAAAGAAGGCGCTTACGGCAATGCGGAGCGGCGCACCCACATGTGGCATCAGCAGGTGCGGGCACCACTGGGGGCCCAATCCGACTTATGGCAGCTGATGGAGTTTTCCAAACGCTTCAAAGTGGCCGAAGTCTGGCCAGCCGAGCTGCTGGCCAAAGCGCCGCAATATACGGACAAGACCCTGTTTGAGGTGCTGTTTGCCAACGGCGTGGTGAACAAATTCCCCGTGAGCGACTGCAAAGGAGCGCTCAACGATGAGTCCCGCCACTTCGGTTTTTATGTGCAAAAAGGGCTGTTTGAAGAATATGCCGGCTTCGGGCGGGGTCACGGCCATGATCTGGCGGATTTTGACGCTTACCATGCCAGTCGCGGCTTGCGCTGGCCGGTAGTGAACGGCAAGGAAACCCTGCGCCGCTTCGTGGAAGGCGCCGACCCCTATGTCACCGCTGGCAGCGGCTACCAGTTTTACGGCAAGCCCGACGGCAAGGCGGTGATTTTTGCCCTGCCCTATGAGCCTGCCGCCGAAGAACCCAATGCGGAATATGATCTGTGGATGAGTACCGGCCGGGTGCTGGAGCACTGGCATACCGCCTCCATGACCGCCAGGGTGCCAGAGCTTTACCGGGCTTATCCGGATGCACAAGTCTTCATGCATCCGGAAGATGCCAGCGCCCGCGGGTTGAAACGGGGGGATGAAGTGATTGTGGCCTCCGCACGGGGGGATGTGAAAACCCGGCTGGAAACCCAGGGACGCAACAAGCCGCCCCGGGGCGTGGTGTTCATGCCGTTTTTTGATGCCCGCCAGTTGGTGAACAAGCTGATGCTGGATGCCACCGACCCCCTCTCCAAGGAAACCGACTTCAAAAAATGCCCGGTCAAGGTGATGAAAGCCTGAACCACGGCCAAGGAGAAACACAATGGCAACACCGTCATCACAGGTAAAAAAGGTTAACCGTCGCCAGTTTCTGGCCACCGGTGGCCGTTATGCCTGTGCGGCAGGATTGCTGGGCGCGGGGTTGGTGACCATTGCCAAATCCCAGCCGCTGGGGCCGCAAGCACTGCGGCCACCCGGCGCATTGCCTGAGGCTGAATTCCTGTCCGCCTGCGTGCGCTGCGGCTTGTGTGTGGAGGCTTGTCCCTACCACACCCTGCAACTGGCAAGCTGGCGGTCACCGGCGGCAACGGGCACCCCCTGGTTCAGTGCCCGCAACATCCCCTGCGAGATGTGTGAAGACATTCCCTGCATCAAGGCGTGCCCATCAGCGGCGCTGAATCCGTCACTGCAGGATATCCGTCAGGCCGACATGGGGGTGGCAGTGCTGATTGATGAGCATGAATGCCTCAATTTCAGAGGGCTGCGCTGTGATGTGTGTTACCGCGTATGCCCGCTGCTGGATGAGGCCATCACCATCGACATGAGCCGCAATCAGCGCAGTGGTCACCATGCCAGGTTCATTCCGGTGGTACATGCCGACAAATGCACCGGCTGTGGCAAATGTGAGCATGCCTGCGTGCTGCAAACCCCGGCCATCAAGGTGCTGCCAAAGGCACTGGCGCTGGCCAAAGCCGCCGCCCACGACACTTACCAGCAGACAGAGAGCGTCACCCTGGAGATGCTTAACGGAGGATTCACGCCATGAGCCGTACTACTTCACAGTTTGCGGCGCCTGCCAAACGGGGCTTCTGGCGTGCCCGGCGTTTTTTGCTGCTGCGCCGGACAAGCCAGTTGGCCATTCTGGCCCTGTTTGCCCTGGGCCCCTGGGCTGGCATCTGGCTGCTGCGGGGAAACCTTTCCGCCAGCGTGTTGCTTGATACGGTGCCGCTGGCAGATCCGTTAACCACCCTGCAGGTGCTGCTCAGTGGCCACTTGCCCCAATCCTCACTGTTAATCGGGGCGGGGTTGATAGGGCTGTTTTACGCCTTGCTGGGAGGGCGGGTGTTTTGCAGCTGGGTGTGCCCGGTGAACATCATCACCGATCTGGCCGCCTGGTTGCGGCGCGCCTTAAAACTGCCACGAACCCCGGCGCTGCCGGGAACATTCCGCTACGTGATGCTGGTACTGGTACTACTGCTGCCAATATTGAGCGGCATGCTGGTGTGGGAGTGGCTGAATCCGGTACCGCTGCTTTACCGGGCATTGCTGTTTGGCAATCTGGGTGGACTTGGCATCCTGCTGGCAATTTTCATGGCGGATTTACTGCTGGCAGAGCGCCTGTGGTGCGCCCATGTATGCCCCACGGGCGCACTTTACGCACTGCTGGGCAAACTGGCACCCATCAAGGTGGTCGCCGTTAACGCCGAGGCCTGCAATAACTGCATGGACTGTTTCAGTGTTTGCCCTGAGCGCCAGTTGTTAAAGCCTGCCCTCAAGGGCAAACAACCGGTCATCAGCAGTGGTGATTGCACCCTCTGTGGCCGTTGTATCGACGTCTGCACCCCTGAAGTCTTTCAATATAAAAACCGATATTCAAAAGCGTTCCAACGCGTTGCCCACAAGGCGGAGAAAACACAATGAAAACAAAATTATCCTGGATACTCTTTATCATGCTCTGCGGTTGCAGCGGCCCACACACCGCCCATACGGCCCAACCGGTCAATGTCACCTCCCTTGGTGGCAACACGCCGGTGACACAGGCAGCACCGCTGGACAGTGAGGCCCAATACCCCAAGCGGGGCGCAGCCATTGCCCGCAATTATGCCGAGCAGCCACCGCTTATTCCCCACAAGGCGGACTATCCCATCAGCTTGCAGCGTAACAGCTGCATGAACTGTCACGGCTGGGACAAGGCCAAACGCATGAAGGCCACACCGGTTGCGGCCTCCCATGTACTGGATGACAAAGGCACCCTCAAGGGGCAAAACTACTTTTGCACCCAGTGCCATGTGCCCCAAGCACAAAACAAGCCACCACGGGTGGAAAACAGTTTTACATCGCAGTAAGCCACTGCCGGCCAAAACGACGAGAAAACGACAGGAAGCGCGCGGCCATGGCAGCTCCGCTCATGGGGGGCACGCCATGGCCTCGAGGGTATTGCATCCGTTGTTATCGGTTTCAACGACCAACTCAACAGCTAATTTTTTTGCAGGATAACCACCCGCCGCTCGTCATGATAACAAAGCGTCAGGCCGTAGTGCCGGCATATCCAGCGAAAGCTGTCGAGATGGAAAAAACTGCAATGGGTGGGATCCCGGGTGTAGTGCCAGTCATAAAACTGCGCCTCACTTTGCCAGCGGTCAGTCATCACCCCCAAAATGCCGCCGGGGGGCAACAGTGAGCACAAACGCCCCAACTCGGTTGCCGGCTGATGAAAATGCTCAAAACACTCGCTCGCCAAAATGAAGTCATAACTGGGCTGCAAGGCAATGGGGAAAAAGGCCGGATCGTAATCATCACAACGGATGCCATGCCGGGCCAACAGCGCCGACATGGTGGGGCCGGGGCCGCAACCAAAATCCAGCCCTGCCATGGCCGGTGTCAGCAGAGGGAGCACCGGCTTCAGTAACCGCGTTAAAAATGCCACATAACCCGCATCGTCAATGCTGTTCTCATGGGTGGCGTAATAGGCCCGCTCCTCTGCCAGTGAGAGGCGATCGCCGCCATGCAAAAAGATCAGCTGGCAGCCGCTGCAACGCAGGTAACGGCGCGCAACCCTGGCAGGCACCGCCATTTTTGGTTGCTGATCACCGCAAAGGGGGCAAGTGTGTGCTGACAATGCAGCCTCCTGTTGTATCCAAAGCCTGGGCTGATTGCCCGCATCCGGAGCTTCAGCGCTGAAAAACCGCCACACTTTACCATCAGCCACCGGGTATTATCCATGCAGCGCTGCACACTCAATCAGCACCAGACGCCATAAGGATTATGCACCATGAGGCGTTAAAACGCGGGAAGGTGACAGCGGCAACCCCTTGGCAACAGGCAAAAAAAATCGCCCGCAAATGCGGACGATTCTAGGCTTTTACAACTTAATGGATTAAGCTGTTTTAACTTTTCTGTGGAAATGGAATACGCCTTTCCACGAACCCTGCTGGTTCACTTTGGCAGGTTTTGCCTTAGGTGCAGGGACTGCGGCTGTAGCCGCTTCGTAAAGGGCGCTTACCCAACCACTCTGTGCGGATTTCATGGCAAATTCCTCTGTTCTTTATCTGTGTACAACTTTAGTATTAGTGTTGCTATAGGTAAAATGAATTAATTCCATAGGTAGGATTCCTTAAAAGAATGAATATTCCAATCAAGACCTTGCATTGCTTTTTACGGCTGGTTGAGATAGGCAACTTTACTCGGGCGGCCGAGCAGCTCTATCTGACCCAACCCACATTAAGCAAAATGATCCAGCGCCTGGAAGAAACGCTGGATCAGCAACTGTTAATCCGTAGCAATCAAAAGGTGGAACTCACCCAGGCCGGACAGATTTTTCATGCCAGCGCCAGCCAGATCATGGGGCAGTGGCACCGCATGGAACAGGAACTGGCCAATCTGTCCGGGTTGAAATCCGGTCATCTGCGCTTGGGGGTGTGTCCGATGATGAGCACCCTCACCATCGACCTGCTCACCAAATTCCGCCAGACCTATCCCGGGGTGGAAATCAACATGCAGGAATACGGCGGGTACGGTTGTGAACAGGCCTTGCTGGCAGACACCCTGGACATTGCCTTCACCGCGTTGCCGGTGACCAATTCAGAGCAGCTCTCAGCGCTGCCGCTGCAGGGCTACCCGCTGAAAGCCTGCTTGCCGGTCAGCCATCCGCTGGCAGCCAAGGCAAAAATCAGCTGGCAGGATCTGGCGCCCTATCCGTTCATTCTCTATAACGAGGATTTTTCCCTGGCCAAACAGTTTGCCCGGCTTACCAAAGAAGCCGGGGTGACACTGAATATCGCCTTTCGCAGCGGTCAATGGGATTTTCTGGGGGCGATGGTGGAAGAAGGCATGGGACTGGCCATTTTGCCAGAGCCCATCTGCAATAAACTCCACAGCAACCGCTTGGTGTTTTTGCCCATGGAAAACGAGCTGTTCTGGCAGTTGGGGCTTATCTGGCGCAATAACCTGCCGTTAACCCCCGCCGCCGAGGCATTGCTGACGCTCAGTCGCCAACGCACCTGACACGCGCTTGCCTATTTGGTGGTCGGGATCACCAGCACGTTGCTACGGCTGCGCTGCAGGATGTTTTCTGCAGTGTTGCCCAGCATCCAGCCCATCAGCCCTTGGCGCTGCCGCGCCCCCATCACCAGATAGTCACTCTTGAGCCGGCAAGCCAGCTGATACAGACACAGATCCGGATCGCCGCAAACAATGTGCACCTGCTCTTTGGGTAAGCCGATTTGCGCCAGTATCAGCTGATGGCGCTGGTAGGCGTCCTTCACCAGTTGCTGCAAGTTGAGCACTTCCAGATCGCGAATAATGCGCGGTACCCGCAAGATGTAGGCAAGGTGCAGTGTACCCTCGCTGGCATCAGCCAACATGCGGGCATGTTGCAGCACCTGCTGGTTAAGTTGCTGCTTGTGTTTGTCATCCGTGTCCAAATCCAGTGCCATCAACACGCTGGAGCCATGCTGCAACGGATTTTGCGTCAGCAGCATCACCGGCACTTTGGTAGTGCGCAGCAGTTGCCAGTCAGTGGGTAACATATGCTCACTGGAATGGATACCCTTGACTATCAGCTCAAATCCTTCATTGGCGGCGTACTGGCTGGCATGTTCTGCCAGATATTTGCTCCACACCACATGCAGTGGCACGTCACCGGCCTGCAACTGATTGAGTCTTGCGGTTAATTCCTGCTGCTTTTTCTGCTGCAGCTGCTGCTTGGCCTCTTCGTAAATGATGGGATCACCAGAAAAATATTCATAGCAGTAGGCAAAAATCTCCGGGTCTTTGCCCAGTTGCTTGGCCAATTGCAATCCCTTGGTAATGACATCGGTGTTCGCAGATTCATGCGGTTCAACAATAAACAGTTTTCCCATGTGATTTCTCCCGTTTTTCACTGGTTTTTAGGCAGAAACTGGACTCTACTCAATAGAGGGGCAAACGGTGGCGCCCTTTATTTAAGTGTATCAAAGCGGGGAAGAAACGTGCCGATAGATGACTTGCTAATTGCGCTGTTTTTGATCCTGTTACTGTCCCGGTTACTGGGGGAAGGTTGCCAGCGGCTCGGCTGGCCTGCGGTGGTGGGGGAAATCGCCGCAGGCGTCTTGCTGGGGCCGTCAATACTGGGGTGGCTTGCCCCCAATCAGCTGCTGGCCAATATTGCCGAGCTGGGGATCATTTTGCTGTTATTCAGCATCGGCACCGAAACCTCTATCAAACGGCTGTACCATGCAGGCAGCCAGGTGCTGCTGGTGGCCCTTATCGGGATTGCCCTGCCGCTGCTGCTGACAGGTTTTGCCGCTTATTACGGCCTGCAGTTGTCACCCTTTGCCGCCATTTTTTACGGCTGCGCCCTCACCGCCACCAGCATTGGCGTTTCCCTGAGCGTGCTCACCCATGCCGGGCAACAACAGCAACATACCAGCCAGATCATCCTCGGTGCCGCCGTGGTGGATGACATCGCCGGCGTGGTATTGCTCAGCGTGCTGTTCAACTTTGCCAGTAACGGCCATATTGCCCCGGGACAACTGCTGCAACTGATTGCCACCCTGCTGGCCTTTTTGCTGCTGGCGCCGCCCTTGGGGCGGATGATGGTTTACCTGCTGCGTTTTGCCAGCGGCCACGCCCGCAATACCGGGTATGAAGCGGTGGTGATGCTGGCGCTCATCTGCCTGTTCGCCTGGCAGGCCCACCATGCCGGCGCCCCGGCCTTGCTGGGCGGGTTTTCTGCCGGGCTGGCGTTATCCCGACAGTTTGTCTGGCCCTGGCAGCGTTATTTGCAAAATCCCTACCCCTTTACCAATAAACTGGAACACGCCATGAAACCGCTGACCGAAGTGTTCGCGCCGATTTTCTTCGTGTATGTGGGGATTAGCGTGGATTTAAGCCAGCTGCAACTTGATGGTGGCAACCTTTTGCTGATTGGCGCCATGATAGTGCTGGCACTGGCAGGAAAACTGCTGGCGGGGCTGCCGGTAAAAGGCCCATGGCGCGACAAATGGCGGGTAGGCTGCGCAATGATCCCCCGGGGCGAAGTGGGGCTGGTGTTTGCCCAAATCGGCCAGCAGTTGCACATCATTCCGCCGGAGGTGTTCACCGAGCTGGTACTGGTGATTATCATCACCACCCTGCTGGGGCCCATGCTGCTGAAATGGCTGCTGCCCAAGCCCCAGCCATCGTCCAAACCATCATCCAAGCCATAGCAGCGCTTGTTACCCGCACCGCTCAGTGCCCGCTTATTGCCGCTGGAAATGCCGCTGCAAAAAATCCGTCAGCGAGCGATACAAGTGGGTTTTTACCGCATTACCGCGCATGGAGTGCTTGGCACCGGGATAGTTGACCATCTCGAACAGCTTGCCCTCATCCTGCAACGCCTTGTACACCCGGGTGCTGTTTTCAAACAGCACATTGTCATCGGCCATGCCGTGATACATCAATAACCCTTGCTGATAACCGCCAAGATAAGGCAGCACACTGCTCTGTTGATACCCTTGGGGATTTTCGGCCGGATGTGCCAGATAACGCTCGGTGTAATGGGTGTCGTACAAGGCCCAGTCGGTGACCGGCGCGCCACTGATGGCCAAGGCAAAATCTTCCGGCGCCTTGAACTTGCACATCAAGGCCATGTAACCACCGTAGCTGTGGCCGTAAATGGCAATCTTGCTGCCATCCACCCAGGGCAGGCTACGCAAAAACGCCACGCCGCGCTGCTGATCGGCTACCTCCGCCACGCCCAGTTGCCGGTAAATGGCCTGCTCAAAACGGGTGCCCCGATGGCCGGAGCCGCGATTATCCAACTGAAATACTGCAAACCCCTGTTGCAACAGGTACTGGGTGAAATAATCCTGACTGCTCCAGCTGTTGACCACGAGTTGGGCATGGGGGCCGCCATACACCCGCACCAGCACCGGATAACGCTTGGCAGGATTGAAATTGGCCGGCTTGAACAGGCGGTAATGCAGGGTCTGGCCGTCATCGGCGCCAAGGGTGCCAAACTCGGGCAACTGCCACAAACCCGCATAAGGGTACAATGGATGCCCCGGTTTTACGGCGTTTTCCTCCACCCAGCGCAAACGTTTGCCACTGGCATCGTGCAAACTCACTTGGGGCGGCTGAGACAGGGAGTTGAAGTAATCCAGATACACCGGCGCATTATCGGCAAAGGTGGCATCATGCATCCCCGGCCGCTGGGACAAACGGCTAAGCCCGCTGCCATCGAGACGCACTTTATACAGGTGCTTTTCAATATCGCTGTCTTTGCGACCGGCAAAATACACCCAGCCTTGGGACTCATCCACATGGCGGATGCTGTCAACGGCCCAGTTGCCTTGGGTCAGCTGTGCCAGCTGTTTGCCATTGGCATCAAAGCGGTAGATATGGTTAAAGCCGCTGCGCTCAGAGCTCCATAAAAAACCGCCCTGTTTCAGGAAGTGCAAATCGTCATTGAGGTTAATCCAGGCGTTACTGCGCTCTGTGAGCAGCAATGCCGGCGCCCCCTTTGTATGGGTGTCAGCCATGCGCAGTGCCAGTTGCTGCTGGTTGCGGCTCTGCCACTGAAACGCCAAATGACGGCTATCGGGCAACCAGTTCACCCGTGGCAGGTAAAAATCACGGTCATCGCCAAGATCAATCCAGCGCAGCTGCTTGTTGTTGATGTTGATAACCCCCAGCTGAATGAGCACGTTATCACTGCCCGCCGCCGGATAACGCTGCTGAATGAGCTTGATGCCGTCGGCATAAATCTCGTTGCGGGTGACTTCAGTAACCGGCGATTCATCAATGCGGGTAAAGGCAATGGCCGACTCATCCGGCGCCCACCAGTAACCGGTCATGCGCCCCATCTCTTCCTGGGCCACAAATTCTGCCATGGCGTTTTTAATCACACCGCCACCGTCAGTGGTTAACTGGGTCAGTTGATTGTCCGCCAACCCCAGCAGCCATAAGTTCTGCCCGGCCACAAAGGTCACGTAATGGCCTTTGGGCGACAATTTGGCATCGGTGGCAAAGCCGTCACCTGTGGGCAACAACCGCGCCTTGCCGTCTGCCAGCGTGTAGTAATAGAGTTTTCCGGCAGAGGGGATAAGCAGCGCCTTGCCATCATCCGCCCAAACATACTCCATGATGCCCTGCCCAAAAATCCGCTGGCGTTCGCGACGGGCTTTTTCTTCATCAGACAACGCCCCTTGGGATAATTTTGAGGCGTCCAGCAACAGGCTCACCTCACCGCTGGCCACATCCATCTGCCAGAGATCGTAAAAATGCAGATCATCCTTGCGCCCCACCAAAAAGGTGGCCAGGCGGCCATCGGGCGACAGGGTTAACTGGCGCGGACTGCTGCCGGCCAAATCCGGCGAGGCATGCAGCCGTTCAACAATAAGTGGTTCGGTGCCACCGGTGAGGGTTTGGGCAGCAGCCGTGCTGCCAAATGCCATTGAAAGTGTCATAAATGCAGTGTAAATCCAGTATCGGGACATGTAAGTGGTTCCATAGCGGCCAAACGGCAACGGAAAATCCGGTGCTCCATTCTGCCCTATTTTGCCCCCCTTGAACAAACAGCCACCACAAGCGCTGAAAGCCGCACTTTTTTGCGTTATGATTAGCCCCCAGGAACGGCTCCCGAATTCACATTAAGGAAACAGCATGCAAACCCTGGCTCAAACTCTAGCCAACCAAGCTATTCCGGCATCGCTGGTGCAACTGCTCCAGACCCTCGCCACCACTTCAGTTGCCATCAGCAACGCAGTACGCCGAGGCGCACTGGCGGGTGTATTAGGCAGCACGGATCATGAAAACATACAGGGTGAAACCCAGAAGAAACTGGATATCATCACCAACGACATGCTCAAGGACGCCCTGCGCGCCGATGGCAATGTACGGGCGCTGGCCTCGGAAGAGGAAGATCTGCCGGTGATCCTGGGCGATAACGGCGATTATCTGGTCTGCTTTGATCCGCTGGACGGCTCATCCAATATCGACATCAACTCACTGGTAGGCACCATTTTTTCCGTATTGCCCGCCCCACAAGGTGATGTGAGCGAGCAAAGCTTCCTGCAAAGCGGCCGCCAGCAACTTGCGGCAGGTTACGTGCTCTATGGCCCCGCCACCATGCTGGCCCTGACCACCGGCCACGGCGTGCAGCTGTTCACCCTTGACCCGCAAAGCGGCGAATACCTGCTTACCAACCCGGCGGTCAGCATCCCCAAAGACACCGCTGAATTTGCCATTAACATGTCTAACCAGCAGTTCTGGGAAGCCCCAATGCAAACCTACATCAGCGATTTGCTGCTGGGCAAAATCGGTCCTCGGGAAAAAGCCTTCAACATGCGCTGGATTGCCGCCATGGTGGGCGACGTGCACCGGGTATTGTCCCGCGGCGGGATTTTCACCTATCCCACCGACAACAAGAATCCGCAAAAGCCCTATAAACTGCGCCTGATGTACGAAGCCAACCCCATGTCGTTTCTGGTGGAACAGGCCGGCGGCAAGTCCAGTACCGGTTACCAGGCCATTCTGGATATCGAACCGCAGGCCATTCACCAGCGGGTGGCGGTAATCCTCGGCTCCGCCAATGAAGTGGATGCCTGCCTGGAATACCACGCGCTGGATTACAGCAGCGAACCTGCGCTTTAATCCACCTGCATAGCGGCGGTTTGCCAGCGTTGGCAAGCCGCCAAATCGCGTTATAATAGCCGCCACTTAACGCTAATTCATGCCGGCTATGCCGCCAAGATTCCACTTACCGTGAAGGATAAACAAATGAGCTTACTTGCTGTGCCTGCGGGCATCTCTCTGCCAGACGATATCTACGTTGTGATTGAAATTCCACAAAACCACGACCCCATCAAATATGAAGTGGACAAAGACACCGGCGCCCTGTTTGTGGATCGCATGATGACCGCGCCCATGTTTTACCCTTGCAACTATGGCTACGTAAACCAAACCCTGAGCCTGGATGGCGACCCGGTAGACGTGCTGGTACCAACCCAGTACCCACTGCAGCCTGGTAGCGTGATCCGCTGCCGCCCTGTTGGCGTACTGAAAATGACCGACGAATCCGGCGAAGATGCCAAAATCGTGGCCGTACCACACGACAAGGTTTCCAAAGAATACAAACACATCAATGATGTGAACGATCTGCCAGCACTGCTGAAAGCACAGATCAAACAGTTCTTTGAACACTACAAGGATCTGGAAGAAGGCAAATGGGTAAAAGTGGACGGCTGGGAAGATGCCGCCTCTGCCCGCGCTGAAATCCTCTCCAGCGCAGAACGTTATAACGAAGGTAAGTAATTGCCTTTCGTTGCTCGTTCGATGGAAAAGCCCGCAAACGCGGGCTTTTTTGTTTTTGTAGCCTGACGGCAACGGGAGTTGCTGGTAAGCTCTCGCTTCATTTCACTAGCGCCGCTGATTAGCATGAGTTCTATCTGCTGCGCGCCGATGCTGCTGTTTTTACTACAGCTATAAATCGCCTGCAGCGGGCTTATGCACACGCATCCTTGTGGCACGATGCAAGTACATCCGTGTAATCTCGACGCCAGCATCCATGCTGGCGACGGCCACAAGTCCGCATGTGCTGGGAATTCTCGGAGTAATCCTGTAGATTAAGGTGCTGAGGCTGGATTAAACAACACAAATGTAATTCAGCATGTAAAGGCCAATCCTAAATTTATAAGGAATTGATTTAGAACTGCGTATGGCATTTGAAATTAAAGGGTTAAACGTGAGTCCTGAAGACCTAGAGCAATTAGGTACCAAAGAAAAATTTTGGTTTAACTTTAAAGGTGGCAACGTTCGATGGCTGTTTAAATACTCAAGGGAAAACACCGGGGAGCATTGGTCATAAAAAGTTGCGGAGGAACTATGCAAAGCTTTAGGTATTCCGCATGTTAAATACGAAATGGCTCACATGAACGGCAGATATGGAATTGTATCTCCTAATGTTATCCCAGATAAACACCGAATGATTATGGGAAATGAGGTACTACATACTGATAGCCCATCAACCTACCCAGAACCAGTTCGAGATACGCAGCAGTTTGTCAGAGTTAAAGAACACCAGAATTCAGATAATAAGTGCACCACTCAACAAATCAGCCAGTCCTGCGAGAGTGTGAAAAATTAACTCCTATTAAGCCAATATTCATACTTTTCAATTTCCAAAGGAATGCATTATGGTAGTTGCAATTAACATATTTCTTTTGTTCTTGACGTTACTGCTAATTGTTTCAAACCAGAGATTTAAGGAGCGAGAAGTTAAATTTATAATATTTGCATTTTCAGTCCCACTGACGGTTTCGATTGTTTATGATACCTTGGGAGAGAATGTAAGTTTGATTGTTATGACTTTGATTTTTATAACTCTGTTTTTTTATAGGTGTAAATCTAAGTGAAGGTGCGATTAAATTGCTAATCTAAGTTAATTATAGCGTGTTCTGCAGACTGGTTGAGTAAGCAGTCGATGTAAAACTGTATTTATAGGGTTGAGAAGAGTTTAAATGTCACTCATTGTTAACTACTCAATCTTTGATGTTTGCGCTAATACAAGAATATGCATTTACTGTTTAAATTCTTTACTAAATAAAACACACGATACAACATCTAATATTTTTAGCTTAAACCCACAGAATTGTCGGGCTTCACCAATTCCCCTTAGCGTAGCGCAGGTGCGTTGGGCAGGCATCAAGCAATCGAGTCAAGGACGACGAGAAGCGATGGTGAGGAATGGATTCCGAATCAGAGCGATTTTCGCAGATGACAAACCAGAAGCACCGTAGCGTTTTGCGCCGTGGGGCGTCGTCGGGGTTCCAAGGGGCGAGGGACGAGCATCGCCCCTTGGTCGCAGTGTGAGCGCGACAGCTCACGACTTTCGCAACCTCAGGTTGCAATCACGCAGTGATAAATCTTAGCTGCGCCAGCTACATAGATGCAGACCAATCTTATCAAGCACGAACTGTGCAACGTTCCAACACCAAACGAATTGGCGACACCCATTCCCCTTGGCGCTGCGCAGGTGCGTTGGGCAGCCATTGAGCAATCGAGGCATGAAGGCCGACGAAGCCGCACCGAGGAATGGATACCGAGTTGGCAGCGATTTGCGAAAATGGCTGCCCATAAGCCCGTAGCGTTTTGCGTCGTGGGACGGTAGGGGGATTGATAAGGGGGCGAAGCCGTCTAGCCCCCTTATCTCGTCGTATGAGCACGAAAGCTCACGACGTTGCCTAGATCGCCAACTTACCATCGCGCAGCGATAAAACGAGATCAATAGCTGAATTACGCCGAATTTCAGGCAAAAAAAAAGCCGGTGGGGGGAACCACCGGCATAAACGCAACATGAAGACCTGAGAGACTCAGGATAGGTTTGCCTGATTGGGGGATCAGGCGACGATTACCAAACCCAAAGGGCGGTAATCAAACTGTGGGTGATAGCCAACGGGCAATCACTGCAATACTTACGAAAAAATCCAGGCAAATACCGGGGCGCCCACCACCATGGTAATACCGGCAAATATCATGGTCAGACTGGCCACAACGCCTTCTTGCTGACCGATTTCAGTGGCTTTGGCGGTACCTGAACCGTGGGCAGAAGCCCCCAATGCCACCCCTTTACCCAACGCGGTATGAATATGGGCCAGACGAAACAGCGGCTCACCAATCACCATACCGATAATCCCTGTGAGCATGACCAGCATGGCGGTCAGCTCGGGCACGCCACCAAAAGCGTCAGTGGCCTGCAGTGCAAACGGTGTGGAAACGGAACGCACCAATACACTGTGGCTCAACTCGGCTGGCAGCGGTACAAACTGCACCAGCAGCCAGGTGGACGTCAGGCCGAACATCACCCCGGCCAGCACCCCAAAACTGATGGTAATGGGGTATTTGCGGATCAACTGCCGCTCACGATAAATGGGCAAGGCGAAAGCAATGGTGGCGGGTGCCAGCAATGTCACCAGCCAGTGTGTGTATTCAAAATAAGTGGGTAACGGGATGGACAGCAACACCACCATTACGATAACCACCACCGGCGCCATGATGCTGGGCAACAACCACCAGGTTTTATGACGACGATACAGAGCCTTGGCCGAGTAATAACTGGCAACGGTAATTGCCAGACTTAACAATGCCAATAATGTTGATTGGCTCATAACTTTATGTGACCTCTCGCTTTTTGCCGAGCCATCTGCCGTTTAAGGTTTAATTTGCGCTCGAAACGGAATACCCTATCCACCACAATACCGGTACTGAGCAGTACGCTGGCTGAACCCACCACGAGAGTGAACAGAATATTCAGGCCGTAGTGTTCCAACAAATTTTCGTACTTCAGCACTGAAATCATTGGCGGAATGAAGAACAACAACAGGTCACCAATGAACCATGCGGCGCCCAGTTGCAATGCTTTTTCCGGAATGATTTTTAAAGCCAGTGCCAGCAATACCACAAACAACCCGATAACACTGCCAGGAATGGGCGAGTGGATCATGGCCGCAATGGCATGCGCACCCCAGGCCAACAAGCAGATAAGACCTATCTGCAACAACGCTGCACTGTAGTGTTTACTCTGCGCCAGCAGTAAACGGCTGCGGTGACCGTGGGACGAACGAATAAAACTTTGCATTACACCACCAAAAAATCTCTTATTGGCAGTTATTGTAGGGTGACAATTTAGATAAAAAAAATGAATATTAATAATAGATAGGATTCCGAAAGGTTATCATATGGATCTGAAAGTCATTCGCTATTTCATTGAGATTGTGGATCACTGCGGTTTTGCCAAGGCCGCAGAAGCCATTCACATCACCCAGCCGGCACTCTCCAAGGCCATCAACCTGCTGGAAGAGGAACTGGAGCTCACCCTGCTGGAGCGGGGCAAACGCGGCTCCCAGTTAAAACCCACTGCCTCCGGCGAAGTGGTGTACCGCTACGGCATGCAGCTGTTAAAGGTCAAAATGGAGATGCACCGGGAGCTGGAAGCCCAGCGCAGCCTCAACGCCGGTGAGTTGCATCTGGGGCTGGCGCCGTTGGGAAGCGCCGAAATTTTCGCGCCGGTCATCGCCAAATATCGCAGTCTCTATCCCAAAATCAACATGCAGCTGTTTGTCCGGGGCGGCATTGAACAGGCCATTGCCCTGAAAAAACGCGATGTGGAGCTGGCCACCGGGATTATCTCGTTTGATGAGGAGTTTGAAGGTTTTTGCATTCGCCGCAATCATATGGAAGTGGTGTTACCCAAACAGCATCCGCTGGCAAGACACAAAGAGCTCTCATTAAAACAGCTGGAAAACGAACCCCAAATCCTGTTTGACGAAGAATACGCCTTGCATGAGCTGGTGTTTGGCGGATGTGTCAAAGCCGGTTTCATGCCCAAGGTTGCCACCAAAGTCAGCCACCCGGATTTTGGCATTACCCTGGTGGCCGCAGGCACCGGCGTGATGATCATCCCCGAGTTCATGGCCGAGCGCCATGCCGTGGCAGGCGTCAGCCGGGTCCCCCTAGCCACCTGCGATCTCATCTGGGAGCTATCACTGTTCTGGCGTAAAGGCCATCCCTTATCCTTTGCCGCCCAGGCCATGGTGGAGCTTATCCGGGAAAAACTGGCCGCCGAGCCACTATGAGTGCCACGCCACTGCGCCTTGGCATGGCCATGTGGTCTCACGCCCACTGGCAACAGGTTTACGGGGAACACTGTGCCCCCGCCCAGCGCCTGGCCCGGTACGCGCAGGTATTTGGCAGCGTTGAGGGCAACACCAGTTTTTACGCCACCCCGTCACCAGCCATCGCCACGGCTTGGGCCCAAGCCGTACCGGCCTCGTTTCGTTTCACCTTCAAGTTGCCACAAACCATTACCCACCAGCAACAGCTGCGCCACTGCCAGCAGGCGTTAACGGATTTCTTTAACGCCATGGCGCCGCTGACCGTAAATACCGGCCTTTGGCAAATTCAGTTGCCGGCGGCTTTCGGCCCGGATGCCCTGCCCCTGCTTGCGCGTTTTTTGCAACAACTGCCCAGCGGCCTTGCCTTTGGGGTGGAGGTGCGCCATCCACAGTTTTTTGCCAAGGGCGCCGCAGAGCAGCAACTCAACCGGTTACTGATGAGCCGGGGGATAAACCGCATCATCATGGACAGCCGGCCACTGTTTGCCGACCAAAGTGCAGATCCGCTCACCCTTGATGCGCAGCAAAAAAAGCCCAGGGTGCCGGTACATGCCATTGCCACCGGACCCCATCCCATGGTGCGTTTTATCGGCCAGCTGGATTTGGCTGCCAGTGAGCGGTTATTCACCCCCTGGCTTGCAAAGCTCAGCCAGTGGCTGGCCCAAGACCGCGAACCTTATCTTTTTGTACACACCCCGGACAACGCCCAGGCACCGCAACTGGCCGCCAGGCTTTGGCAGCGTTTATCTGCTTACCAACAATCGTTGCAGCAACCGCCCTTACCGCCCTTGAACTGGCCGGATACCGGCACCAACGCGCCACAGCTCACGCTGTTTGAGTGAAACCTCATAGCCCCCGCCAGGTTTTACCTCCCCCCAGTTTGATGCCGGATAAGGCCTGCCATGCCAATAAAATCCGCAAAACCTGCACTGGGTCATCCATTAACGTGTCGCACAAGGCAATCAACAGCTAAAGTAAACTAATACAGAGAGATAACATGGCAGGGAGACGCGATGTTTTCGTTGTTGCAGTTGCAAACCATTCTGGACACGTTGCCAGACCCGGCATTCATCATTACCCGCAGCGGTCAATACACCCATATTTTTGGGGGAACGGACAAGCGTTACTATAACCGGGGCTATAACCTTATCGGCTGCAACCTGAACGATGTACTGGCAGCCGAAAAAGCCAAATGGTTTGCCCAGCTGATAGCCACCGTACTCAGCACCGGGCAAATGACCATTGTGGAGTATCAGCTGCTTAAATCCGATGTCAAAGGGCTGGAAGACGGCCCGGAGGAGCCGCTGTGGTTTGAGGCCCGCATTCAGCCGCTGTCTTTTCCGGTAAACGGGGAAGATGCCGTACTGTGGGTTGCCAGCAACATCACCGTGCGCCACCAGCTGGAGCAACGGCTGCAACACCTGAGTGAAATTGACGAGCTATCCCACCTCTATAACCGCCGAAAATTGCGGGATCAACTAACCCGCCAATTCAACCTGTTCCATCGCCACCACACTCCCTGCAGCATTTTGGTGTTTGATTTGGACTACTTCAAACAGCTGAACGACAGCTGCGGCCACTTGATTGGCGACAAGGTGATAGAAGCCGTAGGGCGCGTATGCCTGCAAACCGTGCGCGATGAGGACGTGCCCGCCCGCTATGGCGGCGATGAGTTTGCCATTTTAATGCCCCAGACCAATCGCCAGCAGGCCTGGAGTGTGGCTGACAGGTTGCGGCGCAAAATACAGCGGGTGTTGCTGGAGATGGACTTGCCGCAAAACTGCAGCAGCATCAGCGGCGGGATCAGTGAATTTCTGCCCGAGGACGGCAAAATAGAAGCCTTGCTGGAAAGGGCTGACCGGGGGCTGTACATGGCCAAGAATCTCGGTCGCAACCGCATTTGCAGCAAGTATTGACCCTGTAGCTGCAAAAAAGCCGGCAAACGCCGGCTTTTTCATGCTGCGCTACAATCAGGCTTCCGGACGCATGGCCGGGAACAGGATCACGTCGCGAATGGTGTGGCTGTTGGTGAACAGCATCACCAGGCGGTCAATCCCAATGCCCTGACCGGCGGTTGGTGGCAAACCGTGTTCCAGTGCGCGAATGTAATCGCCGTCGTAGAACATGGCTTCATCATCGCCGGCATCTTTGGCGGCAACCTGAGCCTTGAAGCGGCTGTCCTGATCTTCAGCGTCATTCAATTCGCTAAAGCCGTTGGCCACTTCACGGCCGCCGATAAAGAACTCAAAACGGTCGGTGATAAACTCGTTATCATCGCTACGGCGCGCCAGCGGTGAAATGTCCGCAGGATAGCCGGTGATGAAGGTGGGCTGCATCAGTTGCGGCTCGGCGGTTTCACCAAAAATCTCTTCCAGCAGCTGACCACAGGTCCAGAAAGACTCGATTTCCACGCCAACGTCTTTGGCCAACTGACGCATGAAGTCCAAATCTTTCACGTTTTCGTAAGTCATCGCCTGGATGGTGGCGTTTTGCGGATTGTAGTGCTGGATGGCTTCAAGCATGCTCATGCGGGCATAAGGACCGCCAAAGTCGATGGTGTGTTCGCCATAGGCCACTTTGGTATCCCCCAGCAACTGGCGGGCGATGGAAGACAGCATCTCTTCGGTGAAGTCCATCAGGTCGCGGTAATCCGCATAGGCCATATAGAATTCCATCATGGTGAATTCCGGATTATGGCGAGGTGACAGCCCTTCGTTACGGAAGTTGCGGTTAACTTCAAACACCCGCTCAAAGCCGCCTACCACCAGACGTTTCAGGTACAGCTCTGGCGCAATGCGCAGGTACATGTCGATGTCCAGCGCATTGTGGTGGGTGATGAATGGACGGGCAGAGGCGCCGCCAGGAATGGCGTGCATCATGGGTGTTTCCACTTCCATGAACTCTTTGCTTTCCATGAAGCTGCGGATGGCACCCACCACTTTGGAGCGCATCTTGAAGGTGTTGCGGGATTCTTCGTTGACAATCAAATCCACGTAACGCTGGCGGTAACGGGTTTCCTGATCGGTCAGCCCGTGGAATTTTTCAGGCAGTGGCCGCAGGGCTTTGGTCAGCAGCTGGTACTCTTCCATATTGACGAACAAATCGCCTTTATTGGAACGGTGCAGCTGGCCCTTAACGCCGATGATGTCACCGATATCCAGCCCCTGATAACGGGTTTTCAAATCTGCCTGCACGGCTTTATCGGCATAGACCTGAACTCGACCGGACACATCCTGCAGCACCATGAACGGACCACGTTTAGCCATAACCCGGCCGGCAACAGCGGTGTGGAAATCCAGCGCTTCCAAATCTTCCTTGCTCTTGTCGCCAAACTGCGCTTCCAGCTCGGCCGCCTTGTGGCTGCGACGGAAGGTGTTAGGGTGACCATTGGCAGGCCCGGTTTCGCGATAGTGCTCCAGTTTGGCACGACGCTCTGCAATCAGCTTGTTTTCATCCAGTTGTTCAGTCATTTCAGTTTCTTCTCTACTTACAGCCCGGATTTAAGGCTGGCTTCAATAAATCTGTCCAAATCTCCGTCCAGCACCGCTTGGGTGTTGCGGGTTTCCACGCCGGTACGCAAATCCTTGATGCGGGAATCGTCCAATACGTAGGAGCGAATCTGGCTGCCCCAGCCAATATCGGATTTCAATTCTTCCGCTGCCTGCTTTTCGGCATTGTGTTTTTTCAGTTCCAGCTCGTACAACTTGGCCTTCAGCTGTTTCATGGCCGTTTCCTTGTTCTTGTGCTGGGAACGGTCATTCTGACACTGGGTCACGGTGTTGGTGGGAACGTGGGTAATACGTACGGCAGATTCGGTACGGTTTACGTGTTGACCACCGGCACCGGAGGCGCGGTACACGTCAATGCGCAAATCTGCCGGATTGATGTCAATCTCAATGGAGTCATCAATTTCCGGATAAACGAACACGGAGCAAAACGAGGTATGACGACGGCCACCGGAGTCGAACGGTGACTTGCGAACCAAACGGTGCACGCCGGTTTCGGTACGCAACCAGCCATAGGCATATTCGCCGCTGAATTTGATGGTGGCACTCTTGATGCCGGCCACTTCGCCATCTGACACTTCAATCAGTTCCGGACTGAAATTGTGCTCTTCGCCCCAGCGCAGGTACATGCGCAGTACCATGTTGGCCCAATCCTGCGCTTCGGTGCCACCGGAGCCAGACTGAATGTCCAGGTAACAATCGGATTCATCGCTGTTGCCGGAAAACATGCGGCGGAACTCCAGTTCCTCCAGCTCTTTTTCCAGTTTGTCCAGCTCCTGCTCGGTTTCGTTGAAGGTGTCTTCATCTTCCTCTTCAACGGCCAGTGCCAGCAGTTCGGATACGTCTTCAAGCCCTTGGTCCATGTCGTCGATGGTTTGCACCACCTTTTCCAGGGACACCCGTTCTTTGCCTAATGCCTGGGCCCGTTCCGGGTCATTCCAGACGTCTGAGCTTTCCAGCTCGCGGACCACTTCTTCCAGACGCTCTTTACGGGCGTCATAGTCAAAGATACCCCCTAAGGAGTTCGGTGCGTTCCGTCAGCTCCTTGATTTTGTTTTTTACCGGATTTACTTCAAACATGTGGACTCTACTTTGCTTAAATTGGAACATTAACATGCTATGCAGCCGCGCATTTTAACCTAAGCGACCGCTGAAACCTATCATGACGGGCCAGATTGTCGAAAAAAATCCCAACAGTAAAGCCGCTGAATTGACGCCCAATAGCAAAACAGCGCCCGCAGGCGCTGTTGTCATCCATCATCGGGCTCAGAGACGAAACTGCCCCACCAGCCCATCCAGATGCTGGCCACTGCCGGAGACGGTTTCGCTCATTTGTGCCGCCTCTTCGCTGGCTCTCGTAAGCTCAGCCACAATCTCCTGAATTTTATAAATATTGTGGTTGATTTCCTCCGTAACGGAACTTTGCTCCGTCGCGGCGGTGGCAATCTGGGTGCTCATGTCGTTAATGGCGGTAACCGAGGTAGTGACGCCGCCCAGGCTTTCAGAAATCAGCCGGGACGATTCCACGCTGCGCTTGCAGTTTTGCTGGCTTTGCTCCATGGCGCCCACGGCCTGTTCCACCAACGCATGCAACTCACTGAGCATGTCGTTGATTTCCAGGGTGCTGGCCTGGGTACGGCTGGCCAGGTTACGCACTTCATCCGCCACCACGGCAAATCCCCGTCCCTGCTCACCGGCCCGGGCCGCTTCAATGGCGGCATTCAATGCCAGCAGGTTGGTTTGCTCGGCAATGCCGCCAATCACGGTCAGTACGCTATTAATCTTTTGCGACTGTTCGTTCAATGCATCAATATGCGCAGCGGCGCTGTTTATCTCGTTCATCAGGGCGGAAACTTCGGTCAGGGAGGTGTCCACGCAATCCTGGGCCTTGGCTACCTCGGCGGTGGCTTCACGGGTGGCATCGGCCACCTGATTGGTGTTGTTGGCCACTTCCTGGGCGGTGGAAGACATCTCAGTAATGGCGGTTACCACCTGATCGGTTTCCTGATTATGATTAAACAGCTGATCGGCAATGGATTTACTCTGCTCATGAATGCATTGGGCCGCATCGTTAAGCTCCCGGGTGCAACCGGCAACGTTTTGCATGATGTGCTGCAGTTTGTCCACAAAGAGGTTGAAGGCGTTGCCTAACTGGGCAATTTCATCATGACCGCTTATCTGCAGCCGTTTGGTGAGATCCCCTTCCCCTTTGGCAATGTCATTGAGGTTATGCAGCATGTTCAGGATGGGGGTCATCATCCGGCCGGAGATCCAGAATACAATAATGGCACTCACCAGCATGATCACCACGATGGCACCGATAATCAGCCAGATTTTATTGAGGATCATCTCCTTGGCATTGCTGTGATATGCCGCCACCGCCTCTTCAATGTCATCCACATAGGCACCGGTCCCGATAATCCAGTCACTGCCTGGTACGGCAGCGGCATAACCGAGTTTTTCCACCAGCCCCTCACTGCCGGGTTTTTGGTAATAAAAGCTGAGGAAGCCATCCCCGTTGCGCACGGACTGCAATAACCCCTGCACGATTTTAATGCCTTTGGGATCAGTCATGCCGATTTGTTCAGTGCCTTCCAGTTCGGGTAACAAGCCATGGAAGATATTGCGTCCCTGACCGTCATAAATATAGAAATAGCCGGCATTGCCAAAGCGGACGTTACGCAATGCCTTGCCGACGTCGCCATGATGCTGGCGCTGGTAATTGACAATTTCGCTGGCCACCTGGGTGACATGCACCAGTTCCTGGCGGCGTTCATCAATCAGCTGCTGACGAACTTCCTGCACGTTTTCCTGCAACAGATCCGATTCGGTAATATAGGAAAAAATCCCAACAGCAGTGCCACAAAACAGTAAAGGTACCAGCGCCAACAGTAGTATCTTATTGCGTACACCCAACTTCATCTCAGCAGATCCCCAGTCATGGTTGAAGATTGCCAGTATAGCGCGTTGCCGCCCGGATAGTGCTAACTAAACGGCAAAAACGCCGATTTCATCCCACCAATAACACGGCTACCGGCACGGCAACAAACAGCAAAATCAACACCAGTAACGGCAGCTTCCAGATGCGCAGCAGCAATACCCCCAGCAGCACCATGGCCATCTGCCACGGCTGCTGCACGGCACTGACAAATACCGGCTGATACAGGGCACTGAGCAGCAGCCCCACCACGGCCCCGTTCACCCCGGCAACAGCGGCGCCGATGGCCGGGCGCTGCACCAGTGACTGCCAGTTGCCGTTAAACACCAGCACCAGTAAGAACCCCGGCATGAAAATGGCGAGCGTGGCCACCAATGCGCCCCAAAGTGGCGATGACTGCCATAACTCGGCACCGAGAAATGCCGCCAGACTGAACATGGGGCCAGGCACGGCCTGCGCCAGGGCATAGCCGCTCAGGAACACATCGTATTCCATGCCCTCTGCCACCCGGCTTTGCAATAGCGGCAGCACCACATGACCACCACCGAACACCAAGGCACCTGTCTGGTAAAAATCGGCGAAGATGCGCCACAAGCCACTGCCACCCAATGGCACCAGCAATAGCAGGCAAAACAGCAGCAACGGCCACCAGCGCAGGCTAACGGCAGCAGGCGCGGCATCATTGGCAGGCAGGCGGCAGTAATAACGCCCCGCCACCGCAGCCAAGGATAGCAGCAGCAACTGCATGAAAGGATAAGGGAACAGCAACAAAATGACGGCGGTAACCAACGCGATGGTCACCGTAAGGCGCTGCTGACAATACTGGCGCGCCATGCCCAGCACCGCATCTGCCACCACCACCACCGCCAGTAACTTCAGTCCGTCAATGACGGCAAGCATCAGGGGAGCGGAGCCATACGCCAGCCCGAACCGCGCCAGCACATACATCAGGATGAAGGACGGCAGGGTAAACCCGGCAAATGCGGCCACGGCACCCGCCAAACCGGCCCGATGATAGCCAAGGGAAAACCCCACCTGACTGGAACCCGGCCCCGGCAGAAACTGGCAAAGCGCCACAATGGCGGCATATTGGGATTCATCGAGCCATTTTTGCTCCTGCACAAACACCCGCCGGAAATAACCGATATGGGCCGCCGGGCCGCCAAAACTCACCAGTCCCAAGAGTAAAAAGCGGGTGAAAATCTGCCACATGTGATAATGCTCCTGCCGATAAATTCATCTATAGAGGATTATCACAACTGTTGTTGCACAAATATGACACCCGACGAGATTATGCCGTGCGCCGCAGCAGTGCCAACACCTCGAAATGATCGGTATGGGGGAACATGTCAAACAGCTGTACTTGCTGCAGCCGGTAACCATCAATACTGGCCAAATCCTCGGCCAGGGTCTTGGGATTGCAGCTGGAGTACAACAGATAATCCGGCGCGAATGCACTCAACTGCTGACATAACGCCTTGCCAAGGCCCCGCCGCGGCGGGTTGACAATGATCACATCCGGCACATCCTCTGCCGCCTTGCCGGCAGCAAAATCCGTTGAGTCCAGCGCCTGAAAGTTCACCTGCGTCAGCCCCAGCTCCTTGGCCGACAGCCGGGCACAGGCAATGGCCTCGGCTTCAATTTCAATGCCAGTCAAGCGGGTGCTTGCCGTGGCGCAATGCAAGCCAAAACCGCCAACGCCACAAAACAGATCCCAAACCGAGCCGGGGGCGATGGGTGCCAGCCACGCGCTGGCAGTCTGGTAAAGGGCGGCGGCCACTTGCGGATTGGTCTGGAAAAAACTCTTGGGGCGGATATAAAGCGGCACATCGTTAAACACTTCCCGCAGCCGCGGCGCGCCCGCCAGCCAGATTTCCTGCTCGCCTTCAAGCCTGGCCATATGCACCGGCTGCAAGTTGGCCGTCACGATTTTTATCTTGGGAAACTGTTGTAACAACTGCGGCAACTGCTTTTCAATCCGCGCAATGGCGGTGGTGGAGCGCAGCACGAAACGCAGCATGAATTCGCCGCTCACCTGGGCCCGGGTCAATAAAATGTACTTTAACTCGCCCTTGGCTTTGTCCACCCGATAAGGCGGCACCCCAGCCTGCTGCACAAAGTGGGTTAACTGTTGCAGCAATTGCTGCATGTCTGCCGGATATAATGGGCAATCACACAGGTTTACCGGCATGCCATCAGCCCCGGGAATGCCCAGTACCGGCTGATGGGCACTGCCCAAAACCACCATTTTTGCCTTGTTACGAAAAGCACTGGCAGCACCCTGCACCGGCGCCAGCCATTGCGCAGGGGAAAAAGGCGCCAGCAATTGCTGCAAATACGCCTGTTTGGCTGCCAGCTGCGTGGCCAAAGGTTGCTGGATATGGCGACAGGACAAACAGCGCCCTGCAGAAAAATGATGACAATTCACGGCAGTTCCCAAAACTGGTTAACGTTTTTCCACGACGGAAAGCGGCCACACTGTAGCGGCTTTAACGCTAAAAATCATCCCAATGGTAACGTATCCACATCCGCAATCACTTGCCGCGGCCCCAATAACGGCGCAATACGCTCGAGCACCTGTTTGGCGGTATGGCGAAAGGTGGTGAGTTTGCCGCCATAAAGCGACCACAACCTTGGGTGGGAAGGCTGGCACAGGAGCTGAACCTCCCGATTACGGGCAAACATGCTGTTGTTATCGGCCGGTAACACCCGCATGCCGCTGAAGCTGGCAAGGATTTTATCCTGCAAGGTTGCCATGTTTCCCGCCAGCGGGAAGTAATGCCGGTAAATGCCCAGCAGATACAGCACCTCGGCCAGCGTGATAAGCGGCTGGGGGGAGTCGCAATGGGTTTCGGTGGTGCCCAGCAAGGTTTTGCCCTGCCAAGGCATGACAAACACCACGCGCTCATCAAAACAGGACTCCAGATACAAAATCCCCGGCGGCGCTGGAATATCCAACAACAAGTGGCTGCCTTGTACCCACTCGATTGCCGGTTGCATCAGCGGCGGCTCAACCTTGGCCAGCAGTTGATTGACCCAGGCACCGGTGGCGTTGACCAGCACTTTGGCACTGACCTCGCAGCAACGGTGTTGTTGCTGATAATGCACCCGGCACCCCTTGGCATGATGGACCACTGCCGTGCACTGTGCCTGCAGCACGACTTCCGCACCCAGAGCCCGGGCACTGTCCACCACCGCTTCGGTCAAGCGTTTGTCATCGGCTTGGGCATCCCAGTATTGGAACATGTGAGTCATGCCCGCCAGCCGCAATCCGGGAAATTGTGCCCATTGGCTGCTGGGAATGGCATGAAAACGCCCCAGCGGATCGCCCCGGCTTAACAAGCCATAAAGGCTGAGCCCGGCGCGGATAACCAAGGCGCTGCGGCGGCTGTGCTGATAAAGGGGAATGTAAAACTTCACCGGCCGCACCAATGACGGCGCCAATGCCAGCAGCTCCCGCCTGGCCTGCAGCGCCTCGGACACCAGGCCAAGCTGGGAGGTTTCCAGATAACGCAAACCGCCATGAATTAATTTGCTGGACTGGGAAGAGGTGCCCGATGCCACCGCCCCTTGCTCCAGTAGCAACACCGAATACCCCATGGCCGCAGCCCGCTGGGCAATGCCGGCGCCGTTAATGCCCGCCCCTACAATCAGCACATCAACCATCTTCATGGTTTTTCCGTCCTCCTGCCAGCTGCCGCAACGGGCATGGTCGCCAACGTTACGGAAACTGGCACTAATGATTAACGCCGCCCGTACCTGCACAGAGCATAGCCCCTGATGCGCGGCTGCCAGGCGCGAAGGTCAATAAGTTGAGCGAATAGCTGCCACAACCTGCTGGAGGCTTGTAAGCAAGCTCCGCAAAAGTGATTTACAACACCATGTTTTTTAACATTATTTATCCACCAACATTACATGATAGATTGCTTTTAATACAAGGGAGGAGTAATTTTCACCTACAGGTGAACACCAGGAAGTATTCACAAGGGAGAACGTGATGCGTGGTTTGGCGCGTAGTGCAGTAGTAAGCTGCTTGCTGTCAGTTTTGTCAGCGCCGGCAATGGCCATATGTACGGATGAACAAAAATTGGGCGAGGTGCTTTATGCCAATAACAGCTCCTACTTTTCCAGCGAGGATGCCCGTCATCTGGATGAAATCAAGCAACTGGCCATGGATAAAAAGGATGGTTATTTGCTGTTGGAATTCAACGTGTTTGCCATTACAGACAATGAAAAGCTGCGCCACTACAACCTGTGGCTGGCCAAGCGCCGCATTGAAAGGGTCAAGCACTACCTGAACACCGAACCGCTCCCCGTGCCCATTATCACCCGCATTCGTACCGCCAGCAGCCAGGAGCGCCGGGACGTGGACATTCTGTGGTGTGAATCCTCAGCCATCAGCGGCAATTCTGCCAACCACTATTAGTGGCCGGCGCGACAACTTAACCGGTGTGGCCAATATCACCCTTGGCCACCCAACGAAAGTGCGCCAGCGCATACTTGCCCTGCAATCGTCTCAATTTAAAAACTTTTTCGATACCGGTAACAGATTTACCGCCGCAACATTAAGAATGCACATTAGCTGTTGTACATTGAATGTCGGCAAGTTTTACCCCTTCCCGGGGTAAAACCGATTCTTTCATTCCTTCACACGCGCAGGTTTACTATGTTCAGAACATTGATGCTCTGTCTGCTGCTGAGCTTCGGTCTGGTACTGAATCACGCAGCCGCCACGGAAACAGCGGTAAAATGGCATACGGTGGATAGCCAGGGACAGCTCAAAATCCCGCTGTATTTCATCTGGTCCAAAAGCTGCCCTCACTGCAAAGAGGCCCATCCGTTTATTGACTCCCTGCCCCAGAAATACCCCTGGATTGAGCTGCACGCTTATCGGCTGGGTGACGCCGAGACGCTGGCAGTCTGGCAAACACTGGCCGAGCAAACCAACACAGCCGCACGTTCCGTGCCCTATATGGCGGCCTGTGGCAAAGCGGTGATAGGCTATTCCAGCCGTGAAGTGACCGGTGAGTTCTTGCTTAACCAGCTCAAGCGCTGTTATCTGGCACAAGGCGGCAGCCTGGCACCGGAAGAGATGCCAAGGGAAGTAACAATGACCACCACGCCTGCTGCCAGCGACCAGGACTCCCCTTTTGCCACCTGCTCCAGCGACAGCGGCAACGGTGCCTGTGATGCATCCGAAGTGGTGATGTCTGACGTGCAACCGGTGGAATTGCCCCTTTTAGGCGTGGTCACGCCTGATACCATGTCCATGCCGCTCCTGACACTGGTGCTGGCGGGGGTGGATGCATTCAATCCCTGCGCCTTTTTCGTCTTGCTGTTTTTGCTGTCCATCATGGTCAATGCCAAAAGCCGTGGCCGCATGTTGCTGGTAGGGGGCATTTTCGTGTTCTTCTCCGGTTTTATCTATTTCTTGTTCATGAGCGCCTGGCTCAATGTGTTCCAGTTGCTGGGAGCCAGTGACGGCAGCATGATCATTCTGGTGGCCGGACTGCTGGCGTTGGTGGCCGGCGCCATCAACGTGAAGGAATACTTTTTTACCAAAGGGGAAGTCAGCCTGTCCATGTCGGCGGAAAACCGCACCAGCTTGCTAAAAAGGATGGGGAAACTGTCGGGCGCCTCCAGTTTGCCGGCCATGATTGTGGGTACCACGGTGCTGGCCATTCTTGCCAATGCTTATGAGCTTTTGTGCACCGCAGGCTTTCCGATGATTTATACCAGCGTGTTGTCCATGCACAACTTCCCGCCGGTAGAACGCTATATGTACCTGCTGTTTTATAACGTGGTGTATGTCATTCCGCTGCTGGCCATTGTGGTGGCGTTCAGCATGACCCTTGGCAAGCGAAAGCTGACGGAAAAAGAGGGCAAGACCCTGAAGCTGATGTCTGGCATCATGATGCTGGGGCTGGGCGGCACCTTGGCGGTTAACCCGACTGCGCTGCAAAACGTTACCGTGGCCATCGGCTTGATCCTGGGCGCCATTGTGGTGACCATCGTGATTACGCTGGTGCGAAAAATGCTGGCCCGCAGCCGCACCCAAAAATCTGCATAACACCAGATGCAGCCATAAAAAAACCGCCAAAATGGCGGTTTTTTTATGGGCATTGAGACCATCAGGCAGTTTGCGTCTCATTGGAGTGACGAATGAGATAATCAAAGGCACTCAAGGCTGCTGTGGCGCCGCTTCCCATGGAGATAATAATCTGCTTGTAAGGGGCGGTGGTGGCATCACCGGCAGCAAATACGCCAGGCATGGAGGTGGCGCCTTTGGCATCCACAATCACTTCGCCAAAACGGGTCAGCTCAATTTCACTCTCTTTGAGGAACGTGGTATTGGGCACCAGACCAATCTGCACAAACACCCCGGCCAACGCCAACTGATGCGCTTCGCCGCTGGCACGATCCTGATAATTAAGCGCCGTAACCTTAGTGCCATCACCCACTACTTCTGTCGTCTGGGCATTGGTGATGATGTCGATGTTTGGCAGTGACCGGGCCTTTTTCACCAAGACATCGTCAGCCCGCAACGTATCGGCAAATTCCAGTACGGTGACATGTTCCACAATGCCGGCCAAATCAATTGCCGCTTCAATCCCTGAGTTGCCACCGCCGATAACCGCCACTTTCTTGCCTTTGAAGAACGGGCCGTCACAATGAGGGCAATAAGCCACTCCCTTGGTGCGATATTCCGCTTCACCCGGTACGCCCAGCTCCCGCCAGCGGGCACCGGTGGCCAAGATAACGCTTTTACTGTGCAGGTTGGCACCACTCTCCAGCGCTACGGCAATCTCGTCATTACGGGTGACAGCCGCCACCCGCTGACCGCTAATGATGTCCACGCCATAAGCTTTGACATGTTGCTCCAGTGCCGCAGACAGTTTTGGCCCTTCGGTGTAAGGAACCGAAATAAAGTTTTCAATGCCTACGGTATCCATCACCTGGCCGCCAAAGCGCTCGGCAACCAGCCCGGTACGGATGCCCTTGCGGGCCGCATAAATGGCGGCTGCAGCGCCAGCGGGGCCACCGCCGACAATCAGCACATCATAGGTGGGCTTGTCATTGAGGGCCGCGGCGTTTTGCTCGGCTACGCTGCTGTCCACCTTGTTGACAATCTCTTCCAGCGTCATGCGTCCCTGGCCGAAAGCTTCGCCATTGAGGAATACCGCTGGTACTGCCATCACGCCACGTTCTGCCACTTCTTCCTGAAACAGGGCCCCATCAATCATCACATGGGTGATGTTGGGGTTAAGGCTGGCCATTAAATTCAGTGCCTGCACCACATCAGGGCAGTTATGGCATGACAGCGAAATATAGGTCTCAAAATGGTATTCGCCCGGCAGGTTACGAATTTGCTCCAGCAATTCGGGAGCGGCTTTAGAAGGATGTCCGCCTGCCTGTAACAGTGCCAATACCAGTGAGGTAAATTCATGCCCCATGGGCACACCGGCAAAGTTCACCCGGGGAGTTTCTCCCTTGGGGGCAACGGCCATGCTTGGCGTACGGGCATTATTGACTTGTTGATAAGTGATGTTGTCAGACATGGTGGCCAGTTCTTTGACCAATGCCTCGACTTCCTGGGATTTGTCACTATTGTCACTGGACACACTTAACTCAATCGGCTGCTTGATATACTGCAGATAGCTGTCCAGTTGTTTTTTCAGATTAGCGTCTAACATGTACGTGTCCTGTGAAAAAAGAAAACAAAGAGAGGAAAACGAAAAGTAATCGGCCCGCTGCCGCAGCAAACGGGCCGAAGGGGACGCTGATGTTAGATTTTACCAACCAGGTCTAAGGAAGGAGCCAGAGTGGCTTCGCCTTCACGCCATTTGGCTGGGCAAACTTCACCTGGGTGAGCGGCAACATACTGGGCGGCTTTCACCTTGCGCAGCAGGTCTTCCGCATCACGGCCAATGCCTTCAGCAGTGACTTCAATGGCCTGGATCACGCCTTCAGGGTCGATAAGGAAAGTGGCGCGGTCTGCCAGACCCTGGCCTTCACGCATCACACCAAAGTTGTTGCTGATGGTGCCGGTTTGATCGCCTACCATGAAGTAGTTGATTTTGCCGATGGTGTCGGAGCTGTCATGCCAGGCTTTGTGGGTAAAGTGAGTATCGGTAGATACTGAGTAGATTTCCACACCCAGTTTCTGGAACTGGTCGTAATGGTCAGCCAAATCACCCAGTTCGGTCGGGCATACAAAAGTGAAGTCAGCAGGATAGAAGAAAACAACAGACCATTTGCCCAGCAGGTTCTGTTCGCTAACTTCAACAAATTCGCCATTGTGGAATGCGTTAGCAGTAAAAGGCTTTACAGCGGTATTCAGTGCCTGAACCATAAAAAACTCCCATATTTTAGTTAGATACTAAGGACAACAACTGCTGTTGCCCTGTCGATGGGAGCTATAGTAGATAACTCGACGAGAATAATAAAACAGATAAAAGCTATCGTTATAATCGGTTTTTTAAAACTAGATGGATTCCCAGGGCGAAAAGCGTGTCAACGACAGTTGCAACTCAAACCCCAAGCGTTGGGACAAGGCCGCTGCCTGACGTTTCAGCTCCGCCTGCCCGGCCATCAATGGCTGAGCCGTGGCGAACACCACCCAGTTGCCACTGCCGGTAAGACAGGCATACACCGCCGGGAACAACTGCTGCAACCGGGCCAACAACTCGGGATCGCGGCTATGCTCCTTCCAGCAGTTGAGCACCAACACGCCATCCGCTTTAAGCTGTTGCCGGCATTGCTGTAAAAAGTCTGCCGACAGGGCGCCATCGGCAATCCCGTCGCAATCGAACAGATCGCAAAACAGCATGTCCACCCGTTTATGCTGGGCACTGCCAAGATATGCCAGGGCATCGGCTTCTATCACTGTCAGTTTTTTCGACAAGGGCAACCTGAAGTACTGCTTGCACAAGGCAATGACTGCCGGGCGCAACTCCACCACGGTGATGCGACTGGCCGCATCAAACTGGCGCAAGGCATGCACCAGCACGCCGCCCCCCAGCCCCAGCACCATGACACTGCGAGGACGGGTAAACAGCAGTGCCAGCAGCATTGCCCGAAGATAGGTATGTTTGGGAATGTGCGGTGTGGCCTTCAACAGCTTGCTCTGCTCATCATGGGCGCCAAAAGCCAAAATGCGCTGCTCGGCGTTTTCCAGCACGCTTATTTCGCCCCAAGCGTCGGCCACTGAGGTCAGGGTACGATAATCACTCATGGTTCATTACCTGTCAGCAGCAATCCTTAAAACAACTCATTGCCACAGGGGGTACCCGCCTGGCACAACCGGATATTGTTCAGGGTGGTTTCGGCAATGTTGTCCAAGGCCTCCCGGGTAAGAAACGCCTGATGACCGGTAAAAATCACGTTGTGGCAGGCAGATAAACGCCGGAACACGTCATCCAGAATGATTTCATTGGATTTGTCTTCAAAGAACAGCTCTTTTTCGTTTTCGTAAACATCCATTCCCAACGAGCCCAACTGTCCCCGTTTCAGGGCTTCCATGGCATCCAGCGCATTGATAAGGCCGCCGCGACTGGTATTGATGACCATCATGCCGGGCTTCATTTTGGCAAAGGTAGTGGCATTCAGCAGATGGTGGCTTTCCGGGGTAAGGGGGCAATGCAAACTGATAATGTCGCTCTGGCAAAAAATCGTGTCCAAATCCGTATAGTGTCCGCCAAGTTCGGCCACCTGCGGATTTTCATAAGGATCGTATGCCAGCACCTGACAGCCGAATCCCCGCAGGATGCGGATGGTGGCCACCCCGATTTTTCCGGTACCAATCACCCCGACGGTTTTGCCGTGCATATTGAATCCCACCAGTCCTTCGAGCGAGAAATTGGCATCACGGGTACGCTGGTAAGCTTTATGAATTTTTCGGTTCAGGGTCAGCATCAAGGCCACCGTGTGTTCGGCAACCGACTCCGGCGAATAGGCAGGCACGTTGACAACCGTCATGCCCAGCCGTTTGGCTGCCTCCAAATCCACGTTGTTAAATCCGGCGCAGCGCATGGCAATGATTTTGGTACCACTGGCGTGTAATGCACTCAGCGTATGCTCACACAGATCATCATTAACAAAAGCGCAGATCACCTCAAATCCCAAGGCGAGTTTCACGGTTTGCTGGCACAAACGATAATCGAAAAACTCAATGTGGGCATCCAACCCCAGCTGCTTTTGTTTGTCAGAAAAATGCTTGATGTCATAACGCTTGGCACTAAAAAAACCGATTTTCATCCGTTCGCTCCGCTAATGGCTGCAGACTGCAGTATAGGGAAAATCTCCCCGGCTGTCCGAGCCTCATCACCTTTGGTAACAAAAGAAAAAGCGGACGAATTATCGTCCGCTTTTATCAATGGCGGTAAGTACCGCCAATCATTGCTAATGCAAGTTGTTAAGCTTATTTGGCTTTAACAAACTCGGCAGCAGATTTACCTGCGATGCGACCGAAGGTCACGATATCAGAGATAGCGTTACCACCCAGACGGTTGGCACCGTGAACACCACCAGTGGCTTCACCGGCAGCAAACAGGCCTTTAATGGTAGAACCTTTCTTGTTCATCACTTCTGCTTTGGTATCAATCTTCAGACCGCCCATGCTGTGGTGAACAGCTGGCTTAACTTCGATTGCATAGTAAGGCGCGCTTACCAGGTCGCGAGGCAGGTTAGGACGGGCAAATTCAGTGTCTTTACCAGTCTTCACAAAGCCGTTGTAGCTAGCGATGGTTTTTTCCAAGGCAGGCACTGGCATGTTCATTTTTTCAGCCAGTTCTTTAACGGTTTTGCCTTCGGTCACAATACCCAAGTGGATGTAGTTTTCGATTTTCTTCAAGCTCTTACGTACTGAGTCATCGAATACCAGGAAGGCACTTGCGCCAGTCTGTTTCAAAATGGCGGCAGATGCTTTGTCACGAGTAGTGATTTCGTTAACGAAACGCTTACCTTCGCGGTTTACCAGGATGGCACCGTTACCACGTACGGCTTCAGTTACCATCACGCCACCCACTGGAGACCAAGTTGGGTGAGCCTGGATGTATTTCAGGTCGCGAGTGTCAGCGCCGGCAGCCAGGGCTACGTCCAGACCGTCACCGGTAGCACCAGGATGGTTGGTAGCAGCAAAGCCTTTCAGTGCAGGATCGTATTTGGCAACACGATCGTTGTTTTTACCGAAACCACCAGTCGCCATGATCACAGCTTTTGACTTGATCACGTAGTAGCCAGTGTATTTACCTTCAACCAGTACGCCAGTCACGTTACCGGCAGCGTCTTCCAGAATGCGTACTACGCGGCTGTTCAGGCGGATGTCAGCACCACTTTTCACAGCGGCGTTATACAGTACCTGTGCTACGTGAGCACCCACACCGGCACCACCAGTAGGACGGTGAGAACGGTTAACACTTGCGCCACCCATACGGCCGATGTCGCTCATGTCAGCGCCCATGGAGGTCAGCCAGTCGATGGAATCAGAAGAGTTCTGTGCCAGTTCTTTCACCAGGGCTGGGTCGTTGATGTTACGGCCGCCTTTCATGGTGTCATCAATCATGGTTGACACTTTGTCTTTGATGCCAAGCTTAGCCTGGAACTGAGTTTCAGCGGCGTTCATGCCACCGGCAGCCAGTTTGGTGTTACCACCAGCAACGGGTTCTTTTTCCAGCAGGATTACTTTGGCGCCATTGTTGTGTGCAGACACAGCGGCAGCCAAACCAGCACCACCTGAACCTACGATAACAACATCAGTTGTGTCACGAGGACCGGCAGCAATCGCTTTTTCCTGGGCATCTTTGTTTACGTCGATAGGAACAAATTTACGTTCCCATTTGCCAGCAAATGGCAGGTCAAAATCGAAGCTGTGGCAAGCGTCACAGTAAGCAACTGATTTTTCATGACCTTTGTGGCAAGAGGTACATGCAATTTCACCAATCAGATGCGATTTGTGTGGAGAAACTTTCAGTTTCTTTTCGGCATCCTGCGCAGCCATATCGTCCATGGTGCCATGACAGCTGGTGCACTGCTGGTTTTCATGGGTAAGGTTGTCATCTGTTGGGCCTTTTTTGGAGACGTGGCAAGTTGAGCAGTCTCCCATCTCCTGATGGAAATCTGCCAGAACCTCCGGTGCTGCATACGCCGAGCCGGCGATAAAACCAGATAACGCCAGCGCCAAGCTGGTTCGTTTCAGTGTTGCCGAGAACATAAAATGTTCCTCCCAAATAATCACTAACGCAGTAATAATAGTCACGCCAAATAGGATTTGTTATTTATTGAACGATATATCTCCATTTGGCATATCTCCCAAAAGAACGTGCAACAGGCAGTGCCCTCAATTCACAGACGTTATCGCCCCGATAAATTGAACAATGAGTAGACAGGTTTACTTTCCTACGCAATAACTTACCTGCACATTCCCTGAAAAAAGATAGCACTAAGTTAACAACTTAATATTTAACTCAATCACAAAAAGTTCAGCAGGATGGTTTTGTAAGTTTTATAACTAAGATTCGAAAAAATGGAACTGGTACAAAAGGAAGGGTAAAAAACGATAACTGAAGTGGCGCCGGGCTTTATGTTACTGCGACAAAATCCTCATAAGCAGCTTTGATTGACGCTTTCCAGCATTTTGCAAAAAAAATCGGAGTTGTCATTCGTTTTTTCCATTTTTTCCTATCGACTTATCAATTTTCGTTAATTTTTTTGCAAAAAATGAATTTCCCCTGAAACCGCGCCATTCGGGTGATTGATTTCGCTGCTGCTGATATTTGCCAAACGATGGCCATTGCATTACTTTGGATGCGGCTCGCCATGCTGATGGTCAGTGACGGTCAATGTCCAATGGAGGCCGTTTTACAGCAACCAGGATTAACGACCGGTTTCATAAAGGATGACATCATGCTTTTCCCCTATCCAGAGCAGTACCGCTTAGCCCTTCCGCCCATTACCACTGCCGTAATGGTGGGTTGGTCGCTGTTGGGCCGCGCTCTTTTTGGTGACGGCAATACGTTCATACTGGGAGTGTTGCTGGCACTGTTTCCGCTGGTCATTGGCCTGCATCTGTATCTTATCTGGGATGCCGGTGGTTTAAAGCGCCTGGATCAGGCCTTTTACGGGTTCATCCACAGCATATTGGCCTTTGTCGTGTGGACCTTCTGCATCATGCATCTGGCCGGTAACAGTTTTGCCTGAGGCCGCAGGTTTTTCTCCCTTACTTGCATCCCGTTATTGGCACGGGTACAGTTGCGCTCCGTTTGCCTGAGACCATTCCCATGAGCGATTTCATTTACCAACCACCACGCCTGCCCTGGCTGGATATCCTGTATCAGGATCGGGATATCATCGTCATCAACAAACCCTCCGGATTGCTCTCGGTGCCCGGCCGTGCCGCGGAACATCATGACAGCGCGTTCAGCCGGGTATTGCAACTGCACCCCCAGGCTCAAGTGGTGCACCGACTGGACATGGCCACCTCTGGCTTGCTGGTGCTGGCCTTGAGGCGTAACGCAGAGCGGGAGCTGAAACGCCAGTTTCAGGACAGGGAAACCCACAAGGTTTATTTGGCCCGGGTAGCGGGCCGCCTTGAGGGTGAAGGCACCGTGGATTTACCGCTTATTTGCGACTGGCCCAACCGCCCGCGGCAAAAAGTGGACTTTGACATCGGCAAACCCTCCGTCACCCACTATCAGGCAATTTCCTACGGACACCGGTCCACCTTGGTCAAGCTGACACCGGTCACCGGCCGATCCCATCAACTGCGGGTTCACATGATGTCACTGGGACATGCCATATTAGGCGACGGCTTTTATGCCGACCCCGAAGTCAAAGCCCTTGCCCCCCGCTTGCTGCTACACGCAGCCGAACTCAGTTTCACCCATCCCTACTCAGGTGAGCCCATGAGCTTTACCACCAAAGTCCCCTTTACAGAAGCGCAAGGCGACCAATAATGCCGGTATCATTTCCTTACAGTGCATTTGCCACAAAATTGTGCTGTTGACTGGTAAAGTGATAATAAAAAACGTAAATTTATGGCTGATAAAAAAAACTAAAGGCAAGTGATTGTGGATACATCATTTCAAAGAGATCAACTGGACAACCAGATACTCGAAGCGTTGATGGTGGACGCACGGACGCCATTCGCGGAACTGGCCAAACGCTTTAATGTAAGTGCCGGCACCATCCATGTCCGGGTGGAAAAGATGAAACAGGCCGGCATCATTACGGGTGCCCAAATTACCGTCAACCCAAAAGCGCTGGGCTATGACGTGTGCTGCTTTATCGGCATCAACCTGAAAAGTGCCGGCGATTATCCAGCAGCCATCTCCAAGCTCAACGAGCTGGAAGAAGTGGTGGAAGCCTACTACACCACAGGCAACTACAGCGTTTTTGTCAAAGTGATGTGTCAATCAATCGATGCACTGCAGCATGTGCTGATCAACCGCATTCAGTCCATTGACGAAATCCAGTCCACAGAAACCTTGATAAGCTTGCAAAACCCCATCGTTCGCGCCGTAAAACCCTAGGGCTGCGCATCTCAGCAACAGGCCCATTGCCGCCTGTTGCTGTCAGTTGCCCTTTGCGCAACCGGCTATGGCGCCTCGAACAATGCCCGGTGCAAGGTGGCCACCACATCGGCCGCTTCGGCTTCATGCACCAAGATGCAAAGATTGTGGGAACTGGCCCCTTGGCAAATCAAGCGCACATTATGGGGTGCCAACACACTGAACACCCGCTGGCAAATCCCCGGCGTGGAGGCAATCTGATTACCGATAACCGCCACCAGTGCCAGATTGTCTTCAACCCGAACTCGGCAATGCTGGGACAATTCCTGCAATAACGCCTCGGTTAACAGGCATTGACCACTGGATTGTGAACCGGTTTTATCTAGGGTTAACGCCACATTCACCTCCGAGGTGGTGATGAGATCCACCGATATTTTATGGCGTGCCAGGGTGGCAAAGGTTTCTGCCAAAAAACCCGGCGAATGCAGCATCTGCAAACTGTGCAGGTTCATCAAGGTCTGATCCCGCCGTAAGGCAACCGCCCGATACACCGGAGGGTTGTTCACTTGATGGCGGATCCAGGTGCCGCCTTTTTCCGACGCCTTGCTGGATCCCACAAACACTTGGATTTGCTGGCGCACGGCCGGCAAAATGGTGGCCGGATGCAATATCTTGGCACCAAAGGTCGCCATTTCGGCAGCTTCATTAAAACTGATTTCCGCAATGGGTCTGGCATTGGGGGCCAAACGGGGATCGGTGGTGTAAATACCCGCCACATCGGTCCAAATCTGCAGTGCCTCCGCTTCAAGGGCTTCTGCCAGCAAGGCGGCAGAATAATCGCTGCCACCACGTCCCAAGGTGGTGGTATGCCCATCGGCGTCAGCCCCGATGAAGCCTTGCGTCACCAATAATCGTGAAGCCAACCCGGGCAGCAACAGCTTTTGGCTAAACTCGCGGATCTGGCCGATTTGTGGCTCGGCTTTGCCAAAATGGCTATCCGTACGCAGCACCTGGCGCACGTCAAACGCTTCAGCAACCGCGCCTTTGGCCCGAAAAACCGCAGCAAACAAAATCGAGGCGCAGCGTTCTCCCAAAGACAGCAGTTCATCGGTCAGGGCCTTGTCGGCTTCATGCTGCAATTGCTGGCTCACCACATCAATGCGCGTTAACAGACTGTCAATGGCGGCTGCCACTTCATCGTTGTGGGGTAATCTGTCGACAATGGCATACTGAATGGCTGCAATCTGCTTGAGCAGGGCCAAACGCTGGGATTCAGGCAGCCCTGTTTGTGCCAGCGCCACGAGTAAATTGGTCACGCCACTGGACGCGCTGGTCACTACCAGTCGGGTAGAGGGATTGGCTAATACGATATCGGCGCAGCGCGCCATGGCCTCATAATCGGCAACGGATGTGCCACCAAATTTAGCAACAATTAAGGACATTACCTGACCTCCCGCATAACAGGAAACCACAGGTAAACTTGCATTGAATTCATGATCAGCTCCGAACAAATGTCGTTCGAAGAGCCTGGCGTTGATACAAAGGCACCCAAGGAAAGGGAACAATCATCCTCACCAGAAGCTCTCCACCAAAATACGGTGACAGTCATCAGGATTCAGCCTGAATAACCGATGACAGGATTGACCAAGCCTCCTCTCACCTCGGCGTTAATCTCCCTCATGAACCGTCACTGGAGATTGGCCTCCTCAAGTTCACTACCTAGTTAACGCTCCTCTTCTGTGCCGTCCGATGGATGACTCCACGGATGACGGTTGCCGACATTAGCAACAATATTGAGATTAAGTCAACGATATTTTAACCCGGGATGAAAAATCAGTCAGCACTACCACTGCCGGGCTACACGCCGTCAGGCAATTCAGGCACAATTCTCACCCGCTGACAAAACCGCCCCATTTCCCCCACATGCCGGCCTTTCAGACAGGGGATCAAATACACCACCCCACAATTGACATAATAAAAGGCGTTTTGCTGATATTTGGTTGCCAATTGCAATGCCTGGGGCCGGGAAGTAAATAACGCCCAGCTTTTTTCCATATGGCTGAGATCGGGCGCCGCCCCGACAATCATCCTGTAAGGCACCTGCAATTGAGCAATATCCTGTTGCAATGCCCGGTCCCGCAGCCGGTTCTGGCTTGGCGTTAACACTTCTCCCAGCGGGTTATGCGCCGTAATAATGGCAAAAGAAACCCCATCAGAAATGGGTTGGCTCAATAGAAAGCAGGTATCGAGGTAGTATTGCCACAACAAGTCAAATCCATCATCCATTAAACAGGAGCCTCTTGACGTGATTGATTAACACCTTGAACAAAGCCTAGCAAAACATACAATCTCTACCAAAACATGACGCTACCCCATTAACACTGCCGTAATTTCAGCCGTAACATGCCCCGATATAAAATCACCTGCGCTTTTTTAACATTTCATTTGTTAACAAATGCACAATAAGAGTACAATATTCAGGTATTTTCATTTCGGTCATAGTGTGCTGTTGATACTGCCTTATTATTCTCCAAAGTTGCAGCATCCAGATCCCAAGCACCCTAAGTGATCTTCTTGGATCTTGAAAAAATAAGCTGGATATCCATAGAAATCAGGAACTAAATCCATATTGGGATATCTCAGCTAATACAATTTGCACATGGGTAACCACCATTGCAAACTTAAACTAATCATGCAGTGCCGACGATGTAACGCGGTTTTACCCCGCACACAGGCATGACGCCTTCGGGAACCATAGAAAACAACCGGATATGAGCTCCGCTCATGGTTAGGACAATCTGATTTATTAGGTACATGATATGCAAAACCCGCACATTCTTATCGTTGAAGATGAAGCCGTTACCCGTAACACGCTGAGAAGTATTTTTGAAGCTGAAGGATATGTTGTTACAGAGGCCAATGATGGCGCCGAGATGCATCAAGCACTCCAGGAAAACAATATCAATCTGGTAGTTATGGATATCAACCTGCCAGGTAAAAACGGCCTGTTACTGGCTCGGGAATTGCGCGAAATCAACAATATCGGTCTTATCTTCTTGACCGGGCGCGATAATGAAGTGGATAAAATCCTCGGTTTGGAAATTGGCGCTGATGACTATATCACCAAGCCGTTCAATCCCCGGGAGCTGACCATTCGTGCCCGCAACCTGCTGACCCGGGTAACCACCAGTGGTAACGAGCCAGAAGACAAAGCCGCAGTGGAAAGCTATAAATTCAATGGCTGGAGCCTGGATATTAACAGCCGTTCGCTGGTAAGCCCGGAAAATGAATACTACAAACTGCCCCGCAGCGAGTTCCGTGCCATGCTGCATTTTGTGGAAAATCCCGGGAAAATTCTCACCCGTGCAGAGCTGTTAATGAAGATGACCGGCCGTGAGCTGAAACCTCATGATCGCACAGTGGATGTCACCATCCGCCGTATTCGCAAGCATTTTGAAAGTCACCAGAACACCCCTGAAATCATTGCCACCATTCATGGTGAGGGCTACCGTTTCTGCGGTCATCTGGAAGCTTAAGCACTATCATGCGCCTGTTTGGCCCAAGGCCACAGGCGCATGCATCTCAAGCAATATTGCCCAAGCGAGCGCTATTTTTCTGCAGTTCGCTTCTGATACGTCACAAAATGATACGCCAGCCCGTCAGCGCTGCGGTTGCTGTCTTCCGCGATTTTAAGCCAGCTGCCATCATCCCACTGGGGGAACCAGGTATCTCCCGCCACATCCAGCTCAATATGGGTTAAGTACAGCTTGTCTGCCAACGGCAATGCTTCTTGGTATAACTGCCCACCACCGATAATCATCAGTTCATCACATGTGTCGGCTTTGGCAACAGCATCGCTTAACGAGCTTGCCATGGTCACGCCGGCAAACTGCAACTGCGCTTCACGGGTGATCACGATATTTTGCCTGCCGGGTAACGGCCGCCCTATGGATTGGAATGTGCGCCGCCCCATCACTACCGGTTTGCCCATGGTCACTTGTTTGAAATGACGTAAATCCTCCGGCAAATGCCAGGGCATATTATTATCTTTGCCAATGACCCGATTATTTGCCATCGCGGCAATCAACGCGATTTGCATGACCTTCTCCGTAGCCGTCTGTAAGACAGATTAAATGATTGGGCGGGTACGATAATACACCAATGATGGCATTGCCAATCCCACGGACAGCGCCCCCAAAATAAAGACGGTTTTCACGCCGTTCAGCGCCACTTGGGCCAATACCTCAGGCTGAACTTCAGAATGGGCCGCCAACTCCACCAGTGCAATCACCGTATTGTAAGCATAGGAGCCCGGGATCATCGGAATGATGGCCGCAACCCCGTATAACAAAGGCGGTGCCAAATGGCGCTTGGCAAACACAATGGTCATCACCCCAATCAAGGCTGCCGCCATAAAGGTGGCCCACTCAATCGGTACTGACAGAAACTGCATCAGGATGGTACGAAAACAGTGACCTACCGCCCCGGCAAGTGCGCAATAGGGCAAAAAGCGCCGCGGCACATTAAACAGCATGGCAAAGCCAATTGCGGGGAAGGATGCAAAAAAGGCATCATCAATCAATTGCAACAATAGCGCCATCATTCCAGCAACCCCCCTATCTGCATGGCAATGGTAATGCCAATCACCGAGGCCACCGTCATCAACGTCGCCTGTCCCCAACGGGCAATGCCCACATTCATGTGGCCTTTGACCATATCGGAAATGGCATTAATCATGGGGAAGCCCGGCACCAGCATTAACACAGCAGCAGCTACTGCAAGCCTGGGGGTGGCGGTTAGCGGGTACATGAAGCCCACCTGCGCCAAAATGCTGGTGATAAATGCCGTCACTGCAAAATTCACCAACACGTTAAAATGTTTGGCCGCCATGGCCAGGCGCACGTACATGCCGATGGCAGAGGCAAAAAAGGTGATTAAACAGGCGGCTGCATCACCACCTGACAAGTGGCAAAAGCTGCCGCACGAGAGCGCAACAAAAGGAATGAGTACCCATTTGGGATAACTGCGGGGGCGGATATGCGCCAGGCGTTTGCGCACGTCATTAGGGCCATATAAGCCTTTTTCCGTTAACAAGCAGATGCGCTGCAACTCACAGACAACCGCCATATTAATGCCGTGCTGCCGAATGCGCCGAGTGGTGGTAACACAACGCCCATGTACCAGGCTGGTCAGTACCAGGGCGTTGGAGGAAATGGACAACTCCACACTGGCAAGCCCCAGTGCCTGTCCGAGGCGCTGACTCAACTCTTCCACCAAGTCGGATTCAGCGCCATAAGCCAACAATAGTTGAGCGGCCCGGACTACCTGCCGGGTGATATCGTTTTGGGTATCAGCGTACACAGGGATTCAGGCTCTCTCATATCAGCGATTAACGTTGGTATATAACCTCGACGTCGTAATCATCGTCATCAAAATCGTCGTCAAAGTCATCATCATAATCTTCATTGAGATCGTCAGCATCCTGTTGATGCTCACTCCCCCATTTGAAGTTTACCTCATCCTCTGAGTCCTCATCTGCCGCTTCCGGTGGCAACTGACTGATAAAGTCATACAGCTTCTCGGTCAGTTTGGCAGTGCCTTCGCGTGTATAGGCAGACATAGTATATACCTCACCTTCCCAGCCTATGTCTGCGACCACTTTGGCAACTTTTTCCTGAAGTTCCTCTTCCAGTAACAAATCCGCCTTGTTGAACACCAACCAACGGGGTTTGCCGGCCAGTTTGGGAGAGTATTTTTCCAGCTCTGCCACAATGGCCTTGGCAGACTCTGCAGGGTCAGAACCATCCACCGGCTCAATGTCCACAATATGCAGTAACACCCGGCAACGTTCCAGATGCTTCAGGAAGCGGATCCCCAACCCGGCACCATCTGCCGCGCCTTCAATCAGCCCGGGAATATCGGCAACCACAAAGCTTTGACCCGGCCGAGGGTTTACCACCCCAAGATTGGGGATCAATGTGGTAAACGGATAGTCGGCCACTTTTGGAGTCGCTCTGGAAACCGCACGAATGAAGGTGGATTTACCCGCATTGGGCAAGCCAAGCAAGCCCACGTCCGCCAGCAGTAACAGCTCCAGCCGTAAGCTGCGGACTTCCCCTTGGGTACCCATGGTACGCTGACGGGGCGCCCGGTTAACACTGCTTTTGAAGCGGGTATTCCCCAAGCCATGGAAACCGCCCTTGGCGACCAGCAGTTTCTGATCGTGCTGGGTCAAATCCCCCAGGACTTCATCGGTATCTTCATCTACGGCACGGGTACCCACGGGCACTCTCAGCACCAGATCCTTACCGCCATGCCCGGTACAATCCCGGCTCCGGCCATTTTCACCTCGCTCAGCGGCATGAAAACGTTCAAAACGGTAATCAATCAAGGTATTCAGGTTTTCATCAGCCAACAGATAAACGTTGCCGCCATCGCCGCCATCGCCACCGTCAGGGCCGCCATCAGGCAGATACTTCTCACGCCTGAAGCTGACGCAGCCATTTCCGCCATCGCCGGCCTCGACTCTAATCACTGCCTCATCAACAAACTTCATAAACTCTCCTGATACCGCCGAATGCTCGAATTATATCCGTTAACTTCAGCTGGCACCAAAAACAATATGCCAAAACAAAAGCCCCACCAATGGCGGGGCTTTGCAGTAAAGGTTGAAGATTACTCTTCGATGCTAACGAACTTGCGGTTGTTAGGACCTTTAACTTCAAATTTCACTTTGCCGTCAGCCAGTGCGAACAAAGTATGGTCACGACCGATACCTACGTTTACACCTGCGTGGAATTTGGTACCACGTTGACGAACAATGATGTTGCCTGCCAGTACAGACTCACCGCCGAAGCGCTTAACGCCAAGACGTTTACTTTCTGAATCGCGGCCGTTACGAGTAGAACCGCCAGCTTTTTTGTGTGCCATTAGTCAGACTCCTAATTAAGCGTTGATTGCTGTGATTTTAACTTCGGTGAACCACTGACGGTGGCCCATTTTCTTCTCGTGGTGTTTACGACGACGAAACTTCTGAATAGTGACCTTTTCGTCACGACCGTGGCTAACAACAGTGGCAACAACTTTACCACCAGCAACCAGCGGAGTACCCACTTTTACGTCTTCACCATTGGCAACCAGCAATACCTGGTCAAATTCAATGGTTTCGCCCGTAGCAACTTCAATTTTTTCCAAGCGTACAGTGTGACCTTCAGCAACTCGGTGTTGCTTACCACCACTTTGAAAAACAGCGTACATAGCTATTTTACTCCGAAATTCCTAACACGCCGACCGCAAATTGGTCCGGGTGCTACAAAAACTTTAATGACAATGGGCGCGGATTCTACGCGAAGAATGTGCTACTGGCAAGTGTAAAATAGCCAAGATCAAAAAAAGCTGGCGTTATCGCCCACAAACAATGCTTAACTACTGTCTTATACAATAATTTTAGGTAAACTCTTTAAAAATATAACACTTTGTCGGGGCGCATACGCGGTCCCGCTCAATCAGAGTCTACTATGGATTTAACCATTATCCGTCAGCTGGCTGATGCGGATATGCAAGCAGTCAATCAACTGATATACAAGCAGCTGGAATCCGATGTTGCGCTGATCAATCAACTGGGCTTTTACATCATCAATGGCGGCGGTAAAAGAATGCGCCCACTGTTATCAGTGCTGGCAGCCAGAGCCATTGGTTATGAAGGCGAAGCGCACCTGAAACTGGCCGCCATTGTGGAATTTATTCATACCGCATCATTGCTGCATGACGATGTGGTGGATGAATCCACCCTGCGCCGTGGGCGAGAAACCGCCAACTCACTGTTTGGCAACAGCGCCAGCGTGCTGGTGGGGGATTTCCTTTATACCCGCGCCTTCCAGATGATGACCGAGCTGGACTCCATGGTGGTGCTCAGGGTATTGGCCGACACCACCAATGTGCTGGCAGAAGGCGAAGTGTTGCAGTTGATGAACTGTAATGATCCCAGCACCACCGAAGATATTTACATGCGGGTCATCTACTGCAAAACCGCCAAACTCTTTGAGGCGGCCACCCGCCTGGCCGGTGTTTTGGCCCAAACATCAACGGAGATGGAGCAAGCCCTGGCAGATTACGGCCGCTATCTTGGCACCGCATTCCAGATTACGGACGATCTGCTGGACTATACCGCCGAAACGGAAGAATTGGGCAAAAATATCGGCGATGATCTGGCAGAGGGTAAACCCACCTTGCCGTTAATCTATGCCATGGCGCATGGCGATGAACATGCACGCCAAATCATCCGCAAGGCCATTGAAGAAGGTGATGGCTCTGAACATATCGAGATGATTGTGGAAACCCTGCACGCCTGCGGTGCGCTGGATTACACCCATCAACGGGCACTGGAAGAAGCGGACAAAGCGGTGAAAGCCATTGGCGTATTGCCTGACAGCGATTTCAAACAGGCATTAATCAGCCTTGCCAAAATTGCAGTTTCACGCAGTCATTAGTCAGCGGTTTTCACGTTTTGGATGTAAAAAAAGCGGCAATGGCCGCTTTTTTTACATCTCAATCTTCTGTTGCCGCGCAGGCTATTTTACAAAATCCACACCCAGCTGAATATCTGCCCGCAAGGTATCAAGCATGCTGTCGCGAGCCTGCACTTCAAAAGCGCTTAGCTCACCAACCGGCAATATCTGTTCAATGCCGTTTTTACCCAACACAATGGGCTGGGCAAACAGTGGGGCATCATCACTGCCGCCATCCACATAGGCGCACTCAATGACATTGGCTTCACCTTGCAGCCCTTTAATCAGCGACATGCAGAACCGGAAAGCCGCCTGACCCATGGACAAGGTAGCACTTCCTCCCCCGGCTTTGGCTTCAACCACTTCAGTACCGGCGTTTTGAATACGCTTGGTTAATTGGGCAATCTCTTCATCACTGAAGCTCACCCCTTTTACTTGCGATAGCAATGGCAAAATCGTTACGCCACTATGACCGCCGATAACATTAACATGCACATCCGCCACATTGAGCCCTTTAAGCTCGGCAATAAAGGTTTCAGAACGGATGACATCCAGCGTGGTGATACCAAACAGCCGTTTTTTATCGTACACCCCGGCGTTTTTCAGTACTTCGGCGGCAATGGCAACCGTGGTGTTTACCGGGTTGGTGATAATGCCGATTAAGGCGTTGGGGCATACCACAGCGACTTTTTCAATCAGGTTACGCACAATACCGGCGTTAATATTGAACAAATCCGCCCGATCCATGCCTGGTTTGCGGGCCACCCCCGCAGAAATCAGGACCACATCGGCCCCAACCAAAGCAGGAGACGGATCTTCCCCCGCAAAGCCTTTAACAGCCACGGCGGTGGGAATATGACTCAGATCTACAGCAACACCCGGGGTTACCGGGGCAATATCATACAGTGACAATTCAGAACCAGCGGGCAACTGAGTTTTCAACAACAGGGCGAGGGCCTGACCAATACCTCCGGCGGCGCCAAGTACAGCAACTTTCATAGTACTCTCCGTCATTCTCGGGATTTATGTGATATAGATCTTGTTTATTTTGACAAAAATCTAAGCTATTGCTCACCTCATAACAATTATCCATTAGTCACATAATGCCCGATTCCCATGTGTTGTTAACGACAAACATCACCCTCGCGATAGTGAAAATCAATGTTCCATTGATGCAGACTGCATTTTTATTCATCAAAAATGACTATTACTTGACACTCAGCGGCACTATATGCAGTATACGCCGATTAGGATGAATAGAGGCTCTGAACACATATGACCGTAACCAAGAACCAGGACGATCTGATAAGAACCTTCAAGGCGATTTTGAAAGAGGAACGCTTTGGCTCTCAGAGTGAAATCGTAAGTGCGCTGCAAAACGAAGGTTTTGCCAATATCAACCAGTCAAAAGTATCGCGGATGCTCAGCAAGTTCGGAGCGGTTCGCACCCGTAACGCCAAACAGGAAATGGTATATTGCCTGCCGGCTGAACTGGGAGTGCCAACCGCTGGCAGTCCGCTAAAAAATCTTGTGCTGGATGTGGATCACAACCAGGCCATGATTGTGGTGCGTACCAGCCCCGGTGCCGCCCAGTTGATAGCCCGTTTGCTGGACTCCATTGGCAAACCCGAAGGCATACTGGGCACTATTGCCGGCGATGACACGATTTTCATCTGCCCGTCTTGCATCAAGGCCATTGACGACACCGTGGAGACGGTCAAGTCCCTGTTTAATTATGCCGATTGAGATGGCCTGACACCGGCAACCTCACGCAGCCATTGACATCAAAACGCCCCACCAAGTCATTTCATAAAACTTGATGGGGCGTTTTCACATAAATAACCCGCAGGATAAAGCGGCGTTACTCGCTGAACTGTTCCAGAAAATCCAGCGAAGGCGCAAAGAAAGACGAGCCGGTGACCGCTTGGGTGAAGTGCATCAGATGATCATGATGCCCGTCGTTATCGCCGATAATCATGCTGCGCAGCATCTTTTCAAAATGGCTGGGGGTTTTACAGGTGGCGATAAACATCAGTCCCTGCTGTTTTACCGAGCCAAAAGGCAGGCTTTGCCGCAGGATTTCCATGGACTCGCCCTGCTCGTCTTTGAGGTTCACCCGCTTGATATGCGCGGTGAGAGGTTTGTCGGCAGATTCGTACTCAATATTGTCCTGCTTGGTACGGCCAAAAATGTCTTCCTGTTTTTTGGTAGGCAAGCGACGCCATTTACGCAGATTATGGATGTATTTCTGTACGTGGATATAACTGCCGCCACGAAAGAGTGGATCTTCATCGGCCACCAAAGCCACTTGCTGGCGATTGCGGCCCTTGGGATTTTCGGTGCCATCCACAAAGCCGGTCAGATCCCGGGCATCCATGAAGCGAAATCCGCGCTCTTCCTCTTCAAGCTCCGCCAGGCCTTCCAGCATGGTGTACACCTCGTTGGCCACCAGATGCAGAATATCCAGGCGATCGCAGCGCAAATGGAAAAACAGATCATATTCGATGGCGGGCGCGTCACGATCTTCACTTTCCATGGCCGGGAAAGGACGTAACTCACAAGGGCGGGCATCCGGATACAATGCATCCCAGTAGTTGGCGCCAATCGCCACGAAACCATTGAAGGCACTGTCTGCATATTGATCCGCCAGTTCGTAAATGTACTGGGCGATATTGGCCAGGCAAGGACGCATTTGAGCTTCCACGCCCTCGTTGGCGTTAAACATTAAATAAACAGCATGCAAGTTACTTTCAGCGCAGATACCCACTTGTTCCCGAGGCATATTCAATGTTTCCATCTATAGATCCTTTCTCAGCTTAAACCGTATTTGACACCATTATCCGTTACTTGGTCAGAAATTTACACTGAAACAAGGCACTTGGCACCCCAAGCGTTAATAACCTGCGACCTGTCCGTCTTTTCGGCTTTCTGACGCGCCACGATAAACACCGGTTTGCGGATTACGCCCGATGGCCTGATAACCGCCAAAGGCGCCCAAAGCATCCTGCAACACATGGCCTTTCTTGCTCAGCTCCCGACGGGTTTCCATGGGAAAGCCCGATTCCAGGCTCACGTATCCCCCGTCATGCATCTGCTCGCCGGTGGGCTGCGCTGAACCGCTATGCAAAATCCTCGGAGCATCTCCGGCTTCTTGCAGGTTCATGCCAAAATCAATGAGATTGATGAGGATTTGCGCATGCATTTGCGGCTGGGTCGCGCCGCCCATCACGCCAAAGCTCAGCCAGGGTTTGCCCGCTTTGGTGACAAAGGCCGGAATGATGGTATGAAACGGCCGCTTGCCCGGGGCATAGCTGTTGAAATGGCCGGGGGTAAGGTCAAATAACTGCCCACGGTCCTGCAGGACAAACCCCAAATCCGGCGGGGTCATCCCCGACCCCATACCCCGGTAGTTGCTCTGAATGAGCGATACCATGTTACCCTGGCTATCGGCGGTCGTCAGGTACACGGTATCGCCGTGTTGCAGATTGGGATTGCCCGGCGCCACACTTTTCGCCGCCTTGTTCGGGTCAATCAACTTGGCGCGCTGCTGGTTATAGGCTTCGCCAATCAGTTGCTGCACCGGGATTTGATTAAACGCCGGGTCGCCATAAAACTTGGCCCTGTCGGCAAACGCCAGCTTTTTGGCTTCAACAAACAGGTGCACATATTCGGCGCTGGTCTGGCCCATGGCCTGAAGGTTAAAAGGCTCCAGGGTTTTAAGAATTTGCAGTGCCGCAATCCCCTGCCCGTTAGGGGGCAATTCCCACACATCATAGCCCCGGTAGTTCACCGATACAGGCTCAACCCATTCACTGTGATGCGAGGCCAGGTCATCATAACCAAGGTAACCTCCCTGGGCTTTCATGTAATTGGCAATGCTGCGGGCAATGCTGCCTTTGTAAAATTCATCCCGTCCGCCCTTGGCAATTTTTTCATAGGTATTGGCAAGCGCCGGATTTTTGAAGATATCGCCGGTAGCGGGCATATGGCCTTGCGGCATGTAGGTTTCTTTAAACCCGGGATATTGGGCCAGGCGTTTACCGCTAAGCTGCATGTAATAGGCAATCAGTTCCGATACCGGGAACCCTTCACGGGCATAGCGAATGGCGGGGGCCAGGTTGGCTTTCATTGGCAGCGCCCCAAACTTGGCGTGCAACTGATACCAGCCATCCACCGCACCGGGTACCGAGACCGGTAAAGGGCCATAAGGCGGCAGGAATTTAAGCCCTTTGGCTTGCAATTGCGCCAGTGTCAACGATTTGGGGCTGCGGCCAGAGGCATTGAGTCCATACAGCTTTTGCTCTTTGGCACTCCAGACAATGGCAAACAAATCCCCCCCGATACCCGAGCCTGTTGGCTCCACCAATCCCAGCATGGCATTGGCTGCAATGGCGGCATCCACGGCGCTGCCACCCTGTTTAAGAATATCCAGCGCCACTTGCGTGGCTAGCGGTTGACTGGTGGCAGCCATGCCATGGGTGGCATAAACTTCGGAGCGGCTGGCAAATGCCTTCCCGGTAATGCGGTCAAAGGCCGCTACCGGCATTGATAACAATACCCCAAAGCCCCATAACGCCACTAACCGCAACCAAGCGCATTTTCGTGAATCTCTCCCGTTACCAAGCTGCATCTCATACTCCAACCCATCATTCCCAAGGGTGATTAACGTAACACAATGGTGATATTTTGTTCACAAGGTGCAATGTCTTGAAACAATTAATTCGACCAATCAAGGCGGCCGTTAGCGCCTGCCACGGGATGGCAAGAAGTCCCCTGCTGGGCAACGCAACAGCACCGGCTCACATTTCAGCTAGACTCAATCAACCTCACTTTTTTGCCTGACTGCTACAGGGTATTACCATGATGACTCCCCTTTTGCTGTTATTGCTTGGCTTGTTGCTTGTTTATGTTATGCGCCATCATCTAAAAGCCCGGCGGCACCAACCCCGTAACAAGTCTCCCGGCAAACAACCGGCATCCCCCAAAACGTCGTATCATGCGGTTAGCATCCAGTGCAGCGGCACACCCTGTGCCCAGGTCAGCGCCTTGGGCAATCAACGTTTTCTGTCCCATGAAGCCCCCCGACTGCCACTGGCCACTTGCGGGCGCAATGATTGCAGGTGCCATTACCAGCACCATGAAGACAGGCGCACCCATGGCAATGGACGGCGTCTGGAAATCGGCATCATGACAGAGCTTTATGGCAGCAATGGTGAGCGGGAGCGCCGCCAGCGCCATGGTGGCAGGCGGCATGGCGACTTGCATCCGCATGATTGGATAAAGTGACAGCAGGTTTTGGCGCTGATCAGGACCAATACTGCTCGGTGGTTATCTGCCCCGGTGCCCGCCGTAAATTTTTACGCAACCCGCGCTCACTGAGCAGTGCAATCGTGTGGCGGATCATCCCCGGATTACCGCAAAGCATCACTTGCGCATCGGCAGCGTTAATGGGAATACCGGCCCGCTGTTCAATCTCGCCAGACAAGAGACCGTCAGGGATGCGGCAATGCAACATTTCCTTATCCCAATCCTGGGTGGTGATGGGGATGAAGCAAAACTTGCTTTGCATCGCCGCCAGCGCCTGTAACTGAGGCAGATACGCCAAATCATCACGATGTTTAACGCTGTAAACCAGTACCACGTTTTCAAACCGCAGCCATGGCGCGTCGGTATGCAGCATTGCCAGAAAAGGGCCGACGGCCGTACCGGTAGCCAGCATCCATAAATGTCGGCCACGCACCTCACCACTGGGCAGTTCATCCAGGGTTAAAAATCCCGTGGCCGGAGCACTCACGTCAATACGGTCTCCAACCTGCAATTGGTGCAGTGCTGGTGACAAGTGCCCTTCCTGCACCTTAACCGCCAGGATTTCAAGGTAATCACCCCCCGGCGGGTTAATGATGGAATAAGCCCTCGCTATGCGTTTTTCCGCAAGCGGCATTGACAGCTTGACAAATTGCCCGGCCACATAAGGGCCGATATCCACGGCAATTTTCAGGCTGAACAGCCGTTCATTCCAGTCAATACGCTCAACAATATGCCCTTCACGCCACATGTGTCCTCCCTGCGTCAAAGCGCTCATGATGATTAAGCATACCCCTATGGATAACCAACAAAAACCCTTTGAAGATGGCGGGTATCATGGTTACTGCGCCGTTGGTGATGGCGCTTCATCCCCATTGCCCATGCTGCTGCGAAAGGCATCGAGTTGCTGCTGCACGTGCTGATAAGTCGCATCCACCCCGGCGGCGATGTCACCATTGAGCACCTGCAATTTATCAAGAATGTCCCGGGCCTCGGCAAAGCCCTTGTCAATGGCATCACCGATAATCGTCATGAAATGGGTTAACTGTTCCTGTGGGGTTTGCTGGGCATGTTGTTGCTGATAAGTGGCGTAAAAACGGGTGGCAAAATCAACAATGCGCTCGGCGGTAGCCTTTGGGGAATAATCCTCTTCCTGCTGCAATTTCAGGAAAGCCTCTTTCCCCATGGAGGACTCCAGCTCCTGGTTGATGGCATCAATGGCAGTACGAAACAACAATTGCATGGGCTTGTTGCCACTGCTGATGGATACCTGCTCCTGAGCGGACATAATGGCCTGATTCATCAATTGCCGACTGACATGGCGCACACTGTGGCCATTGTCAGTTGCTGCGGGCTGGTGCTGATGGGTGGCGCGGGAGGTAAGTGCATTATCCTGGGATGACGGGCTTATCTTGTGGCCGTTATTGTCAATGCTCATGAGATGCTCCTCGCTGATTAATAACGGTAATTATCGACCATTTTATCCACATTGCCCGCCAAGATGACACGTCCGGCATCATCGGCCATCTTCGCCATGCCAGTAATGCCACTAAATTAGCGATTGCGCAATCACAATTTATTGCCTAACTTAGATTGTGCGCTGGCTCACAAAAAATGTTACTATGTGCCGCGTTATCATACTGATGGTTTTACGCATGGGAGAGTTTAACGTGAAGACCACTTATGTCAGTCAAATTCCTGCTGCACCGGACTGCAGTAAAAATGCGGCATTAAGCTGTCGCAACTGTAGCCGACTGATAGAAATCGAAGGTGAAATGTTGTGCTATCGTGGTGGTAAAATCACGGAGCTTAAACCGGTTTCAGAACAAAACGGTTGCGTCAACATCTTGTGTGATGGCTGGCAGACCCGCAAGCCTGCCAACGAGTAACTCAATTCCCCACCCCTTCCCTTTATCTTTTTCAATACCCCGCAACTTGTGTTGACTCTGTATTTAAGCGTGTCTGCTTGAGCAGCGACCAATCAACATCCTGTTGCGGTTGGGGCTGGCGTTTTATGCACAAGGTCAACCCCCGGGTGGAGACAATCAGTCCGGCCCTTAATTCTGTATGCAGGTGCTGCAAGGCACAATCGCCAACGCCACGCTGTTGCAAGGTGGCGGCAAGGCTGCGCCAATCGGTTGTGACCTTGTTCTTGCTGCCTTCAAGGGTTACCAGCAGTGCAATATTTTCCATGGCATCAACTCCTGACAGATAATTAACGGCCATGGCAGTATGCCGTCCGCTGGCTGAATCGAAACTGAATTCACCACGGGTTCGTCCGCCTTATCTCAAGCGTGTCATATTGCGCTGTCATACTGGCCAGGGAAATAATGAAAAACGGTGCCATAACCGGCAGTTACATCGGTTAACAATGATTCCTCTTGAGGATGTTATCCCTGACACCATAATTTGTTACCCTGTACAACTTAGGATGCCAGATACCACCAGGATTGTGGGCCCTTTTATGATCAAACAGTTAAAGATTAAAGGACCTCAACGTTATGCAATCAAAGGTACAACACCCACCGCTGTCGTTAATTGAAACCTGGGTATGGATGATGGTGGAATCAGGCAATCCGCAGCTGCAGGAAAAAGGCCGGGAAAACCTGATTGCCGCATTTGGCAGCCTGGCACAGGCCAATGCCTATTTGCAGCAGGTGCTGCGCAAATAACGAAAAGACAAGGGGCAAGTCTGCCCCTTTGGATTTTGCACCGGCATCAATAACCGGCGTTACCGGTTATTGGCACTGCGCCGATCAAGCACGCCCTGATTGAGCATGGCGAGGAGTTTTTCAGTATCTTCCCAGCCAATGCAGGCATCGGTGATGCTTTGTCCATAACGCAATGGCTGACCGACTTTCAGCGCTTGCTGGCCTTCTACCAGATTACTTTCCACCATCAGGCCGAAAATGCTCTGCTCCCCTTGGCGCAGCTGCTCACAGACATCTTCTGCCACCGGCAATTGCCGCCGGTAATCCTTCTGGGAATTGGCATGGCTGATATCAATCATGATGTTTGCCGGCAAACCGGCTTTTTGCAGCTGTGCATTGGTGGCTGCCACTGCCTGCGCATTGTAATTGGGCGCCTTGCTGCCACCGCGCAAAATGATGTGGCAGTCTTCATTGCCCTTGGTGGAAACAATGGCAGAGTGCCCGAATTTGGTCACTGACATAAAATAGTGGGAAGCGCGCGCGGCACCAATGGCATCAATGGCAATCTTGATATTGCCGTCAGTGCCATTTTTAAAGCCTACCGGACAAGACAAACCGGAAGCCAATTCGCGATGCACCTGGGATTCTGTGGTTCTGGCGCCAATGGCGCCCCAGCACATCAAATCCGCCACGTACTGCGGGGTGATCATGTCAAGAAACTCGCCGGCGGTAGGCATGCCGCTGTCATTAAGCTCCAGCAGCAGTTTCCGAGCCTTGCGCAGGCCATCGTTGAGATTGAAGCTCTTATCCATGTAAGGATCGTTGATAAGCCCTTTCCAGCCCACCGTGGTGCGGGGTTTTTCAAAATAAACCCGCATCACCACTTCCAGTTGCTGCTGGTATTGCGTCCTTAACACCGACAAACGGCGGCCGTATTCCAGCGCAGCGTCGGGATCATGAATCGAACAGGGGCCAATAATCACCAGCAGCCGGTCATCCTTGTTCCGTAACATGTCATGAATGCTCTGACGGGCATTAAACACTGTGGTAGAAGCATTGTCCGTTGCCGGAAATCGTTCCAGAATCGCTATGGGAGGGAGTAACTGCTTAACTTCATTAATCCTGACATCATCATTCTGGTACGACATAATCTTTCTTTGGCTCCGGCACATGGCATTTTTGAGTGAGCTTCCAATCTAGCGTTTCTCCTGATGTGATGCAATTCACTTTCACCCCAAAGCCCATGGACAGACCTGCCCCATAAAAAAACAGGACCACAAGGGTCCTGTTTTTAAGCAATTGACAATTATCAGGCGTTTTTCACCGTGACAAACTCAGGGTAGGCATCCACCCCGCAATCCGCAGCGTCCACACCGTTGTACTCTTCCTCTTCGCTGACGCGAATACCCATGGTGGCTTTCAAAATGCTCCACACCACCAAAGAGGCAATAAAGACCCAACCGAAGATGCAAGCCGCACCCAGTGCCTGAGCGCCGAATGTGGCGTCCGGATTGGACAGCGGCACCATCATCACCCCGAACAGGCCACACACCCCATGCACGGACGTGGCACCTACCGGGTCATCAATCTTGATGCGGTCAAAGGCCACAATGGAGAACACCACCAGGGCACCGGCAATCAGACCGATAATGCCGGCCATGACCAAAGAGGGATTCAACGGATCAGCGGTAATCGCCACCAGGCCAGCCAATGCACCGTTAAGTACCATGGTCAAATCCGCCTTGCCCCAAACGATTTTACACACAATCAGGGCTGCCACTGCGCCAAATGCTGCCGCGGAGTTGGTATTCACGAACACTTTGGCAACCGCAGAGGCGTTTTCAGCATCAGATACCATCAACTGAGAGCCGCCGTTAAAGCCAAACCAGCCCATCCACAAAATGAACGTGCCCAAGGTGGCCAATGGCAGGTTACACCCAGGAATAGGCGTTACGGCACCATTGGCGCCATATTTGCCTTTACGGGCACCCAGCAGCAGCACCCCGGCCAGCGCGGCTGCCGCACCAGCCAAATGCACAATCCCGGAACCGGCAAAGTCAGAGAAACCGGCAGCCGACAGGAAACCGCCGCCCCAGGTCCAGTAACCTTCCATCGGATAGATAAAGGCGGTCATTACCACGCTGAAGAGCAAAAACGCCCACAATTTCATGCGTTCGGCTACTGCGCCAGACACAATGGACATGGCGGTTGCCACAAACACCACCTGGAAAAAGAAGTCGGATTCCAGTGAGTGGGTTGCATCGGCAGCCTGGGTGCCAATCAAGGCGCCAAAGCTTGGCAGGATGCCGCCTTCGGCATTATCCACATACATCATGTAATAACCCACCAGCAGGTAAGTCACACAGGAGATGGCATACAGCACCACGTTTTTGGTCAGGATTTCCGTGGTGTTTTTCGCCCGCACCAATCCGGCTTCGAGCATGGCAAACCCGGCGGCCATCCACATCACCAAGGCCCCGGACATTAAAAAGTAAAACGTATCCAGCGCGAAGCGAAGTTCTGACACTGAAGTTCCCAATTTGGTTAACTCTTCCATCATCATCCCCCTTAAAGCGCTTCGCTGTCGGTTTCACCGGTACGGATACGGATCACCTGTTCCAGCGCGGTAACAAAAATTTTGCCGTCGCCAATCTTGCCGGTACGGGCAGCATTGGTAATGGCTTCCAGCAGCAGATCCAAATTCTCCTCTTTGGTGGCAATCTCCAGTTTGACTTTCGGCAAAAAGTCCACCTGGTATTCCGCACCGCGGTAAAGTTCGGTATGCCCTTTCTGACGGCCAAACCCTTTCACCTCAGAAACCGTCATCCCTTCAATGCCAATGCCCGCAATCGCCTCACGGACATCATCAAGCTTAAACGGCTTGATGATTGCGCTGACTAATTTCATTCAGACCTCCCAAATTGCTTTTTTTGTATGTGATGTTGGCTTATACAATTCAAGCATCAGGCCAAAATGTTAATTTTTTGTTTTATAAAGACTTAGCAAAATTTCATGGCACCAAGGGGCAAGCAAATGCACCAAAATGGTTCAATTCACCGGTTAATGCACAACTTTGAAGCGGTAACAAAATCGACTTTCGCCTTATTGGTAAGCCTCGGATGACAAGGTAATTTGAGCAGTGATTGTTCACTAAGGAGGGAGTTATGCTGCAAAGCACAGAGGCTATTTTGGTGATTGTGGACGTGCAGGGAAAGCTGGCCCGCATCATGTCACAAACCACCCCGTTACATCACCGCCTGCAAATTCTGGCCAAGGCCATGCCGTTATTTGACATACCGGTTTTATGGCTGGAACAGCTGCCGGATAAATTGGGCCCCACCAGTGAAGAACTGGCAAGCGTGCTGCGGCCCATTACCCATCCCATTGCCAAACAGCATTTCAGTGGCTGGCAATGCGATGAGTTTCGTGAGCAGTTGCAACAAAGTGGCCGCACCCAAGTGCTGCTGGCGGGCATAGAAACCCATATCTGTGTGTACCAGACCTGTCGCGATCTGCTGGATCAGGGGCTGGATGTGCACGTGGTGGCAGATGCAGTGGACTCTCGCCAGGCAGAGGCCCGCAGTTTGGGCCTGCAAATGATGCAGCAACGCGGAGCCTGGTTAACCCACTCAGAAGCCTTGCTGTTTGAATTGCAGCACCAAGCCAGCGGCGAACGCTTCCGGCAATTGCTGTCGTTGATAAAATAACCGATAAGCCAGCCCAAAAATAAAGGAGCGTGCACACCAATCGCTGGCGGGCACGCTCCTTTAATCGGTCAATAACCTATCAGTCTTCCAGCGGTGACACCACAAACAGCAAATCGCCCTGGGAAATCTGCTGGCCGTTACCGTTGAGGATCCGCTCGATGCGATATTTCTTATCTTCCGGATACAGCTCGGCGCCTTTGCGGTTAAAGCCGGCCAGTGTCATCTGCGAGAACATCTTCATGGCTTCTGTCAGTGCCAAGGTTTGATCCACAGTGACAATATCGCCCTCTTTAACAAAGTCCGCTTCGCCCGGTGCCGGTGAGGTGTAGAAGATACCCGCCCCCTGCGCCAACACCTTGAGTTCGTTGGACTCACCCACCCGCAAGGATTCGGTATCCACGCCCTGGGTTTCGGCGGCCGCTTCCATCTCGGCAATCAGCGCCGGGATATCCAGCTCGGCCATCAGGCGCGGCAGGTAGTTGGTATCGTAAACGCCATCACGGAACGTGCGATCGTTCAAAATGCGTTTCAGCAGCGGAATGTTGGTTGCAATCCCCTTAATCACCACGCTGTCCAGGTAATCCAGCATCTTGTTGATGGTGTCTTCCCGGTCTTCGCCATGGACGATAATCTGCGCTATCAGGCTGTCGTAGTAAGGAGATACCTCCTTGTTTTCAGCAGCAATGGAGATGACTTCCACGTTATCGTGGGCCGGCATGACGCATTCGGTGATAAGCCCCGGATTTGGCACCAGCTGCAGTACACCGTTGTTGTCCAGTGCGGCTTTTTCCGCGGTCACCCGCACCTCAATGGCATAACCCAGCTCTTTTGGCTGCATCTGTTCGATAGAGCGGCCCGCCGCAATATCAAACTGGGTACTGACGATATCGATGCCGGAAGTCACTTCGGTGACCGGATGTTCCACCTGCAAACGGGTGTTCATCTCCATGAAGTACACTTCGTTGGCATCCAGGTTGTAGATGTACTCTACCGTACCCGCACCGGTGTAATCGGTGGCATTGCCGAGGGCTTCGGTGTATTTCATCACTTTCTGCTTCAGCTCGTCCGGCAACATGGTGGAGCCGGATTCTTCAATCACCTTCTGGTTATTGCGCTGTACGGAGCAGTCGCGAATGCCCAGCACCTTGGTGTTGCCAAAGCGGTCACGCAGCAACTGCACCTCAATATGGCGCAATGAAGTGACGTATTTTTCCAAGTACAGGTCGCCGTTACCAAAGGCCGCAGCGGCTTCGGTAGAGGTTTTCTGGAACAGGCCAATCATGTCTTCCGGACGGCGCACCACCTGAATGCCCTTGCCGCCACCACCTTGTACGGCTTTGAGCAATACGGGATAACCGATTTCATTGGCCACGTTCACCGCTTGTTCCGCATTGGTCAGAATGCCGTGGGAACCAGGCACTACCGGCACTTGCTGAGACTGTGAGGTCTTGATGGCATTGGACTTGTTACCCATGGTGGTCATGGAGTTAACGCTCGGGCCAACAAAGTTCACGCCGTTGTTCACGCACAGCGCCGCAAACTGCGGGCTTTCTGACAGGAAACCGATGCCGGGGTGCAGTGCGTCCACTTTTTCGTAGTCGGCCACCCGCAATACGGAGTAAGCGTTCAGGTAAGACTCATCGGAGGTATTGCCACCGAGGCACACCAGCTTGTCGTTGTCGTTAAGCATTTCCGCCGGTACGGCGGTCATGTCAGGATCCGATGCCACCAGCACCACGTTGATGTGGTTGTCATGGGCCTTGCGGATGAGTTTCACGGCCGTGCAGCCACGGGCATGGATCAATACCTTGTTGATGGGCTTCATCAACGCCCGAGGATCATCCTGCACGATTTCATCGGCGGTGGTTTCATGGGTAGTGGCCACCAGTGATGACAACGCGCCGGAAATCACATCTTCAATGCTTTCGGTAGGCATCGGCATCAAGGGGTCAATGCCTTGCAACTGTTCATCCAGGGTTTCGCTGAACGGATTCATCACCAAACCGTTCATGGCATTGGGCACCTTGGACAAATAGTTGGACAAGGTAGAGGTAGACGGCAGGTAAGCCGGCACCACCATCTGTCCGGCAAACGGCATGTTGGTGCCAGACATGTAATAGGTTTGCACCAGCGGATGGGTCACAAACGATGCCTGTGCGCCACCGGTACAGTCGCCGAAACCGAACATCAGCACCGGCAATTCGTTGTCGCGGATAAAGCGGGTCAGACGGTCATTCACTACCGCCATGGAGAACAGTGCCGCCGCCCCTTCTTTGGTTTGCATGCCACCGGAGCTGATAAAGCAGATGACCGGCATGCGGCGCTTGGCACACTTGATCAGCAGTGATGAGAATTTCTCGGCGCTGGCCATGTCAAAAGCCCCGGCCTGGAAGGTGATATTGGACACCGCCACCCCGACCCGGATTTTTTTACCGTTATGGTTAAAGTTGGCCATGCCGGTGATCAGCCCGCAAGGACGGATGCCCTTGTCCAGCGCATCTTCAATGGACAGGCGGAACCCTGGAAAATTCAGTGAATTGGCGGTCATCTTGTCCGCATCAAGCTCATCAAAGTTGCTGAAGAACTTGTTCACAATATTGTCCCAGGTCATCTTGCCGGCTTTTTTCTCTTCCCGCAGGACTCGCTGGATCAACAAATCCTGGTAGCCCATGGTCAGACGGTTCCAGAAGTCTTTGCGGCGGCCAATCCGTACCGGGTTAATGGCGCCGGTGTACTGGGTATTGTCGTCTTCGCTGTCGAAATACTCAGGCAACAGGCGTTCAAAAAAGTAGGTCAGGATAACGAACAGACTGTTGTTCAACTGCGGGAATCCCACACTCTTCCACTGTTCGGTTTTGGTCAGCAGTTCTGCACGGTTGGACTGAGACATGAAGTACTTCAGCCATTTGTAGAACTTGCTCTTGTCGTTGGCGGTATCCTGCGAGGAGATGGCCCGGTCAATGGACTTGTGCAGCAAGCCGTCCACTGAGCTACGAGACAGGCTCTTGTTCATCATGGCTTCTTTGGCAATCGAGGCCAGATTACCGACAACGTTGTCGTAAAGCTCGTTGAAGATCAGAATGTTGTAACACTGCCAGATAAAGTCTTCGCGCAGCTCTTCATTCACCACCACATCCAGCAACGTCAGTTGATCCAGCTCCGGCCAAGGAGTCTGGGTCACTTCTGCCGGCAGGGTTTCCAGATAGTGGATCAAGCCCTGGAAGTTATTGGCCGCGTTGCTCTTCCAACGGTGGAACAAACTCCAGCCGATGTTAAACAACAAAGCCTTGCGGGCTTTTTTGTAATTCTCTTTTGGCTCACCCAAAATCAGTCGGGTCAGCATGTTACGTTCTGTGGCCACATCATCGCGCTTGGCCATGAAGTTGTTCCACAGTTTTGCCAGCTCTTCGTCGTATACCAGTTTGTCGGGGTTGGACAGCCAGGTCTGGAACACTTTTTCCTGTTCTTTCTGGATACGGGCGCGCAAATCCCCTTCAGGTACGCTGACCTTGGACAGACGACCGTACTGTTCCATGGAGATGGAATGAATGCGGCTGCGGGCGGTCAGGTAACGCAGGTAACGGTAGGCACTGCCAAACAGGTTAAGGTGCATGGTCGGGCTGCTTGCCAGCGACATATGCACCGCATCTTCCAGCGCTTGCAGGTTTTGGGAAGGGTAAAGGAACCGGTTAAGGCTGCGCTTGTAATGCTCGCGCAAATCATCCGACTCTTTCACAAAGGCCACGGCTGCACGCTCTACCGCTTCTATGCCGCTGATAATGGCACGGCGCAGGTTGTGCTGGCGCTCATCCCGGTCATACGGGGTAAAGTCAATAATGCCGTCAATGCATCTGGCGCTGTACAGCTCTTCTGGCGACACCCCCACCGACTTGGCACATTCCTGCCAGGACAGATTGTATTTGCGGGCAATGCTCTGCAGCCCCTGGGGCTGAATGGTGTTAAAAATACCGTCACGGACGGACAGCAAAATGTTGGCCGCCGCCAGAGGAATCGCACCACCGGAATAACCGGCCCCAATCACAATCCCCACGGTGGGCACGTCCACGTTGGCACTTTCGGCAATCGCCCGGGAGATGGAGTGCGCCTGGTTGTGGCTGTTGGCCACCTCGCCCGCATCGGCCCCTGGGGTGTCGATGAAATACACAATGGGCATGGACAGCTCGGCAAAATGGCGAATGGCCTCGCAACACATCAGGTGGTGCTCAGGCAGCCAGGCACCGTTGGACGTGGTGCGCTCTTGGGCAATAAAGCCTACCCGGCGGCTGCGCCCGCCAAAATTCAGTTCAATTTCGGCGCTATAAAAAGGCCCATTGTGTTTTTCCACAATCATGCGGCCTTTCAAATCGGCAATAATGCGTTTGGCTCCCGGACGGTTTTTGTCCTGAGTCGGCTGAATGACTTTGGCCACATAGCCGTCCACATCCAGCTGGGCCAAAGATTTCAGGTTGCTCTGGATGTCGTCATCATCCAACAGTCCGTTGATTTCATTGGACAGACTGTGCTTGCTATGCTCGGGAAATAGAGAGAAGTCCTTGGCCAGATGTTCTGCATGCAGGAACAACGGATCTGGAGCCTGGGCTTGAGTCGAGTTTTCGGGCTGCTTATTGGTGGTCATCAAAAAGATCCTCTGCTAAGCCTCTAAATTATATGTACAGCCGACAAATATAACTTTGTTATCAACTGAATTACCATTAAACTGCCTTGGACGCTTTGTTCCATTTTTGAGACAGTCAGAAAAATATGCCAGATTTGAATGGGATGCTGCTATTTGCCGCAGTGGTCAGAGCAGAGGGCTTCTCTCAGGCGGCCCGTGATACCGGCCTGCCAAAATCCACCATCAGCCGTAAAATCGCCCAGCTGGAACAGCAACTTGGCGTGCGTTTGCTGCAACGAAATACCCGTTCAATCAGTCTGACGCAGGTTGGTGCGCTATTCTACCAGCATTGCCAGACAATCTGTAATGAAGTGGAAGCTGCGCAGGCAACCATTGAAAACACCCATAATGATGTCTCCGGTCTGTTACGGATTGCCGTTCCCGTATCGTTCAGCCAGGAAGTCATTGCCAACTTGTGCAGTGGCTTCATGCATTTATACCCGGCAGTGGAGCTGGACGTGCAGTTTACCGATGCCGAAGTGGGCCTGGTGGGTGAAGGCTATGACATCGCCATCAAATACGGCCCATTGCAGTCGTCAGATCTGGTGGCCAGATTGCTGTTTGAGCGCCAGCCCATACTGGTGGCCAGTCCCGGTTATCTCAAAGCCCACGGCACACCGGCAACCCCTAAGGAATTGGCGCAACACGACGGTATCCTGATGGGCACCCTACGCTCGGCCCCCATCTGGCCCCTTGGCAAGGGCAACCGAAAAACCATGGCCAGCTTCCGCCGAAAAGCCAGGGTCAACAGCGCCGCCATGGTCAAGCAACTGGCGCTGGATGATTTTGGCATTGCCATGGTGTCCCACGCGGTATGTAAAAATGAACTGGCCCGCGGCGCACTGGTGCCGTTACTGCAAGAATGGCCCATCGAGCCCTTTAAAGTGTACGGCGTGTATTCCAGCCGCCGGCAACTGGCCACCAACATCAGCGTGTTCCTGGACTTTTTCACCAAGCGCTTTAACAGCCAGGAATCACTGCAAGCGTTAATGGTATAGCCTACCAAGGCTACCCTTTATTGCCGCACTGACGGGCATTGCCCGCGCACTCACGGTGGGCCTTGACACGCCAATGCATTGGATGACCCACCAGCATGATTGCCCACACGAATGTTTTGATGTGCATTGGCATTCATAATAAGCTGATGCGGTATGTTAACGGGGGACGGTCACCGGCAAAAACCGTTGGCCATCGTGTGCCACGCCGCGCACTGGCCACAGGCAAGTGGCTCATTGTGGTTAAAGTCCGGTCGCTTTCTCCCGATGGAATGCTTATTATCCATACAATACTCTTCAAAGGAATTGCCATGTTAAAGCTCTGTTCCAGCACCGGCCTGCTGACCGCGTTATTGTTGTCGTTACCGGTGTTTGCCGGTGTTGAAGAGCAGCGCCTGCCCACCGCGCAGCAAGCCATGCCCCAAGTGGTCAATCGTTACAATGCCATCGTGACCGACCTGGCCAACAAATATGCACGGCAACGGGATGAACTGAACGTCACCCAGATGGTCGCCCATGAAGGACTGCGTTTATGGCAACAGGCGGTGCGGGATGTCAGCTCCGGCCACTATGATGATCGCTCCCTTTACTGGAGCCGTTTGCAGATGCAAACCGTGTTGCAGCAACAGCGCCCGGCGTTTGCCATCGCTCGCTGGCAACAGGACATCCTGCAAAAAGCCGTGGAAAAAACCTCCCGGGGTTTCAGCGATATCCATTACGGGGATGATGCCCAGATTAAAATCCTGCTCACCGGGTTTGACCCCTTCTTTTTGGACCGCCATATCGAACAGAGCAACCCTTCCGGTTTGGCAGCGCTGGCACTGGATGGTTATCGTTTTACCGCCAACGGCAAACAGGTGCAGATTGAAACCGTGATGATCCCGGTGCGTTTTGCCGATTTTGATGCCGGCATCATCGAGGCGCTGCTCACGCCGGTATACCGAGATCATCAGGTGGATATGGTGGTTACCGTCAGCATGGGACGCAGTGATTTTGATCTAGAACGCTTCCCGGGGCGTAACCGCTCGGCCAACGCCCCCGATAACCGCAACGTCATTACCGGTGCGGACAAACACCATCCACAAGCACCCAAGCTTGATGGCAAGCCCCTTAACGGCCCAGAATTTGTGGAATTTTCACTGCCGGTTCATGCCATTGCCCAAGTGGATGGGAAATGGAAAATTCATGACAACCGCAAGGTGACCACGCAGCAGCGCGGCAGCATCGCCCCGCAGCGCCTGGCCGAGTTGGCAAGCAGCACGTCAGTGGAGGGCTCAGGCGGAGGCTATCTTTCCAATGAGATTGCCTACCGTGCCATTTTGCTGCAACAGCAACTGGGTAGCCCCATTGCCACCGGGCACATTCATACGCCCCGGGTAAGCGGGTACGATGAAACCACAGAGCAGCAAATTCTCACCCAGCTTAAAGCCATGCTGGCCGCCGCTGCCAGCGGTTTATAATGGCGCAAGAGGGCTGAATGCAACTGTGCGGCAGCGGCTTTTGCCCTGCTGTCAGTTTGCCCGCAACCCGTCATAGCACCCAATCCATCATTTCCAACCAATAGCAGCAACCATATGCGGTTTTCATTGCACTCAACACCATTGACCCCGGCGCCTTCTCGCCAACGCCCGGCAAGCCCACTGACTCCGCTACAGCAACAATTGCTCGACACCGTGGAGCAGTGCTACCAACGGGCCGAGCAACAACTGCAACGCCGCTTTCCCCGGCCGACGGTAACCTTCAAACTCAGGGGGAAAGCCGCAGGCACGGCACACCTGCACCTTAATGCCTTGCGCTTTCAGCCGGTGCTCCTTGAGGAGAACCCTGACGCCTTCATGCAAGAAGTGGTGCCCCACGAAATCTGCCACCTGCTGTGTCATCAGCTTTATGGCAAAGTGCGCCCCCACGGACTGCAGTGGCAAGGACTGATGCAACAGATCTATCATTTGCCGGGGCATACCACCCACCGATTTGATGTTTCGTCAGTCACCCCCAAGGGCGTCCCTTACCATTGCGCCTGCGGTGAAGTGGAGCTCAGTATTCGCCGCCACAACAAGGTGCTACGGGGCCAAGCCCGTTACCGCTGTCGCCGCTGCGGCCAGTGGTTGCAATCCCCCGGAGAATAACCACAAGTTGCCAATGACAAACGCATCTTTTACTATCGGCGCACTATTACAAGCCAAGGCTCCCAAGCAGAGCCTGGCAGTCGTTTTTTTAAGGGATAAGATTGCATTTTTCACGCCTCGGGCAACTGCTGGCGGCCGCGGGAGTATTGCTGTTTTGCCAACAGGCACTGGCCGAGCGAGCCGATAATTTCCGTCAGGCAAAACGGCAGGCCATCAAGCTTTACGCCTCGTTAGCCACCAACAACACAACGTTTTACTGTGGCTGTGCCATAGATAGCAGCCACAAAAAATGGCAACCGGACTGGCATGCCTGCGGCTTCAAGCCCCGCAAACAGCCTGCGCGGGCCAGCCGTATCGAATGGGAACATATTGTACCGGCCTGGGAGTTCGGACATCAGCTGCAGTGCTGGCAACAGGGCGGCCGCAAGCAGTGCCAGCAAAGCAGCAGGCAATTTAACCTGATGGCCTCGGATCTGCACAATCTGGTGCCAGCTATCGGCGAGGTCAACGGCGATCGCTCCAATTACCGTTTCAGCCAGTGGAATGCCCCAAGCGGCCAGTATGGTGCCTGCGACATGGTGGTGGATTTCAAGGCCCGCAAGGTGCAACCGCCGGAACGTGCCAGAGGCGCCATCGCCCGCGCCTATCTGTACATGCACGATACCTATCACCTGCAACTGGCCCCGGCCCAGCAACGGCTGTTTGCCGCCTGGAACCGGCAGTATCCGGTGGATGAGAAGGAGTGTCGCCGTGATAACGCCATTGCCGGTGTACAGGGCAATCACAACATCTATGTACAATCGGTCTGTTTACGCCAGGATATTTCCGGCAAAATAGCGCAGTAACTTACCCAGGAACACAGCATGAGAGTCCCGAGAATTTACCACAATGGCCCAATTACACCGGCGCAGCCACTGGCGTTAACAGAAGATGCCGCCGCCCACATCGGCCGGGTACTGCGCATGGCCTGCGGCGAAGCCGTCAGCCTGTTCAATGGCGATGGCATGGATTATCCGGCCCGCATTCAGCAGACCGACAAAAAATCGGTCATCGTCGAAGTGCTGAGCTGCCAGGCCAATCCGGCAGAATCACCGCTGGACATCCACCTTGGACAGGTGATCTCCCGGGGCGATCGCATGGATTTCACCCTGCAAAAATCCGTGGAACTGGGCGTCAACACCATCACCCCATTGTTTTCAGAGCGTTGTGGCGTCAAACTGAGCGGCGAACGGCTGGAGAAGAAAATCCAGCAATGGCAAAAAATTGTCATTAGCGCCTGTGAGCAATGTGGCAGAAGCATCATTCCCCAGGTGCGCCCGGCCATGACGCTGGCTGACTGGTGTACAGAGCATGATGATGCCCTGAAACTGAATCTGCATCCCCGCGCCAGCCATGGTATTAACGGGCTGCAATTGTCCAATAATAAAATCCGGCTGCTGATTGGCCCCGAGGGCGGGTTGTCTGCCCAGGAAATAACCATGACGGAACAGCAGCATTTCACCGACGTATTACTGGGGCCACGGGTTCTGCGCACCGAAACCGCAGCAATGACCGCCATTACCGCCCTGCAATTGCGTTTTGGTGATTTGGGATAATTCCGGCGAAAAGGAAAGCAAAATGATCAAACTCGGTATTGTGATGGACCCCATTGAGGACATCAACATCAAAAAGGACACCAGTTTCGCCATGCTGCTGGCAGCACAGAAACGTGGTTATCAGCTGTATTACATGCAGATGCAAGATTTAGCACTGATTTGCGGCACGCCGGTGGCCAGCATGCGCACCATTGAAGTGCGCCAGGATGCCAACGACTGGTTTACCCTGGGCGAGCCCCAGGAGCTGCCCCTGAGTGAGCTGGATGTCATCCTCATGCGCAAGGACCCGCCGTTTGATACCGAGTACATATACGCCACCTATATGCTGGAGCGGGCGGAAGAAGCGGGCGTGTTGATTGTCAACAAGCCCCAGAGCCTGCGGGATGCCAACGAAAAACTGTTTACCGCCTGGTTCAGCGAGTTCACCCCCACCACGCTGGTAGCCCGGGATGCCGGGCGCATTCGCGAGTTTCACCGCCAGCATGGCGACATCATCCTCAAACCCCTGGATGGCATGGGCGGCACCTCCATATTCCGAGTAAAAAAAGATGATCCCAACCTTGGCGTCATCATTGAGACCCTGACCCATAACGGCCAGACCTTTGCCATGGCCCAGGCCTACATTCCGGAAATCACCCAAGGTGACAAACGGATTCTGGTGATTGATGGCGAGCCGGTGCCTTACTGTCTGGCGCGCATTCCGCGCAAAGGGGAAACCCGCGGCAACCTGGCCGCCGGTGGCTCGGGGCTGGCTCAGCCGTTATCCGACAGCGACTGGCAGATTGCCCGCGCCCTGGGGCCTGAGCTTAAAAAACGCGGACTGATTTTTGTGGGACTGGATGTCATCGGCAATAAACTGACCGAAATCAACGTCACCAGCCCTACCTGTGTACGTGAAATAGAAACGGCATTTGATGTGGATATCACCGGCATGTTAATGGATGCCATCGAACGTCGCATCAGTGATAAATAACAAGGATTTACAATGAAGTTCAAGCAATTGCCCGCATTGGCGTTAGCACTGTTATTACCCTTTGCGGCCATCGCCGAAGAGATGCTGGCACCGCCATCGCAAGCCCCTTCCCGGCCGAAAAACCTGGTCATCATGATTGGTGACGGCATGGGCCCGGCCTACACCACGGCTTATCGCTATTTCAAGGACAATCCGGATACCGAAGAGGTCGAGCAAACCGTGTTCGACCGCTTGCTGGTAGGCATGGCCAGCACCTATCCGGCCCGGGTCAGCGGTTATGTGACCGACTCTGCTGCCGCCGCCACTGCGCTGGCAACCGGCAACAAGAGCTATAACGGTGCCATTTCGGTGGATCTGCAGAAAAAACCGCTGGAAAGCATCATGCAAAAGGCGCAAAAACGCGGCCTTAGCACCGGTGTTGCGGTTACCTGTCAGGTGAACCACGCCACCCCCGCCGCGTTTCTGGCCCACAATGAAAGCCGCAAGAACTACGATCAGATTGCGGCCACTTACATCAACAGCAATGCAGACGTCATTCTTGGCGGTGGACAAAAATACTTCACCGCATCCATGCGAGCGGCCTTTTCTGACAAGGGGTATCAGGTACTGGATGATTTCAGCCTGTTAAAGGATGTGACCCAGCCCAAAGTGCTGGGGCTGTTTGCCGATGTGCAGCTGCCCTGGGCGGTGGATGAACCGGAAGCGCACCGGCTCAGCACCATGACCCGCAAGGCGCTGAAATTGCTGTCACAAAACACCCAGGGATTCGTGCTGATGGTGGAAGGCAGCCAGATAGACTGGGCCGGGCATGCCAATGACATTACCGCCGCCATGGGCGAGATGGACGAATTTGCCCATGCGCTGGAAGCGGTAGAGCAATTCGTGCGTAATCATCCGGACACCCTGATGGTGGTTACCGCTGATCACAATACCGGCGGCTTGTCTATCGGGCGCGACGGCAAGTACGCCTGGGAGCCTGCGGTCATCAAAGCCGTTAAGGCCAGCCCCGACACCCTGGCGAAAAACGCCCTTGCCAGCGACAACTGGCAGCAACCCTTGGGCGATGCCCTGGGCTTTGCCCTCAGTGACGAGCAGACAAGCCATTTTGAACAAGCCAGAATGCAGGGAAAAAAAGTGCTGGCCCAAGCCATCAAGCATGAAATCGACCTGCGTTCCAACACCGGCTGGACCACTGCCGGCCATACCGGCATGGACGTGCAGGTATTTGCCAGCGGCCCCGGGGCGGAACTGTTTATCGGCAATCAGGACAACACCGACATTGCCAACAAACTTATCAGCCTGTTGCCCAAAACCGCCAAAAAATAACGGCGCGTTACCGGCATAAGATGACTAAAAGAGCAGCCTGATGGCTGCTCTTTGCCTATGCTGCCAACGTGCATGTCGCAAATCCCCAGACACATAAAACGCCGCGCTCCCATCCGGCAAGCGCTTTGGCTATAATGACCGTCCTTTTACTGTCTTGGAATCTCTCCCGGTGCTGACCAATCCATCCCAGCTACTGCTGCGCAACAGCAATGCCATCAACGGCAAGGTGTTGTTGCTCAATCATGAAAACGATTTATGCGCCGTGCAGCTGCGGCCCCACTGTGATGGCGTAACCACCCTGGCACTGGACTTTAACCACTACCTGGCATTACAAGGCAGCCAATGCAGCAGCATTGAGGCCCACTTTGGCCACCAGTTGCCTCACCCGGCACAATTTGACACGGTCGTCATCTACTACCCCAAGGCCAAGGCGCTGATGGGATACCTGTTGATGCTGGCGGCCTGCTACCTGCGCCCCAATGGGCAACTGCTGGTGATTGGCGAAAACAAAGGCGGTATCCGCAGTTTTGACAAACAGGCAAGCGACTGGTTTGATGGCACCTGCAAACGGGACAACGCCCGCCACTGCCTGCTTTATACTGCCACCCGCAATCCGTCCGCCGCCCGCATCCAGCTGGATGCATTTATCAGCCGTTATCCGCTGGCCACCGCGTTGGGCACATTAACCATCTGCAGCATGGCGGGGGTATTCAGCGAAAAGCAGCTAGACCAAGGCACGGCACTGCTGCTGCAACATCTTCCCCAATTGCACGGGCGCGTACTGGATTTTGGCTGTGGTGCCGGGGTCATTGCCGCCGCGTTGTTGCAGCAACATCCCCAACTGCAACTGGAATGCGTGGATATCAATGCCATGGCGCTGCTGTCCTGCCAATACACACTGGCGGCCAACGGCTTTGATGCCAAGGTTTACCCATCCGACGGGCTGGCACAGGTGACTGGCCAATTTGATGCCATCATCTCCAATCCGCCCTTTCATGATGGTCTTGCCAGCACCACCGCCATTGCCACCCGGTTTGTGGCTGACAGCCGCCGGGCGCTGCAGGGCGACGGCTGCTGGCAAATTGTCGCCAACCGCCATTTGCCCTATGCCGACACCATAGTGCAGCATTTCGGCGAGCTGAACGTCATTGCCGAAAACGGCAAATACAAGGTGTACCGCAATCGAGGCTGAAACGGCAGCTTGCGACCTTGTTAACAATTTTTAATCATTATGCATTGTTTGTTACGGCTAAGGATTCGTGCGCAAGTCAAGTATTGGTATACTTGACTGGAATCACATAAAAATAAAATAACTTTATCCTGGGTAACACTATGCCAGCGCCAGAACTGCTCCATTTAAGCAGCGACAGCGAGTTCGCTGAACTAAGAATCATCCCCCAACACCACGGCCCCATCACAGAGGAAACCCTAAAACAACTTCTCAAATTGCCTGAATTCAGCATGATGATGCCGCTGGAAAAGGCCATTCACACCGCAGTAAAAGACGTTAACGACCTTTTGGGCAAAAGCGAAGGCGAGCATGAGCTGGTGTTTCGCGTGGCCGAGCGCCGTGACGGACAGGTGAGTGTTGAAGCCAGCAAAGACAAAATGCAAGCCAGCATGACCCTGAAAGCCCCTTGGGGCGGCAAAGCGGTAGCCCTGCAAGATGTACTGCAGCAACTCAAGCAAAAAAACATCTGCATGGGGCTTTCCAAACAAAAAATAGAGGCCCTGCTCCAGAGTGCGGGGAAACTCAATCCCGGTGAAGACATCAGCGGCTTGATTGCGGTGGGCAAACCCGCGGTTAACGGCACCCACGCCAAATTGGTGCGCAAGGTTCCCCTTGCCCGTGAGCGCCTGTTGCAGCCCCAGGAACGTGCCGACGGCACCGTGGACATGCGCAATCTGGGCTCAGTGGTCATGGTGCGCCCGCAGGAGTTGTTGATGGAGAAAATCCCCGCCACCAGCGGCTGCAAGGGCTACAATGTCAACGGCGACATCATTCCCGCCAAAGCCGGCAAGGATGTGGAGATGAAAGCCGGGGAAGGTACTGCAGTTGCCGCAGACAATCCCTTGCAACTCTTGGCAACCACACCGGGGCAACCGGTCGAGATCCGTAATGGCATGCAGGTGGATGACGTGCTGCACATCAAGGATGTGGATGTGGGCTACGGCAATGTGGACTTCAAGGGCAGCGTACTGATTAGCGGCGATGTATGTGAAGGCATGCAGGTACGCAGCTCCGGCGACATCACGGTGTTGGGTTTTGTGGAATCCGCCCAGCTTGAAGCCGACGGCGACATTACCGTCAGTAAAGGCGTGCTGGGCCGCCAGCTGGGGGGCAATGAGCTGTCAACCCGCCTTTGTGCCAAAGGGCAGATTTCAGCCCAGTTCGTACAGTATTCCCACCTGCAAAGCGTAGGCAATATCCTGATCACCAAACAGTTGCTGCACAGCCACAGCGTGACCGATGCCAAATTGATTGTCAGCGACAGCAGCGGCCGCCGCGGTGATCTGGTGGGCGGCTGGGTGAAAGCCGAGCAGGGAATACAGGCCGTGACCATCGGCGCCACCGCCGATACCAAAACCGAGTTGTACTGCGCCATGAAGCTTGATGAGCTCAAGCTCAAGCTCAAGGAGCTGGAAGCCAGCATGCGGCAACTGGTGGTGGCCAAGCTGGATATGGAAGCCCGCCTGCGCAGACTGCCACCCAAGGCAGAGTGGCAGCACGACAACGCCATGGTGGAGCAGGTGAAGTTCATGCTGGAGCAAAAGCACACCATCGAGGCAGAACTGGCGCAAGAAGAGATAGACACCGACCTGATGCGCCATAACACCGACAACTATTACCAGCACAATCACATGGAAATCAAACGCCGCATGTATGCCAATGTGGAAATTCACATTGGCGCTGCACAACACAAAACCCAACGGGAACACGGCCCGTGCATTGTGGCAAACCAGGGAGCTGAAGTGAGTTTTGACTACAGCAATCACGCTTAAGCCGTTGCCGCTTCCCTGCTGGCCCGCCCTGTTGCAACAACAGGGCGCAGATGAGCTATTGTATCTGGCCAGCCAGGAAGCGTGGCGGCAATTGCAGCAGGAATCCGGTCATCTGCTCAACCCCGGTGACCGGCTGCTGGACAGCGCGGCCTCGCAGTGGCGCATCACGCTTAAGCCGTTGCAATTAATTCCGGCTGGCCGTTATCAATTGGATGAATTGCAACCCCTTGTGCAACGCCATGCCTTGCTAGAGGGCAACTGCTGCCTGAGCAAATTGCAACTGCACAGCATCCACGACGCCATGGCATTGATGAAATCACTTGCCTGACCCTTCTGTTATTCCCGCGCAATAGGCATAATCCCCGTCAACAAGAACCAATGGAACGTCATGTGGAATTACTGAATATTGAATGTCTGGGCAAGCCTCTGAAACTCGAGGGTTCCCTGGCAGGCTGGCAACAGCTTTTCTGGGACGGACAACTGGTGTCACAAAAGGCTGCCAGCAGTGATGGTGAAGGATTGAAAGTCCATCAGTTCCAGCTGCAATCCGCCAATCAGCATTCCCCCATTGAAATACGCCTTGAAGTGGATGTGCGCTGGCAACCCTTTTTACTGGATTACTGCTTGCTGGCCGATGAGCAACTGCTGGCTCAGGGGCAGCGCACCGAAAACGACATGGCCCGGCAGGCGCCGCCGCCTCATGCCCAGGCATCCAAACCCGGGCCGCTGGGCTTGGTGTCACTGCTGTTCAAGTTGTTCAAAAGCGCCAAGGTCATCAAGGTGGTTCTTGCCGGCGCCAGCATTGCCGCATATTCCTGGCTGTTTTCCTTCCAGTTTGCCCTAGCATTGCTGGTATGCCTGATGTTTCACGAGTATGGCCACATTCGTGCCATGCAATATTTCGGCATGAAAACCAAGGGCATTTACCTGATCCCGTTTATGGGCGGGCTGGCCTTGTCGGATGATAAAATCAATACCCGCTGGCAGGATGTGGTGATCTCCCTGATGGGGCCGTTTTTCGGATTGCTGCTATCACTGCTGGCGCTGCTGATCTATCACCTGACGGACAATCCGTTTTTTGCGGCGCTATCCGGCTTCAACGCCCTGCTGAATTTGTTCAATCTGCTGCCGGTACTGCCCCTTGATGGCGGCCATGCTCTCAAAAGCATCAGTTTTTCCCAAAACCGCTTCATGGGGTTGGCCATCTGTGGCGCCGGGCTGGTTTTGGGGGTGGTTCTCAGCTACCAATTGGGACTGACATTATTGGGCTTCTTATTGGCCATTGGCGGGCTGGAAATTTTCATGGAGTGGAAACAGCGCCTTAACAGTCACCTGATCCCGCTGGATCGTTACGGTCAAATGGTGTCGGCGGGTTGGTACCTGTTGACGGTTGCCGCACTGGTCGGCGTCATCTGGCATCTGGCCGGCAGCGGTGATGCCATGTTGGGATTGCCCTTGCAAATTCTCAAAAGCTAGCGGAAGAGCAACGCCAATCTAATAGCAATGATCAAAATGGGCGCTTTCCATGCACATAAAGGCCAACTGTTGTGGCGGTAACGGGATCACCGCCACGGGTTGGCTGTCAGTCACCGGCGCATCCTGCGCCAGCAAGGCTAACTGGCTGTGGTAGTTGTTGGTACGGCCGCAATCAAATGTCACATCCAGCGCCTGCACCAAAAAGCGCCTCCCGGCCTTGCCTTCCACTTGCGCCTCCACCACTTGGTATTTCTGCTGCTGCAGCGCCAGCAATGACACCAGCCAGCGGGCCATGTCAAAGGCCGATAGGCGCAGGGTTTTGCTTGATGCCAGCAATGATGCTGGCGACGGTAATGGTTGACGGTTCATCCTCTTGACTCCCTTGCGTTAAACCTGTTGGCACAGGCATGGCTAATCCTGTCACAGCCCTCGGCCAACAGCGCGTTTTCACATAGTGACAACAGGGATTAACGCGAAAGATGGCTGACACGCACCCCATTGTTACCGACATGTTGACAATGTGCAAAACATCGCCTACTCAAATTTGCAAAATGTTAATAACAAACCCACACTTAATGCCAGTTGTTCTCCCACTGCAAAGGATAAGGTTATGTTGCCGGATTCGGTTAACCCTGGAATAAGCTTGCTGGAAAATGACAATCACGGCCTTAACCTTGTGCGCTGGATGCATCAGTGTGAACTGATGAAACACTACTACCAGGCAGATAAAGTCTTTGTGCTGCAAATCACCGATTGCGGTTATGAAGTCATTGTGAGTGCTGCCGATAACGATATGCAGTTTGCTCCCGGCAATACCTTTGCTGCAGAAACCAAGCTGTTGCAGCGCATGTCCTACAGCAGCCCTGAGGGCCTGAATCTCGACCTGACACTGGGCACCGCCGATGAATACCCCGATGAATTTCGCAGCGTGCTGTGCATTCTTTCCAGGCCGGTACACTGGCCGGACGGCTCGGTATTTGGCTGCCTATGCGTGCTCAATGCCCACGCCAACGAGCATCAGCATGTCAGCCCGCTGATGCTGGAGCCGTTTCAAATCCTGCTGCAACAGGATTTGACATTGATGTGCCAAAACCACCGCATTGAGGCACTCTCCATGCGGGATGCAAGAACCGGCATGCTGAACAACTATGGCTTTATCATGATGGCACCGCGCCAGCTCAATCTGGGGCGCCGTTTTGGTGCCCACTGCGGGGTGATTTTCTTTGAATTGACGCCAACAACCGATGTGGATGAAGAATCCCTGAACCGCTGCCATCAGGAATTTGCCAACCTGCTGCTCACCACGCTAAGAGCCGCTGATATTGCCGCCCATTATGATCCGCACAAATTTGTGTTGTTGGTATTTGTGGATTTGGAGCGGGATCTGGAGCATATCGTCAAACGGGTGCAGCGGCTATTCAGCCAGTCGCCCTTACCCATGTTGCTGGACTTCAGTTACCGGTTTTTCACCCCGGACTCCACCTCCAAACTGGTTGCCATGCTGGATGAAGCGCGCGGCGGACTGCGCTCAACGCAAGAGACGGATGCTTGACCCATGCAGCACTACGGGCCAACACCATGGACGAAAACCGCAGGCCTAGTCCTTGTTGCCCGGTGCTGGCGGATAGCCGCTGAAAAATCACGGCAGCGCTTTATTTAACGGATAAAAATTGCCAAACTGCTGCCTGTTTATCATCACGGGAGCATTCCATGCCCAAAAAATTATTGTTAATGCTGGCGTTTTGTTCGGTCAGTGCCTGCCAGTCCCTTACCACGCCCCCCATTACCGCCACCCAACTGCTGGGCGACTGGCACATACAGCAGATTAACGGACAGCCGGTGGTGGATTTCAGCCCGGCCCAACTCACCTTTGCCGAAAACGGCAAACTCAGCGGCAATAACAGCTGCAACAACTTTTTTGGCCGTTATCAGCTGCAAGCGCAGCAACTGCATCTCATGCCCGCAGGCAGCACCATGAAGGCCTGTGTGGATGTATTGATGGCCCAAGAGCAGCAAGTCATGCAACTGCTGCCACAGGTTGTTACCGCCGAACGCCAGGGCAACCAGCTGCGCTTGCAAGGCTCCCAAGGCGCCACCTTGTTACTGCTGCAGCGCCAATAAACCTGCCTCAAAGGCTGATGGTTACACGTCAGCCTTTTGCTCCGCTGCCGCATTTTGCTCGGCAATCAGCGCGCTTTGCTGCAAATCTGCATTGTAGTGCTCCAAATCCAGCTCGTTTTCCGATTTGGCAATGATGGTGGTGGCCACCAAATCCCCCGACACGTTCACCACGGTACGCGCCATGTCCAGAATACGGTCAATCCCGGCAATCAGTGCCACCCCTTCCAGCGGCAGCCCTACCGAGGTCAGCACCAGTGTCAGCATCACCAGCCCGGCGCCGGGCACCCCGGCGGTGCCGATGGAGGCCAGCGTGGCGGTAAGCACGATGGTAATGTAATCCACCCAGGTTAAGTCCACCCCGAAAGCCTGCGCCACAAACAGGGCGGTCACCCCTTGATACAGCGCCGTACCGTCCATGTTGATGGTGGTGCCAAGGGGCAACACAAAACTGGAGATTTTTTTGTTTACCCCCAGGTATTCGCTGGCGCATTTCATGCTGGCGGGCAAGGTGCCGGCAGAGCTTGACGTGGTAAACGCCACCGCCAGCGCGTTGCTGATCCCTTTGAAAAACTGTACGGGATTGAGCTTGGCAAACAGGCTGAGCACCACACTGTAAAAGCCCAGAATATGCAAGGCACACCCCAGATAAACGGCAATGATCACCTTAATGAGCGGCCACAACATCTGCATGCCGTATTTGCCGGATACCCAGGCCATCAGTCCGAACACCCCGTATGGTGCCAGTCTCATCACCATATCGGTCAGTTTGTACATGGCTTCCGCCAGGCTTTCAAACACCCGAATGGCCGGTTTGCCGTGCTCACCAATCAGTACCAGAGCCACCCCCAGCGCTACCGCAAACACAATCACCTGCAAAATCTGGCCATTGGCCAGCGCGGCAACCGGATTGGTGGGCACAATGTTGATAAGGGTTTCCATCACCGATGGAGCGGCTTTCGGCGCAGCGGCTTCCAGATTGGCTGCCAGCGGCAAACCTTCACCCGGAGCCATCAGGCTGCCCACCAACAAGCCCACTGAAATGGCAATGGAGGTGGTGGCCAGATAAAACGCGAAAGACTTGAAACCGATGCGGCCCATCTTGCTGGTGTCTTCCATGGAAGTCACCCCCACAATCAGGGAGCAGAACACCAGCGGCACAATCAGCATTTTAATGGTGTTCACAAACAGGGTGCCGATGGGCTTAAGGTACTCGGCCCGTTCGCCAAGACACAAGCCGGTGACAATACCCAGTGTCATCCCCACCAGGATTTGCAGCCACAAGGGCAAACGTTGCCACAGGCACCAGAGCCTGCGGAGCAATGAAGGCTTATCATGAGACATTTTTATGTTCTACCTTAGGGAAAGAGAAAATTTTCGGTGGCCAGACAGGGGCCAAGGAGCGCAGCCTAGCATAATGTGCCGGGATTTGGATGATCTGCATCAATCCGGACAACTTAAGCGGCGCCGCCTTCCTGCCATTGTTCGCATAACAAAACGCCCATTAAGCCAATTGCACCACTCCCGGCACACTGTTAGATTGTACAACCACTCCGTACCCAACTGTTAATGAGAGATGTTATGCATATTCGTAAAGGACGCAGCGAAGACATCAGTGCACTGGTCAGCTTCAATCAAGCCATGGCCGAGGAAACCGAAGGACTGCAACTGGATGGCACCACCCTCGAGCGCGGTGTCACCACCATGATCAACCAGCCCCAACGCGGGTTTTATCTGGTAGCAGAACAACAGGGGCAAATTGTGGCCTCGCTGATGGTTACCTTTGAGTGGAGCGACTGGCGTGCCGCCAACTACTACTGGATCCAGAGCGTGTATGTCACGCCGGCCTGCCGCCGTCAGGGCATTTACCGGAAGCTGTATCAAACCGTAAAAGAGATGGCCGCAGCTGAAGGTGGCGTGGCAAGTTTTCGTTTATACGTGGAACACGACAACTATCGCGCCCAAAAAACCTACCGTGCCCTGGGGATGGAACAAAGCCATTACCTGATGTTTGAAGAAGTGGTAACTGCCTGATTTATGAAATCATCCGTTCGCATTATCGTGGGTTCTTGCAACCCGGTCAAAATCAATGCCGCCACCGCAGCCGTTGCCACCTTGCATCCCCAGGCTGACATTCGCTGTGAAAAGTTCAATGCCCCATCCGGCGTGGCGGCCCAGCCCATGAGTGACGAGGCCACCCGCCAAGGCGCGCTTAACCGCATTGCCGCCTGTCGGCAACACGCCGATGCCGATTACTATCTGGCCATGGAGGGCGGCGTGGCCCTGCTGGCGGAACAGGCCTACACCTACGCCTGGGTGGCCATTGCCGACAATCAGCGCATTCATCTTAGCCGCAGCGCCCATCTGCCGTTGCCTCACAAGGTGTATCAGGCATTGCAACAAGGGCAGGAGCTTGGCGATGTGATGGATGCGCTGTTTCAAACCGTCAACATCAAGCAGGCCGGTGGCGCCATTGGGTTGTTGACCCAGGGCCATGCCAGCCGGGAAAGCACCTATACGGCCGCCTTGATAATGGCCGCCGCACCACTGCGTTTCCCCGAGCTTTACTGAATTGCCAGCAAAAGGATGCAAGCACATGCCAGCCCATATCAATATCCGGCCCCTGACCGCCAGGGACGATGCCACCATTGCCGCCATTATCCGCCAGGTTTCTGCCGAGTACGGACTCACCGCAGACAAAGGCTACAGCGTGGCAGATCCCACACTGGACAACTTGTCCGCCATCTACAGCCAACCGGGGCACGGTTACTGGTTGCTGGCGCTTGACGGCCACATCATTGGCGGTGCCGGTATTGGCAGCGTCAAGGGCAACCCCGGCATCTGCGAGCTGCAAAAAATGTATTTTCTGCCCAAGGGGCGCGGGCTTGGCCTTGGGCGGCAACTGCTGCAGCATTGTGTGTCCCGGGCAAAAGATCTCGGCTACCGGCAGATGTATCTGGAAACCACCCATCTGCTCCCCGAAGCCCTGCACCTTTACCACAAATTGGGTTTCTCGCCACTGGAGCGCCCGCTGGGTGACACCGGCCACGATGCCTGCGAAATTCCCATGCTGCGGGAAATCTGACCCCGACAGGAGACTAATTGGGGCACTTGCGCATAATTGACTGTCCTACATGCAAAAAAATTGCTAGCGTGCTAGTAAACAGGAACCAAGGAGCTGTCAATGGAATATCTGCGTATTCCCCATTCCAACCTGGAAGTGAGTAAACTGTGCCTGGGCAGCATGACCTGGGGCCAGCAAAACACCCAGGCCGAAGCCTTTGCCCAGATGGATCTGGCATTGGGCGAAGGGATTAATTTTATCGACACCGCCGAGATGTACCCGGTGCCTCCCAAAGCGGAAACCCAAGGCGAAAGTGAACGCATCATCGGCCAGTATCTCAAGGCCCGGGGCAACCGCGACAAGCTGGTGATTGCCACCAAAATCGCCGCCCCCGATGGATGCGGCCGCAGCAGCCACATCCGCCCAAACATGGCGCTGGACTGGGACAATATCCATGCAGCGGTGGATGCCTCCTTGCAACGCTTGGGCGTGGACACCATCGATTTGTACCAGATCCACTGGCCTCACCGTAACACCAACTTTTTTGGCGAGCTGTATTACCAGCAACAAAGCAAAGAATCACAAACCCCCATCCTCAAGACCCTGGAAGCGCTGGCAGAAGTGATCCGCCAAGGGAAGGTGCGCTACATCGGCGTGTCCAACGAAACCCCCTGGGGCTTGATGAAATATCTGCAGCTGGCAGAAAAACACAACATGCCCCGCATTGTTACCGTGCAAAATCCCTATAACCTGCTCAATCGCAGTTTTGATGTGGGCATGAGTGAAATCAGCCACAGGGAGCAACTGCCACTGCTGGCCTACTCCCCGCTGGCTTTTGGCACGCTTTGCGGCAAATACCTCAACAACCAGTGGCCAGAGGGTGCCCGACTCACCCTGTTCAAGCGTTTTGCCCGCTACAATCGCAGTGAGCTGGCCATCAAGGCCACCGAAGCCTATGTGTCCCTGGCGCGCAAACTGGGGCTGAGTCCGGCGCAGATGGCACTGGCATGGGTCAACTCCCGGCCATTTGTGGGCGCCAGCATCATCGGCGCCACCTCAACCCAACAGTTACAGGAAAATATCAACAGCCAGCAGCTGTGTTTGTCTGCTGAGGTACTGGCAGAGCTGGAGCAGCTCAGCGAACAATACCGTTTGCCCTGTCCTTAAACCGGTAACCGCTTGCAATGGGCGCATAAATCTTTGAAGATCTGTGCGCCTTTTGATTATGTGTAAAGACCATGAGCCGTTTTGCAATCCGCCAGCAGTTTCCGCTACTGCAACAGATGATGGGCGACTATCCTCTGTGTTATCTCGACAGCGCCGCCACCAGCCAAAAGCCTGAACGGGTGCTGCAGGCCATGGATGACTACTACCGCCGCTTCAATGCCAATGTCCATCGTGGCAGCTACCAGTTGTCCGCCGCGGCCACCGAGGCCTTTGAGGCCGTGCGCCAAAAACTGCAGCAGTTCATCCATGCCTCGTGCCCGCAGGAGATTATCTTCACCCGTGGCACCACCGAAGCGCTGAACCTGCTGGCCTATGGCCTGGAAGGCCAGATACAGCCGGGCGATCGCATTCTGGTGGACAGCAGTGCCCACCACGCCAATCTGTTGCCCTGGCAGCAGCTGGCCAAACGCCGCGGCGCCGAGCTGATTGCCATTCCGCTGACACCGGAACTGCGGCTGGATGAAACCGCACTGACAGCGCTGTTGCAACAGCCCACCAAACTGGTGGCATTAAGCCATGTTTCCAACGTGCTGGGCACGGTGAATGACATTGCCGCCCTGACGCCTGGCATCCGGGCAGCAGGTGCTATGTGTGTGGTGGATGGCGCTCAGGCCGCCGCGCACCTGCCACTGGACATGCAGCAACTGGGCTGCGACTTTTACGCCTTTTCCGGCCACAAGATGTACGGCCCCACGGGCGTGGGCGTATTGTGGGGCCGTTATGCGCTGCTTGATACCCTGGCACCCATGCTCACCGGCGGCGAAATGATCAAAAGCGTCAGCTTTGCCCACAGCGAATTTGGCGAGCTGCCCTATCGGCTGGAAGCCGGCACCCCGCCCATTGCCGAAGTGATAGGGCTGGGCGCCGCCGTGGATTTTCTCAACAGCCTTGAGCGTCATGATGTGTGCCGGCAGGAGCAACAACTGCTGCAACAACTGCAACAGCAACTGGCACAAATTCCCGGCATCACCCTGTATGGCGCCCATAAGGATAATCGGGGCGCCGTAGCCTTTAACCTGGCAGGGGAGCATCATCAGGATCTGGGCATTTTGCTGGACCAGCAAGGGGTGGCCATCCGCTGTGGCCATCATTGTGCCATGCCGTTGATGGCGCTGATGGGGATCAATGGTTGCTGTCGTGCCTCACTGGGCGTTTACAGTAACGAAATGGACATTCAGCGTTTCATCCAGGCACTGCAGGCAGCCATCGCCCTGATAAAAGGAGAGTGAAAACATGTCACACCCGGAAACCGCCCTGTTTCATAACCTGTTGCAACAGCAGCCCCGGTTACAACAAGCCGTGGAGGCCATTGCCGCCGCCCGCAGCTGGCAGGATAAATACCGCCTGCTGATGCAGGCCGGGAAACTGCTACCGCCATTGCCAGCAATGTGGCAGACCGAAGCGGCAAGAGTTCGTGGCTGCGAAAGTGCGGCATGGGTTTACCACCTGCAGTCACAACAGCAACACCTGTTTTTGGCCGATAGCGATGCCCGCATCGTCAAAGGGCTGATTGCCTTGCTGCTGTCCCAGATGAATAACGCCACTGCGGCCCGGATTGCCGAGTTCTCGGCCGAGGCATTTTTCCAGCAGTTAGGCCTTGCCGGACAGCTCAGTCCCTCCCGTACCAACGGCCTTTATGCCCTGGTGCAGGCCATGAAAACACTGAGTGATGAAAATTAATGCGGTTTTCCGTTCAAATTTACAGCAAACGATATCCGGGGCTATCACGCTTTGGTAAATTTTGTGGCATCATACGCAGCGTTGCAGAGCGGGAGACGCTGCTGCAGTACGAAAATGTTCGGAGCGGAGCGTAGCTCAGCCTGGTAGAGCACTGTCTTCGGGAGGCAGGGGTCGGAGGTTCGAATCCTCTCGCTCCGACCAGTTTCGCAATTTGTTGTCTTTCACGTCCCTTGTTTCACGTCTTTTTCAACCCGCGGTTTTCATCCCACAACCACCATTAACAGACCTGCCAGTAACATGCTGCCGCCAAGCCCGTAAGCAATGGGTTTATGGTGAGTTTTTACCAGTGTGGAACAGGTTGCTTCCCCCAGCAGGCTCATCAGCAATGCGGCCACTAGCCCGGGCAATAGCACCAGTACAACCTCATAAAAGGTGAACCCCTGCTGCCAGTCGGTGCTGCCGAGGTTGGCGTGACCATAAGCGTAGCCATGGGAAAGTGCCAGCATGCCCACCAGTGCGGCGGCCACATGAGCAGGCAAACGGATGTTGCCGGCAATCAGCATGCCTATCATGAATACCGACAACAAAATGCTGGCCTTGGCGATGATAAGCACCACCGATGAGGAGGTTATCAGCGCCCCCAATGCCAGCAGGAGTATATAGGTCAGCGGTAGCAGCCACAGCGCCCGCTGCCCCAGTTGTACCGACCAGATCCCCACCCCGGTTGTCACCAATAACCCCGCTGCCAGTGCCAGCGGCGGGAGTTTTAGCAACGGGGTGTAATATTCGCCGGAAAAGGCAATGGACAACAGAATAAACGCGACTATCCCTAGCAGTAATACAAAACTGCGCTCAAACATGACTTTTGACATGCTCTCCTCCCACAATCCGCTGTATCAGCACAAGCTTAAGCGGGAAAAGTAAACACATGTTTGACTTGCTTCAAAAAACCGCCGGAAATGTAACCGAACGGTAAACAGCCGCCAGCTACAGCTTGTTACTGCCCACCACCAGCATCTCGCATTTCGGGCAATCGAACACCAGCTTCAGGGTGTCATTACCCACTTCCAGCAACATGGGTTCGGCCTTGAGCTCCGGATGTTCTTTGGGACACATGTCAAAGCTGTAGCGCAAGCAATGCTTGGTGATCATCAGCGGAGTATCGTCCAGGCGCTGGTTCTGCTCGTATGACGGCTCAATCTTGATCACCCCGTGCTGCTCATAAAACGCCTTGGCGCTGGCATTGTTCACATTGCCAAGGTAGCTGAGGTATTTTTGCGGGAACACGGCATCAGGGTCGCGAGGCCAGGGCCGTGGCCGCTGATAGTTCTCCAAGCGCTGTTGCTCCAGCGCTGCAATGCCGTCGCGGCGCAAGCCGTTTAATGCTGCCGCGGGAATAAACCAGGGCTGCGCGGTGGCGATTTCCACCTGACGGGCCCGATAACGGGTTCCCCCCAGTTTTGCCAAACCGCTTTGCAGGTGCTGCAGCGCTTTTTGCGGATTATTGGCCACCTGCCGCGGTAAATCCGCGTTCACTTCCACCCGGTTGCCGTAATCGTCGCAGATGCTCAGGGCCACGCCGTCATCGCTGTCATGCAGCGTTAAGTCCACATCCAGTAACCGTGTGGCTGAATCCTTGCTGAGCAGGTTTTCAAACTCATGGTCAAGGTTGCGAAACAACTCCACCCCAACCCGCAGATCTCCGGGCACCGGCCCTGCCAGCCAAATCCGGGTGCCGTCGGTGCGATTGACCCGGATGCCGCTTAACTTGGCATCCGAGTGAATGGCCTTGGCAAAATCAACGGTGAAATAACACAGGCCATCACCGTTGTGCAATTCACCGGCCTCGCTGCCATCATGATTGATTTCCAGCCAGTCCTTGCCCATGCGGCTGACACGCCCGGCACTTTGCCCCAAGTATTTTGGAGTGCGAAAATCATTCAGCCCACCATGGCGCTGATTGACAAAATAATCGGTTTTTCCCCGGTTGAAACTTTTATCCGGATTGGGCGTAAAACTGTAATCACAACGGCCCTGGGAGGTGGGGTGCAGCGTCGGCTGCCGGGCCATGATGTTATCCAGTTGCTGACGGTAATGGGCGGTCACGTTTTTCACGTAGCTTAAGTCTTTCAGGCGCCCTTCTATCTTGAAAGAGCGCACCCCAGCGGCAATCAATGCCTGCAGGTTATCGGTCTGGTTATTGTCTTTGAGCGACAATAGGTGCTGATTTTCAGCCAGGGTTTCTCCGTCACGGGTTTTGAGATTGCAGGGCAAGCGGCACATTTGGGAACACTCGCCCCGGTTGGCGCTGCGTTTGCTGTAGGCGTGACTGAGATTGCACAGCCCGGAATAACTGACGCACAGCGCGCCATGGATGAAAAACTCCAGCCGAGTGTTGGTATGGGCGGCAATGGCCTCAATTTGCGCCAGGCTCAGCTCCCTTGCCAGCACCACCTGAGAAAATCCCACCTGTTCCAGAAACGCGACTTTTTCTGGCGTGCGGTTGTCCGTTTGGGTACTGGCATGCAGGGCAATGGGAGGCAAGTCCAGTTGCAAAATGCCCATGTCCTGCACAATCAGGGCGTCGGCACCCGCTTGGTACAATTCATTTATCAGCCTGTCGGCCTGTTGCAGTTCCTGATCGCTAAGAATGGTATTGAGCGCCACAAAGACCTGTGCACCATAGCCATGGGCGTAACGGCACAGACGTTCAATGTCCTGCACGCTGTTGCCGGCGGTGGCGCGTGCGCCAAATGCCGGGCCACCGATATAAACCGCATCTGCGCCGTGGCCAATGGCCGCAATGCCGTAATCGGCATTTTTGGCGGGGGCCAGCAATTCCAGCCCATTATCCCGCACTTCAGGCATGCATTTTGAGGACGCAGCATGTGACGGCGTGTATATCTGTACCATAATTTCGAACCAGCTAAACAATAGGTGACGGAGTATAACAAAGCCGCCAATGACTGCACAGGCGCAGTTCATCGCCAGCATCCTGCCGGATAACACCCTCGCCGATGCACCAAAACGCCGCACAGGCAGCCCAATCAGCCACAGCGGGTTCACACGGAAAAGCGCGGTATTCATGCCAGATAAACCCCAGCCGCACCACCTTGGCACATTTTTAAAAAGAGTTATTAAATATCCTTTAAAATCATCTTTTTATATTGTTTCATTTATATTTACATACAAAAAACACTGCGAGGATATCCCATAAACAGCAGAGATTTTTGCTATTTAGTTAAAAAAAGATAAGGTATCGTCGTTTATTGATCACCTAAATCCAACAAGCCGTCACAGAGGGAAATAATGCCGCCAAATAATACACATACAGGCAATGACCTACGCGAAATGAAGCAACTGAGCATGTGGGCTGCCATCTCCAGTTTAAGTTATGTTTTCTGGTTGGTGGGCGGCATGGAAATGGTGGAACGCATTGCCTATTACGGCGTTAAAGCCAGTGCCGGACTTTATGCCAAAGCGCCGGAGTCTGCCGGGGGATTGGGAATTAACCTCACCGACTACGGCATTATCATTTCCACTTGGGCACTGCTGCAAACCTTCGTGCCCGTATTCAGCGGCGGCATCTCGGACCGGGTGGGCTACAAAGAAACCATTTTCACCGCCACCATCATCAAAATCGGCGGCTATTTGTGCATGGCCTGGTTCCCCAATTTCTGGGGTTTTTTGCTGGGGGCCTCCCTACTGGCCATTGGTACCGGCATTTTCAAACCGGGGATCCAGGGAACATTGGCACTGGCCACCCGCCGAGACAACTCCTCCATGGCTTGGGGGATTTTCTACCAGATTGTGAATGTGGGCGGTTTTCTTGGACCACTGGTGGCGGTACACATGCGCCAGTTGTCCTGGGACAATGTGTTCTACGCCTGCGCCGCCATTATCTCCCTTAACTTTCTGTTTCTGCTCACCTACCGGGAGCCGGGCAAAGAGGCCCGCCTGGAGCGGCAGCGTAAAATCAAAAATGGCGAACTGACCCAGGAATTTCTCTGGAAAGATGCCTGGAATGAACTGAAAAAACCGGTGGTACTCTATTACATGCTGGTGTTTGCCGGCTTCTGGTTTTTGTTCAATGCATTATTTGACGTGCTGCCCATCCATATCGCCGAGTGGGTGGATACCAGCGTGATTGTGTCCACCCTGTTTGGCGATGAGGGCACCAGCAACGGGGTACTGCAGTTCTGGCTGGGACTGGACAACGCCGGGACCAAAGTGATGCCGGAAGGCATGCTGAACCTGAATGCCGGTCTTATCATGACCTGCTGTTTCCTCATTGCGGCCCTTACCGCCAAATACCGTATCACCACGGCCATGCTGGCTGGCTGCATTCTCAGCGTGGCGGCATTCGTACTCATTGGTGCCACCCATGCGGCCTGGTTCATTGTGCTGGCCATTGCCATGTTTTCGGTGGGCGAGATGATGATAAGCCCCAAGAAAAACGAGTTTATGGGCAATATCGCCCCGGAAGGTAAAACCGCCATGTACCTGGGGTTTGTGATGCTGCCCCAAGGCATAGGCTGGGGGCTTGAAGGCTATTTTGGCCCGAAACTGTACGAAAAATTCGCTTCAAAAGAGGTGTTTTCCAGACAGATGCTGGAGCAACAGGGCATGAGCCAAAGCGATGTGGCGGCCATTCCACAGGGCGAGGCCTTCCATCAGCTGGTCAGTTACACCGGACAAACGCCCGAGGCTTTGACCCAGCATCTGTACCAGCTGCATAACATCAGTTACGCCTGGTACATTATCGCGGCCATTGGCACCATTTCCGCCGTGGGCATTTACATTTACGGCAAATGGTTACTGCGCCTGCAACAACATCCAACAAGCGCACAATCGCCGGCGGCAGGCTAAAACCGCCAGCAATGGTCCTTAATGCAAAAGCCTCCATGTGACAGTGTCACATGGGGGCTTTTGGGTTTAAGGCGTTACTTTACATGCCTGCCGCCATCCAGATTCAGGCAACTGCCGGTCATGTAACGGCTATGGAGCAAATAACGCACCGCGGAAACAAACTCCATGTCACCGCCCGCTTTGGGCAACAAGGCCTTGGCCAGGGATTTTTGCCGGTAACCGGCATCATCCTGCTCATTGAACAGCATCATGGCCGGCGCAATGCTGTTGACCTTGATGGTAGGCGCCAGCTTGGCCGCAAAGGAGAGCGTGAGGTTTTCCAGCGCGGCTTTACTGGCGGCATAGGCAATGTGCTTGGCACTGCCCTTTTGTGCCACATAATCGGTCACATGGATAATATCCGCGCCACCGATTTCATCGCTATCCAGCAAATCTGCCAGCGCCAGGTTCAACTGATAAGGCACTTTTGCATGAATGCCCATCATCTGCCCGAAAATGACCTCAGGGGCCTGGCCGGCGCTTTCAGCCAGCCAATCAGACGCGTTATGGATAATGGCACGCAGCCCTTTGCATTCGCGCCGTAACCACTGGATGAAGGTTGCCAGCTCCGCAGCATCCAACAGGTCGATACGATAAAGCACGGCGCCATGCGCGCGCAGTTCATCCAGCTCAGGATAATGGGTACGGTAAGTGCCGATAATCGGCCAGCCATCGGCCAGCAGCGCCTTAGCGGTGGCCAGCCCCAAACGCCGCCCGACACCGGTAATCAAAATCGGTTTCATTGCCATTCACTCTTGCCCTGTGGGCCATTGATTGTTTCAGGATTTTGCGGCGGCTTCAAGGTTGCCAGTCAATGGGCGTCTCGCCCCGGGCTTGCAGTTGCTGGTTGATGGCCAGAAAATGCCCGCAACCGAAAAATCCCCGATAGGCCGATAAAGGTGAGGGATGAGGGCCGCTTAAAATCTGATGCTGGGGCGAGGTGATCAACTTGCCTTTTTTAATGGCGTGGCCGCCCCACAATACAAAAATGATGGGCTGGGACTGCTGGTTCAACCGCTGCAGCACATGGTCAGTGAAGGTCTCCCACCCCAATTTGGCATGGGAATTGGCGCGCCCCTGCTCGACGGTCATCACCGTATTGATCATCAAGACGCCCTGCCTGGCCCAGCGTTCCAGAAAACCGTTGGCAGGCATCTGAAAGCCCTCAATTTCATCGGCCAGTTCCTTGTAGATATTGCGCAAAGAGGGCGGCAACGCCACCCCGGGCTTTACGGAGAAACACAGCCCGTGCGCCTGTCCCGCGCCGTGATAAGGGTCCTGGCCCAGCAACACCACCCGCACCTTGGGCAAGGGAGTTAATTCAAATGCCCGAAACACGTCTTCTTCCGCCGGGAAAATCACTTTTCCCGCCTGCCTCTCTGAGGCCACAAACTCGGTAAGCTGTTGAAAATATGCCTGCTGTGCTTCTGCTGCGATAAACGCCTGCCAACTTTGCACGGTATTCCCCTCTTATGGACAAAAACCGCCCCAGCTTAAAAGCGGGGTTCCTGCCAGACAAGACAAATCCCCTGACATTGGGATTAACAGAACAAAAAGATGGCAACTGCAGACAAGGGGCAAAGTGGGTATACTGCCAAAACCCACTGCAAAAATGCTTGGCGCCGGTGCGGATTCGCGTACAATCTGTGCCGCCACAATATAAGTAAGAGCGAATATATCATGTCATCATCCAATCACAACGAAGCCACTATTTTTCAGCTTGCTGATCAATTTATCGCCCTCGCTAATGAGTTGACGCAACAACATGAAGATTTAGGAAAGGTGGGCACGGCCCTGCGCTTTGCCGCAGCACGCTTCAACGCCTTTGAAGCCGCGATAAAATCAGCGGATTTGCAAACAGAAAAAGCCAATGCACTGACGTGGTTTACTAACGAATACCGGGAAATGCTGGATGATAATCTGGAAGATCACATCAGCAATCCTCCGGCGGGTAAAATGGACGACAACGCCGAAGCAACAGGCGACAGCAGCGATGTGCAGCAATTTCGTCCCTGATGCGCAGCCCAGGTAACGAAGGGGCGCTGATGAGCGCCCTTGTCACATGTAACGCCCACCAATGGCTTACTCCCGCTTCAACATTTCCCCTACAGCGACCATACCACCCGCAGTGCCAGCAACAACAGCACCGTGCCGGTCAGCTTGTCTATCACCCCGGCATTATGACGTAATTTATCCAGCAATCGGGGCTGAGACAGCGTAAACGCAATCAGGGTGTACCACAGGCCGTCCACAACAATGGGCGTTACCACAATCAGCCAGGTGCCGCTTCCTTGATGAGTTTCCAGGACAAACTGACTAAAAAGCGCCATGAAGAACAACAGGATTTTAGGGTTCAGCAACGAGATGGCCAAGCCGTCCCGGGCTGCCAGTAAGGGAGTGGTTTGTTTTCCTGCCGCCAATTTTTGCTGCATGCCGCCTTTGGCAAACAAGGCGTTTAGCCCCAGCCATGCCAGATACAAGGCGCCGGCAAGGGCAATGGTGTTAAACAGCAATGGCGAATGCTTTAACAGTGCCGCCAACCCCAGCAAGGTAATGAGCGCATAAGCCCCAATGCCCAAGGAATGGGCCCACGCACAAGCAATGCCTTGTGCCCGGCCGCCACCTAGCGTATGACGCACCACCATTGCCAGACTGGGTCCTGGAGACATGGCGCCCAAGGCGCAAATTGCCAACAACCCAAGCCATGTGGTCCAACTCATACGCGCCACCTGTGATGTGTGTGATTACGCCGCACTTTTTACGGATGATTCAAGCAACAGCACTATACCAGTTAACCATGACCGGCGTTACACCTGACAAGCGCCCAATTGACATGCCAAAACATGGGACATGACGCACAGGCGACACATCCCAAGGGAATAAAAAAATGGCTACGGGGTCATGCACCGGCACAAACCCCGCGACAGCAGTTAAAAACGATCCTGTTAATCGTCCACGATAAAAGCTGTCATTAAAGCCATAGGGAGATTGAAAAATCACCATTCAGGGGACGTTTCAGGGAATGTAGGCAACACTGGCACCGCATGGGCACAGCCTGCATTGAACATCACATCGCCACAGCCTAAAACGACACAGGGCCGAGGCAGCAACAGCATGCAAGGAGGAAGTGAAATGATGAAAAGGGGCGATACTGGATGGCACCCAATGCCATGTCTGTCGCCGTTCATGTACATAACCTGCTGTCCCTGCGTGAAAGCTGTGCCTGGTGTGGCTGATGCCAGCGCTGTGGCATTGGCCACAAGACGTTTAGCCCGGCACGGGCATAAACTGATGCGAAACACATCCCTGATTTCGCCTACTTGCACGTACCGCCCGGTTATCCGCGAGCGCCGTGTCAGCGGCAACAACTCTACAACAAATTCTGAAGGGACGCACTCATTTTGAAAAAATAATTTAGATAAATATAATGTATGAGTGTTAAAAACTAGCTTTTAATAACCAAAAAGTAACAATAATGGGGATTATTGAATAAAAATTGGAATATACCGTAAAAACGTCATTACGGTGCTTCTTGCATAACTACCGGCATAACTACCGGCATAACTGAAAAGACCGGCAGCTGATGCTGACCGGCCTTCGGGATAATGCCTGCAATCACATCAATGGCAACGGCTCAATCGCGCATAAGATCCAGCAGGTGGCTCAAGGCACACACCACATGCAAAATAAGGAAAGCGACAAACACGTACACCAGGGACTGATGCCAATCCCGCCAGAACAGCGCCGCACGGCTGCCCTGCATCACAAACCACATGCAACCACTGAAGCAAAGCGCCAACAGCGATACCATGGTCAGCCCTTCAATCAGGCTGAACAGCCCCACGCCACCTGCGGCAGGAATGTTGCCTTTGAACAAGTTGCGGCAATCATGCCACAAAGGATGCCAATTGCCGGCCAGCACGGGAAAATGCTGGCGCCAGCCACCACCGGTGATATTGGTAATGAAAAATGTCAGGGCAACCACACTGCACAGCAAACCCAGCCAGACATGGCTCAGATTCCAGAATCCGGCATTAGCCGGAACGGTTCGCAGCATCATCAGCTGGCCGCTGCCTGCCAGCAAAAACACACACAGCACTATCAGCAACAGATGCTGTAGCCGCTGGTACAGTTCCAGTATTGCACCCATGACACGCTCCTATGCGGTTGCAAATTGATCGGTAAACGCCTCAACTTTTTTCCAGTCGGTGTATTCCACACAGGTATTCGGATCGGTGGGGCCTTTGGTGATCCACATAATGAAACGGATGATATTACGATCCATCGCACCATATCCCTGATAATTCAGATTGCCGCCGAACACTTGCAGCAGTTGGGGACGCCAGTCAGTTTTTGCCAAAAACGCCTGCATGTACGGATTGGTTTGCGGGGTGTTTTTGGCCGGTTTTCGGGCCACCAGACTCACGGAGAAAAAGCCGTTCACCTTGGCTTCCAGCTGCGCCTGATGCTGCCGAATAAAATCGTAAACCGCCGGATTATGCTTGCCATGGCGAATGCTGGCACCAATCAATACCCGCTCGAAACTGTCCAGCGCCGGTGCTTCCGTGATGGCCGCCAGGGTCACATCATGCCCCTGCTGGATTAATCGCTGGGCCATAAACTCACAGATTTTACGGGTTTGCCCATGCACACTTGAAAATAAAATAAGGGTCTTGTTCACATTAACACCTGTTTGTTCAAGCTGTTAGCTAAACGTATGTTAGGGAAATAATGCCATAGATTTCATGAATAAGATCACGACGCCCCCCAGTAAGTAATACCAAAAGTGATTAATTACGAACAGTTCACAAAAAGGGCAACGTAAACCTTTGTCCCCATCCGGCCATGGCGAATTTCTGCACGGCACAGCACACATGGTGAGCGTTTCAGCTTATAGTAGGGACATTGCCAGCTTATGTCAGATAACCCCATGAGCGCCAACCAGCCCCTTAACCAAACCACAACCCCAGCCAAGGAGGACTCCCAGCAGATGTCCGCCAGAAAAAAGGTACTGAAACTCGGGTATCTTCTGGGGCTGGCATCCACGCAGGATTACCACCCTGCCAATGCCAGCCTGGCGCAGCGGGCCGATTTCCGTCTACAACAGCAACGCCAGCAATACCAGCAGAACCTGGAAAACATTTACGCCATGGCGTTGAGTTACTCCTCATCCGAAGTGGCAGGCGCTGATTTGGATCCTGACTGGGTTCACCAATTCTTGCTGATGGCGGAACAGATCCACAACCGCAAGATGCAGGATCTGTGGGCCCGGATCCTCGCCAGCGAAACCGTGAATCCCGGCCATTTCAGCCTGCGTACCCTGGCGCTGTTAAAACAGCTGACGTTAAGGGAAGCCCAACTGATGGAAAAGGCCCTGGGCATGATGGTCACTATCAACCATGAATCCCGCAGCAAGCTGCTCACAGGTTACCGCCTTGCCGGCGGACTGGGGCAGTATTTTCGCAAACATACCATGGTGAATTTGGGGTTGTCCCAATTCGGCCTGCCCTATTCCAGCCTGCTGACGTTGATGGATGCGGGTTTGCTGCATAAAAGCGAATTTGAAAGCGGCATCTTGCACGGCAAGCAGTCCCTCACCCTGCAACTACAGCAGCAACAGTTAACCCTTACCCCCAAGACCAGCCATTTACTGTTCAGTTATTACCGGCTCACCCCCGTGGGCGATGAGCTGGCACAACTGGTCACCCCAAAACAGGAGCTGGCCTATATGGAAGCGTTAAAGGCGCTGTTGCAACAGGGTTTTCATCTGCAATAGGGCAACGGCATCCATCAGCCAACAGGAAGCACTTGGCAGCGGGGCAGCGCCCTGTTAAAAAGTGAAGGGCCAATGCTACACTTGCCATGCCATTAACCGTTGGCAATTTTCAGGAGGAAAGGGACAACATGCATGTGTCATCTCGCGCCGCGGGCTTTTTAGCGCTTGGGTTGCTGTTTAGCTGCCAGTACGCGAATGCAGCGCCGCTTTCTCACACGCCGCCCACACAGGAGGGCACATCCGACAATCGCCAGGGCTCGCTGGTGGAGCAGCGGGTAACACAGGAGCTGAGCGCTGCCAGCAACCCTTTTGTGATCACCCCGTATAAAGTGAACTATTTTCTGCCGGTCACTTACAGCGCCGCCCCCAACGAGCGTCCCCTCAGCCCGGAGCAGGCACCGGATGAATACCGGCTGGATCACACCGAAGCCAAATTTCAGCTCAGTTTTAAATTTCCGCTGGCTTATAACCTGTTTGGCGACAATGGCCATCTGTTTTTCGCCTATACCAACCAGTCCTGGTGGCAGGTGTACAACAAGCACAGCTCATCTCCGTTTCGGGAAACCAACCATGAACCGGAATTTCTGCTGATGTTCAATAACGACTGGACGCTGGGGGATTTTACCAACTCCTTTTTGGGGCTTGGGGTGGTGCATCAATCCAACGGCCGCTCCGGGATATTGTCCCGCAGCTGGAACCGCATTTATGGCAACATGATTTTTGACAAGGGCCCGTTGGCCTTTTCCCTGAAGGCCTGGTGGCGCATACCGGAAAAAGAAAAACGCTACGCCAACGACCCCAGCGGCGATGATAATCCGGATATCAACGCCTATCTTGGCAATATTGAACTGATGGCATTATACGGGCCAGGACGTCACCGCTTCAGCATGATGTTACGCAACAACCTGCGAAGCCATCACAATCGCGGCGCCGTGCAGCTCAGCTGGAGTTATCCCATTCTGGGCAACCTGCGCATTTACGCCCAATACTTTAACGGTTATGGTGAAAGCCTGATTGATTACAACGCCCATACAGAACGGATTGGCATTGGCGTGGCGCTCAATGACCTGTTGTAAGCAAGAGCGAAATCGGCGCATGGCGGGATTAACGGGATGAGAGCGGGCTTCAGGGTAATCTTCTATCTGTTTTTATTGGCGCTGCTGATCAGCAGCCTGCAACTGTTACGCCTGGCGCTGCAAAAACCGTTACCGCAGGATGTCATCTCCCATGCCCAACTTGCCCAGGATTTGCAGCACCTGCAACGCCAACTCAGGCGTTACTCCGCCTTTGGTGCCATCTACCCTGAACGCCTAGGTCGCATCGAACAGCACATCCAGCAACTGCAAGCCCGCTATCCACAGCATATCACCCTCAACCGCTTTAATACGGAAGTGCGCAAGCTTATCAGCCTGCTCCAAGACCCGGGCGGGTCGGTGTCAGCGCCGCCATTTACCACCCGACAACTGCCGCTCACCCTGCAAAAGATGCAACAACAATGGCTGGCACTTGATGGCCATCATCCCCTGGACTCACAGCGCCCCTTCATCAGCCATATTGATGGCTTGCCCATGGGCCAATGGCTTGCAGCGGCGCAGCGCATGCTGTGGCCGGGGCAGCCGTTGTCCCGCCAGTTGCAACAACTGCAGACCTTGCGCCAGGAACTGGGCTTGCCGCTCAAAGATCAGGTCATCATCACCCTTGAAGGGCCACGAATGGCGCCCAGGAACATCACCCTGCCGCTGGCTGACAACGCCGTTGCCAATGCCTTGTCACCGCCGGCCATGAGCCAATGGCAGTGGCTGGACAGCCATACCCAGCTGCTGCGCCTGACCCAACTTGACCGGCTGGAGATTGACCCCCAGCTGCGCCGGGATGTGAAAAAAGCCTTGGGGGCAAACACCCTGATCCTGGATCTGCGCCAGGCCAAAGGCAGCAGTCAGTTGCTGCTGCAATGGCTGGCACCCGGCCGCCAGCATCCCGCCACCCAGCCCATGGGATACGCCCGTTATCATCGCTCAGCCCGTCTGCGCAACGACTTTCTCAGCCCCTTGGGGTTTATGCCGGTGCGCCAGTTTCGCCTGTTCCCGCCGATTACCGCCGCGTTGGCAGCGCAGCCTCATCCGTTACTGAGCCCATGGTTTGCCAGACCCTCGCCCGTGTTGCCACCCGCCCCGGCTGCCCCCCAGCAGCGGCTGGTGCTGTTAATCGGTCATGACTGCCGGGAAGAGTGCGAATGGTTGGCCCACAGTGCCAAACAGTGGCGCCACACACTATTGATGGGAGAAGCCACCGCTGGCGACATGGGCCGCAAATACAACGTGCGCTTACCTGCCAGCGGCATTCAGCTGCGTTTTAGCGCCTCGTTGGCATACGATAAATACGGCAACCTGTTATCCGGCAAGGGCACAAGTCCGGATCTGCCCTTGGCACTGCCGCCCCAAGCCCCGTGGGACAGCTTGCTTGATGCACTGCAGCAGCATTTTCTGGCGGCAAGCCAATCCCGGCATTAGGGACGCCACCATTTGGCAGGAGGCTGATCAACAATCTTCAACCAACCGTGCTTTAAAATAAATTTTCAATAATTCTCGAGGGATAATTATATGAGAATTAACAAATAACTAACAATTTCCGTCAAACTGGCAATATGCTGTTATTTCCCTGAACCGTCTCTTTTTGGAACAGTGAAAATAATGCTAACATCATGAAATTCATCAAGGTAATGGCTTGCCATTCAGCCAAAAACACGCTTTACGGGCAGAAAACGCCATGAAACACGACTTTCATCATGCCAGCACAAAACAACAGCTGATACAGTACAAATAAATGTGATTTTTGTGCTGCAGCGCAAACTAATTGCTCCGACCAGCTAAGAAAAGTGCAGATGGAACGATGATAGACTTGTTTCCGGAGCGGGAGTTGCGACAATGCCCCTAGCATTAAATGTGCTGTAAAAGGAAGACTGTTGGTTCGCAAAAAATGGAGTAGTCTAGTAAGCTGGCCCCGCGGACAATTCTTTCACGTTATTGTAACAAGTTGTCTGTAAGTGCCCGGCACAACGCTTTTTTATCCGCCTGCTGCGGGAACCCTGCGGGCGGATGTTTATTTACCAATCATCAGGAATCAGTCATGCAAATTGGAATACCGAGAGAGATTCTCCCCGGTGAAACCCGGGTCGCTGCGACACCGGCCACCGTTGAGCAATTGAAAAAGCTCGGCTTCGAGGTTGTTGTAGAAGCAGGTGCGGGGATGCTGTCCAGCTTCGATGACGCGGCCTTTGAAGCTGCAGGCGCTGCCGTAACAGCAGAAGTTTGGCAAGCGGATTTCATCTTCAAGGTTAATGCGCCCACAGAAGAAGAGATTGCCAAAATCAAAGATGGTGCCACCCTGGTCAGCTTTATCTGGCCAGCCCAACACCCTGAATTGGTGGAAAAGCTGTCCCAGCGCAACATCAATGTGATGGCCATGGACATGGTGCCACGCATCTCCCGGGCCCAGTCAATGGACGCCCTGTCCTCCATGGCCAACATCGGTGGTTATCGTGCGGTAGTGGAAGCTGCCCACGAGTTTGGCCGTTTCTTTACCGGCCAGATCACCGCTGCCGGGAAAGTGCCACCCGCCAAAGTGCTGGTTATTGGTGCCGGGGTTGCCGGTCTTGCGGCCATTGGTGCTGCCGGCTCTTTGGGCGCCATTGTGCGGGCCTTTGATACCCGCCTTGAAGTGGCTGAACAGATTGAGTCCATGGGCGGCGAGTTTCTGAAACTGAACTTTGGCGGCGAAGACGGCGCGTCTTCCGACGGCTATGCCAAAGTGATGAGCGATGAGTTCATCAAGGCGGAAATGGAGCTGTTTGCCCAGCAAGCCAAAGAAGTGGACATTATTGTCACTACCGCGCTGATCCCCGGGAAACCGGCGCCACGCCTTATCACCAAAGAGATGGTGGACACCATGAAAGCGGGTTCGGTGATTGTGGATATGGCAGCCGCCGCTGGCGGGAACTGCGAATATACCAAGCCCGGAGAACTCTTCACCACCGCCAATGGGGTGAAAATCATCGGCTACACCGATCTGCCGGGACGTTTGCCTGCCCAGTCATCCCAGCTTTATGGCACCAACCTGGTGAACCTGATGAAGCTGATGTGCAAAGAGAAAGACGGCAATGCGGTTATCGACTTTGAAGATACCGTGATGCGCAACATGACCGTGGTCAAGGCCGGTGAAGTCACCTTCCCGCCACCAAAAATTTCCGTGTCGGCGGCGCCGCAAAAACAGCCGGCCAAAGCGGTTGCAAAAGAAGCGCCCGCGCCAAAAGCGCCATCCAAGATGAAATACCTGTGGGGTGCCATTGGCGCACTGGCCTTTGGTGCCGTGGCCTCGGTGGCGCCTGCAGAATTTTTGTCACACTTTACCGTGTTCCTGCTCTCCTGTGTGGTGGGTTACTACGTGGTATGGAACGTGACCCATGCGCTGCATACTCCGTTGATGTCAGTCACCAATGCCATTTCAGGCATTATCGTGGTGGGGGCGCTGTTACAGATAGGTCAAGGCTCGGCACTGGTCACAGGACTTGCCTTTTTCGCTGTGCTTATTGCCAGTATCAACATCTTTGGTGGCTTTACCGTCACCCAGCGCATGCTGAAGATGTTCCGTAAAGGTTAAGGGGGAAGTATCGTGTCTCAAGGATTAGTAACAGCGGCCTATATCGTTTCAGCCCTGTGTTTCATTTTGAGTCTGGCGGGGCTTTCCAAACAGGAAACCGCGAAACAGGGGAACATTCTGGGGATCACCGGCATGGCAATCGCGTTGATTGCCACCATTTTGAACCCGGAAACCACCGGTGTGCAGTGGATTATCCTGGCCATGGTGATTGGCGGTGCCATTGGCATACGCTTGGCACTGAAAGTGGAAATGACCCAAATGCCAGAACTGGTCGCCATCCTGCACTCGTTTGTAGGCCTGGCAGCGGTGCTGGTGGGCTTTAACAGCTTCATCGACCTGCATCCACAAGCCACCACCAGTGTGGTGGTCAGTGCAGGCTCCGATCTGCAAGCCACGCTGGAGGCTGCCACCGCCGCCTTTAACGAGGCAGCCAAAGCGGCACAACATGCCCAGCTCACAGGTGCCATGCTCAACATCCACCTGGTGGAAATCTTCCTGGGTGTGTTTATCGGGGCGGTTACCTTTACCGGCTCCATCGTGGCGTTTGGCAAATTGCGCGGGATGATTTCATCAAAACCGTTGATGCTGCCCCATCGCCACAAGCTGAACCTGCTGGCAGTGGTCGTATCCTTCCTGCTGATGCTGTATTTCGTCAATGCCGGGGGCAACACCTTTGCCATGCTGCTGATGACGCTGATTGCCCTGGCCTTTGGCTGGCATCTGGTGGCATCCATTGGTGGCGCTGACATGCCGGTAGTGGTGTCCATGCTGAACTCCTATTCTGGATGGGCGGCTGCCGCTGCAGGCTTCATGCTGTCAAACGACCTGCTGATCATTACCGGTGCGCTGGTAGGCTCTTCCGGTGCCATTCTGTCTTACATCATGTGCAAGGCCATGAACCGCTCCTTCATTTCGGTCATCGCCGGCGGCTTTGGTACTGATGGTGCAGTCAGCACAGGTGATGAAGAGATGGGTGAATACCGGGAAACTTCCGCTGAAGAAGTGGCCGAGCTGCTGAAAAACTCCAGCTCCGTCATCATCACCCCCGGGTATGGCATGGCGGTAGCTCAGGCACAGTATCCGGTAGCGGAAATCACCCAGAAACTTCGCTCTCTGGGCGTTAAGGTACGCTTTGGCATCCATCCGGTGGCCGGCCGCCTGCCGGGACACATGAACGTACTGCTGGCTGAAGCCAAAGTCCCTTACGATATCGTGCTGGAAATGGATGAAATTAACGATGACTTTGAAGACACCGATACCGTACTGGTCATTGGTGCCAACGACACCGTTAACCCTGCTGCCGCAGAAGACCCCACCAGCCCTATCGCCGGGATGCCAGTACTGGAAGTATGGAAAGCCCACAATGTGGTTGCCTTCAAGCGCTCCATGAATACCGGCTATGCCGGAGTGCAAAACCCGCTGTTTTTCAAGGATAACACCCAGATGTTGTTTGGTGATGCCAAAGACTCTGTAACAGCAATCCTCAACGCGCTGTAATCCTTATAAAGGCAAACAAAAAACCGGTGGCTTGAGCCACCGGTTTTTTTATCCACGATAACCAACGCCTATCGGGCATAAAGCTGTTGTTCACTGTCAAAGCCATGGCTTTCCCGTAACTGGCGCAGGATTTCCAACACCTCACCGCCCTGATCCCGCAATTGGGGAGCATGACGCAAACGCCCCAAGATGTCTTCAGCGCTCAGCAACCCCAAAATCTGCTGCTGGCGATTGAGCACCAGCAAAAAATCCCGCTGCAAACGGCGGAATGTATCCAGTACATCCAGCACGCTGCAATCCCTTAAGGATACCGCATCAACCACCGGCAGCTCGGCAATGGGCAACATCACATCGGCCACGCACCAAAAAGCAGGGCCATGGGTTTTATCCGTGTACCTCACCAAATTATCGCTAGATAACCAATGACGGGTGATGATGCCCAACAGCTTGTTCTGATCATTAATCACGTAGTTCACCATGGCATTTTCAGCCGTCATCACCTTATAGGCATCTGGTACGGACATATCGGCATGTAACGCCATCTGTTGGGGAGCATTTACATTAATCAACGCGCTGCTCGCCGCAGATTGTGCTGACAACCTACGGTAATGGGCATTAATTTCCAGGGTGTCCAGGGTATAAGTGTGCAATGTTTTCATGACGCACCTCCGCTTGAAAACTCAATTTGATTGACGAAATTGGTATTCAGGCAAAGGCGGGTGGCGCCCGGGTGAGCGCCTGGGGAAAAATGGCCAGGGCCAAACTACAAGAGGGAGAGATACCAGGATGTATCAACCCATTGGCGCTTTTTAATCCGGCAAGCTGAACGGATGCATGGCCCACAAAGGGTTCGGATTCTGGCAGTTCATCCGGCAACAATGCCGGAATGGAGCTATCCGAGAAGGTATTGGCCAACAACGGCTGACTGGCGCTTAACCCGGGAGATGTAACGGAAACGGCAGAAGAGAACGCCACGAGCGACAGGGTCAGCATAATGCCGACTAACCACAAGGTGATGACTCGCAACGCCTGACTCATGTGATCCATATCCCGTTTTTACCGATAACGGGACACTAGCACAGTTTTTAAACTGGATGCAATGATTAAAAAACCGTCATTTTCCAACAAGACAAAATGCCAAAGACAAAGCACAGCCTTGTCTGGAAGCGCTGAGCTTAAGCGGCCTTTTTCAGTAATGATGCCATGGAAAATTGCAAGGCACTGGTGCCAAGCAGTTCCCGAACCTGCTCCCGCCCTTCTGTTCCCAAAGCGGCCTCAGCTTGCTGCAAGGCCTGCTCCACGGCGCAAAACTCCGGCATGTCCTCTTCAGGGCGGCCGCAGATACTGAAAAACAAACGCAACACCGCTTGTTGCTCCGGCTGGGTCATGGCCTGCTGCCAGGAATGCTGCAATGCCTTGCAGCTGGAAAAATCCAGCGCCGAAATGAAGTGCTCGCCAATCCGCTCATTAAGCCGCAACAAAAAATCCAGTTTGCGGGGAAAGTGGTGGCTGACACCAGTGCGACTGATCCCCAAGGCATCGGCCAAGGTGGAGTAGGACATATTCTCAAAGCCAATCGTGAGGATCTGACGAAAAGCCTCATCCATAATCTGCTGAATTGTAAGTTCGGTCTGAGCCCTGGAACGCTTCGCCATTGTCATGTCCTCTGATGCAATCATCCTATTAGTTGCGCAAAAGCTTACCAAAGGAAATGGCTCATGGCTCCTAGCAAAACCGCTATCACGGGGGGTTTTTACGGTTTGTTCAGGGCAGATTCAGTTAGCTGAACCACAGGTGACAATGGCGGCATGTGTTGCTGCTGCAACCAGCTGTTTGCGGCCTGACGGCCCATCAAATGCACCAGTGTGGGCTGTAATATGCGCCCCAAGGCCGGGCGGCGCCAGAACATGTAATCCGGCAAGGGTTGCAGACTGGCAGCACTGAAGACCCGCTGCAGCAAGCTGGAAAATTCAGCAATGGCATCTGCATCATAGCGCTCAACCCGCGGGAAAAAATCCGCGGCAAAATCATCAAATCGGGTAAAGGCGGCAAGCTTGGCTACCGTGTAATGCCGCAATACGGGCAACAGGTATAACGCACTCCAGTGGGACAGGTTTTCGATGTGGGACATCACTGCCAGATTGCGCCGATGGTATTGCTGCCATGCCAGTGCCAGGCTGCCCGTTGCCCTGGCACTGCGCCACAGCAGGTAACAATCCGCCAGCCATTCCTGCTCCAAAGGGGTAAGCTTGGCAGGCAACACCGTGCCCTGCAGCCGTTTGGTTTCAAGATGCCCCAATTCATGCCAGAGGGTTAACTCGGGTTGCTGTTGCAAGGGCAGCTGATACACCTGATTATTCCACATGGCGCTTTCACTGTGGGCCAAGCGCTGCGGCGCCCACAGCACCATGCCGGCCACATCCTCGTGCACCACCGCCACCGCCATTGCAGCACGCAATGCCAGTGCCTCACGGTAACGGCCAGCATCCCGGGGCAGTTGTTGCTGCACATCCCAAGGCAGCGCCGCCAGACATGCGTCAATGGCCGCTGGCGGACACACCAACGCCTGTTTGGGGCCCACATCCACCCAAAACAGGGTGGCCGCCAACAGGCTGCCCAGCATTAAGGCTTATCCATGATGTGCTGAATAATGGCTGTGGTGGAAATGCCGTCTTCAAACCCCAGCACCTTGACACTGCCGCCAGCGGCCATCACTTCCTGTCCACCGGCAATCTCTTCAATCCGGTAATCCCCGCCCTTTACCAGTAAATCCGGCAACAAGCGGGCAATCAGCCGCTGCGGGGTATCCTCGCTAAAAGGCACCACCCAATCCACCGCTGCCAGCCCCGCCAGCACCGCCATGCGCCGGGCCACGTTATTCACCGGGCGCCCAGCACCTTTAAGGCGCCGCACGGAGTCATCATCATTGACCGCCACAATCAGCCGGTCGCCAAGGGCTCTGGCCTCTTTCAGGTAAGACACGTGCCCGGCATGCAAAATGTCAAAGCAGCCATTGGTCATCACCACTTTCTCGCCACGCAGTTTGGCTTGCTCCAGCGCATACACCAGTTGCTCTTCGCTCATCACCCCGAAACCGGACTCACCATGGCGCAGCGATAATGCGTCAATCAGCTCGATGCGGCTCACGGTAGAGGTGCCAAGCTTGCCCACCACCACGCCGGCGGCGGTATTGGCAAGTGCACAAGCCTGAGGCAGATTGCTCCCGGCCGCCAACGCGCTTGCCAAGGCGGAAATCACCGTATCGCCGGCACCGGTCACGTCATACACTTCCCGAGCCACGGTAGGAATGTGCAGTTCATCCCCAGCGGCAGTGATTAACGTCATGCCCTGCTCTGAGCGGGTAACCAGCAATGCATCCAGCTGATGAAGGCTAATCAGCTGCCGGGCCTTGCTGACCAAATCCGCTTCGGATGTCACTTTGCCCACCACGGCCTCAAATTCGCTCATGTTCGGCGTGATAAGGCTGGCGCCGCGATAACGGGCAAAATCGCTACCTTTGGGATCCACCAGCACCGGGATCCCTTGCTGGCGCGCCGCCTCTATCAGCAGTCGAGGATCATCAATGGCGCCTTTGGCGTAATCCGACAAAATCAGCAAATTGCAGTTTGCCAGTTGCGGGATGGCGGCGGCCAACAGCTGCTGGCTTTGCTGGGCGCTAAAGGGTTCTTCAAAATCCAGCCGGATTAACTGCTGGTTGCGACTGAGCACCCGCAATTTGGTAATGGTGGGCTTGTCTTCCACTTGTAGCCAATGAGGCACCACTCCCTGTACCTGCAAGCCACGGGTCAACGATGTTGCCGCATCATCATGTCCCACCAGGCCGCACAAGGTCACGTGCCCGCCCAAGGCGGCAATGTTCAGCGCCACGTTGGCAGCACCGCCCGGACGGTCTTCAAGCTGTTTGATGTTCACCACCGGCACCGGGGCTTCCGGCGAAATCCGTCCGGTAGGGCCGCTCCAGTATCGGTCCAGCATCACATCACCCACAACCAACACCCGGGCTTTTTCAAAAGGAGGCAGGGTCACTTTCATTTGCAGTGTATCCAGTCTTGGCAAAATAAAGCCGATTGTACCTAATTTCCCTGAAAATTTGCGTTAGAATAACCGTTAATTTTTTTGTGACATTCGGGGCCCTCGTGGTAGAAAAAGCACAATTTTCAACGCAGTTACTGCATCCTAGATACTGGTTGTTGTGGCTGGGGATTGGTCTTGCCAAACTGGCAACCTTCTTGCCCATGCGCTGGCAAATGAAGCTGGGCGCGGTTATCGGGCGCCTGGCCATGAAATTTGCCGGCAAGCGCCTGGCCACCGCCCGCCGTAATATCGAGTTGTGCTTTCCTGACAAAACACCGGCACAACAGCAACACTTGCTGCAACGTAATTTTGAAGAAACCGGCAAGGCGATTTTCGATACCGTCAATGCCTGGTGGTGGAGTGATGCCCGCATCAAACGCCATATGCAAATCAAGGGGCAAGAGCATGTACAACAAACGCTGGATGACGGCCAGGGGGTCATTCTGTTTGCCGTGCATTGTCTGCCACTGGAAATGGGCGCCCGCATTTTCGGCCAGTTTCATCCGGGGGTGGGGGTATACCGACCTCACAACAATCCCTTGATGGAATACCTGCAGGTTCAGGGGCGGCTGCGCTCCAACAAGGCGCTAATCCCCAAACGGGACTTGCGCCAGATGGTGCGTTGCCTGCGCAATGCCGATGTTATCTGGTATACCGCCGATCAGGATTTCGGGCGTTCCAGCGCCGTATTCATTCCGTTTTTTGCCGTGAAAGAGGCCGCCACCATTACCGGTGGCACCACCTTGGCCAAATTGGGCAAAGCCAAAGTGTTACCCTTTTTTGTGGAGCGTAATGCTGACGACAACGGCTATACCATTGACATACAACCGCCACTGGATGATTTCCCCGGGGAAAATGAACTGGAAGATGCCCTTCGCGGCAATGGCATTATTGAGCAGCTTATCAGCCGTAACCTACCCCAATACATGTGGCTGCATCGGCGTTTCAAAACCCGGCCGGATGCTGACACCCCGTCACTCTACCGGTAGTTTTTCCATGAAAAACGGCGCCGCTGCGCCGTTTTTTGTTACTCTTCAGGGGGCAGCCGTATCCCCACACGCGTCACCGCCCCCTCTTGCATATCCGCCACAATCCAGCCAATGCCTTGCCAAGTGAACTGATCGCCCACCACAGGTGTTCCGCCAAGATACTTCGTCACCAGCTCCGCCATGTGCATCTCCTGATGCTCCGCATCCAGCGTAATGCCGTAAATCGTGGCAATATCCCGCAAGGGAATATCCATGCCGATGAAAAAGTCCCCAAAAAAACGCGGGAGATCTTTTTTCTGGGGCGCCTCGCTGAACAATTGGCTTAATGCCCCGAGATCCTTCTCCTGCGCCAGCACGCAAACGATGTCATCGGCCTCCAAACGGGTGCTGCCTGACGGGTGCATCAACTCCTGATGGCGAAACAAGGCAACAATACGTGTGCCTTCCGGCATGGCAAGATGCCGCAGCGACTCGCCCACACACCATTTGGTGGCTTTTAACCGGTAAACGAAAATCTCCCATTCACTGGTGGGATACACCTCCAGCGCCGAACGTGACACGGGCTCAGGCTTCGGCGGCAAGGTTATTTTGGCCAATCGCGCCGCCGCAGTTAAGGTGCTCCCTTGCAACAACAAGGAGATGAGCACCACAAAAAAGGCCAGATTAAAGTACAGCTGGGCGTTGGGCAGCCCTGCCATCATGGGGAAAACCGCCAAAATGATGGGTACCGCCCCCCGCAAGCCCACCCAGGAGATGAAGTGCAGCTCCCGGGGCTGAAAGCTGCGAAAAGGCCACAGGCTCACCCACACGGCCAGGGGTCTGGCAATGAAAATCATGCCGAGCGCCAGTATCAATCCCGGCAACCAGATATCCTTGAGCTCCGACGGGGTCAGTAGCAGTCCCAATACCAGGAACATGCCAATCTGGGCTGACCAGGTCATGCCATCCAAAACGCTGAGAATGGCGTGCTTGCCGCGGGTGGCCATATTCCCCAGCAGCAGGCCCACCAGATAGATGGACAAAATGCCACTGCCCCCCAGGGCATTGGAGATGGCATAAACCATTAACCCGCCACTGAGTACTAAAATGGAATACAGGCCGTCTGCCAGCTGTGTATGGTTTACCACTCGCCAAATCACCCAGCCGCCGCCCAAGCCCAACAGGGCGCCAAAGCCGAATTGCTTCAAGATGCTGACAAGCAGAAAACCGGCACTCACCTCATCACCGCCACTGCTGGCCAAAATGGCTATCAGGGTTACCGTGAGAAACACCGCCATCGGATCGTTACTGCCGGACTCAATCTCCAGTGTGGCCCCCACCCGCTCATTGATGCTGCGGCCCTTGAGCAAGCTGAATACCGCTGCGGCATCAGTGGAGCCCACAATGGCCCCCACCAGCAAGCCCTGCAAAGGGCTAAGTTCAAACAGCCACGCGGCCAGCATGCCCGTGAGTCCGGCGGTAATCACCACCCCCACGGTGGCCAACGACAATGCCGGCCACAAGGCCACCCTGAAACTGGCCACTCGGGTACGCATGCCCCCATCCAGCAAAATTACGGCCAAGGCCAGATTACTCACCAGATAAGCCGTGGCGTAATTGTTGAAAACGATGCCCCCGGGGCCATCTTCCCCGGCCAGGATGCCAACGGTTAAAAACACCACCAGAATCGGGATCCCCAATCGGGAAGACAGGGGGCTTATCAACACGCTAACAGCCGTTAGCAAGGCGCCAATAAGAAAAATATTGTTGATTGTGTTTGCGTCCAACACGACCTCCCGACAACTCATCATCCCATGATCATGCCCGAAAGCATCCTGATCCAAGGGTAAAACAGGGCACCATTACCCATACCGAGCATATTATGAATATTTCAATTATATCGATGATAATTTAAGGTTTTCTTGCTATTTTTTACCAAGTTACTAAAAATGCATCGACAAAAACAGCAACTTTTAACAGTTCATCAACAGTTTAAAAGACTGGGGTCACCCCTGATAAATCTGGATACATTCCATAAATTTACAAAAGCGCATTTTCCACTTACGTTTAACCCTTCGGCTGACATTGTTGCAAAAGGAATGAAATCCCATGTATCACATCATCCTCACGTTTGGCATTCTGTTACTGGGGTTTCCCGCGCTGGCAGGCACCATCCCTCAAAATGCCCAACAAGCCATGACCCAGAATCATCTCACCATAAGCAACAGGGGCGCGGCATTTAAGGCTTACTGGGACAAATACCAGCAGGCAACGGATGAAGAAAAACTCAAGGGATTGAAGCAGGAATACATTGCGCAATTTGCCGCATTTTATAAAAAGCACCTGAACATGGATGACAAGGCGTTACTGGGTACCCTCAAGTTCATCGGCACCCATCAGCAAGCCTTTTTTGACAATTTCCAGTACATGGAGCGTCATATGGCGCCCATTGCGGCCACCACCTTGAATTATTACCGGCAGCAAAACCTGCATCTCACCATTTATATCGACCCCTTGCTGCAAAATGGCGGAGAGGGGATTTGGCTTGGCAAAAATCAAGGGGCCCTGCTGCTCTCCGTGCCGGTATTGTCCCGGCTGGAACTGGCACCGCGTATTTTTTCCAACAGTGACCACACACTGTTCAATTTGTTCATTGCCCATGAGCTGACCCATGTTATCCACCAAAACATGCTGGGGTATGACTTTGATGGCAAGCTGCAGGACATCAATGACATTTCCATTGCCGACATCACCCTGTTTACCGAAGGCCTGGCAAACTACGCCGCCAGTGAGATTGTGGGCACCCCCCTTAAACAGGCCATGATTTTTTACCCGGAATACATGCCGGGGGATGGGGTGCCCTCTTTTGATGAACTGTTACAAAAGTATCCGGCGGTGGAAAAGATAACCGTCAAGGAAGCCCGCGACGATAAGGAAAAATACCGGGAATACCGCGCCTGGTTCAGCCCCCGGGGCAACATTGATGATTTAATGCCGTTCAAACCATACCCCGCCATTGGCTATTATCTGGGCAGCATGTTGCTCCAGGACTATGCCCGGCAACATCAGCTTTCGGTGGCTGAGCTGATGCAGCTGGATGTGGTGGATGATGTACCCAGGATCATACAAGGTTACACCCGGCGCGCACCCTAGCCACTGCGGCGCAGTGCCATCCTCCGCTAACACGTAGCGTCAGGAAATGGGCGAGCGGGGGCTAAAAGCACATGAGTAACCCCCAAGGCATGGCCTTTAAGAGCAGTGCTGCGGCCTTGGGCCAAGAGGATTTTTCACTAAAATGCGCCTCTTGGTTGAAATTCCAGAATAAATAAGGAAGGATGCCAGCTTCCGGTTGTCAAAATAGCAGTCACATTCTGTAGGTGAAGGCCAAAAATCCTATGCGTAATTTGTTCCAAAAAGCCCTGTTATCAGGGCTGCTGATATTAACTAGCCATGCATTTGCCCTTGAATATCCCCTGCCACCCAAAGGCAGCCGTCTGGTGGGACACAATGAATATTATGTGGTGCCGGATCAAAAACTGACCCTTGAGAGCATTGCCGACGAGTTTCAGCTGGGGCTGACCAACATGCTGGAAGCCAATCCCGGGGTGGACCCTTTTTTGCCTCAACCCCACAGCACCTTGCTGATCCCCCATCAATTGATTTTGCCTGACGCCCCCATGGCCGGCATTGTGATCAATGTGGCCGAAATGCGCCTTTACTATTATCCGAAACATGGCAAAACCGTTGAAATCCTGCCCATCGGCATTGGCCAGTTGGGCAAAGACACGCCGGAGAATTGGGTGACCAAAATCCAGCGTAAAAAAGCCAATCCCACCTGGACGCCCACCGCCGCCATGCATAAAGAATATGCCGCCAAGGGCGAAACCCTGCCCGCCGTCTGGCCCGCAGGCCCGGATAATCCCATGGGGCAATTTGCGCTGTATCTGGGGCGTTTGTATGCCATTCATGGCACCAATGCGAATTTTGGCATTGGCTTGCGCGTCAGCCATGGTTGTGTGCGGCTGCGCAATGATGACATTGAGAACCTGTTTAACGCCGTACCACTGGGGACCCGGGTTCAGTTTGTGAACCAGCCCATCAAAACCTCGCTGGAACCTGATGGCAGCCGCTGGCTTGAAGTGCACAACCCGCTGTCACGCACGGAAGAAGAGTTCAATTCCACCGCGCCCACCGTGTTGCAACTCACCCCCAACATCAGCCGTTTCATTGCCCATGGCGACACACAGTCACATGTTTTGAAACGGGTACTGGATGACCGCAGCGGCGTGCCTACCCGCATTAATCCTTGACCTGTGGCACTGGGGAACCCTTGGTAAATCAGGAGTTCCCCAGGTTTCTGGGGTTACTGGCCCCCTTATGCGCCAGTGCCATTTTTGAAGATGTCAACGCGACACAAAGCTGCTGATGAACTGTGTCATCACCGCGCTGTTAGCCAGTATCCGCTGATCGAAATTGGCTTGTCCCGGAGTTTCGCTGCAGGCGCCGTTTCTGGCACCGTTACGCACCAGCCAGGCTTCAAAGGAGCTGTCAAAATGGTTGAAGATGATGCCATCCTGTACCGGGCAGTCATCAATGCGGGATGCCTCGGCCACGGGCAGGTAATGGGTCAGTGCCGACAACAAGCCCTCACTGAAGGCGCCGGGTTGCTGCCGTGGTTCAAAGGTGTAGACGTAGGTATGCTGCAGCAATACATCTTCATGGCAAGTCAGGATGCCATCGCGGCTGGCGCCCTGCAATATCTGGCCGTGAGCCAGCAGCAATTTGCCTTCCACTGACGGACCAATGCTGGGGTCTGCCACCGGCAAATACCCCCGGTTGGGATTTTCACCGTACATGTTAAAACGGTGTCCCTTGCTAAAGCCGGTAGCATTCACCAGGGGCAGCAATGTCAGGTTGAGCTGGCTGAATATCTCCTCGGTGAGCGATGACATAAAATGCAACACTCCCCAAGGGCCGGCGGCCTCCTCGCCGTGAAAACCGCTACTGATTAACACGGACGGCAACTGGGCATCCGCCGCCGGTGGCTGCAATAGCCGCAAGGGATGTCCGTCCACATGTCCAAGCACCCTAAGGCTCATGCCCAACCGTTCGACTTCCTGCAGCAGTAGTTCGTCAAACTGCTGCAAGTCGTTGCTGTCGCAGGCAAAAATCTCAGAGTGCCAACAAAAGCTCTCATAAGGGGCACGGCTATTTGTAATCATCTTGGCAATATCCCTCTGTCATCTGATGATGCAGTCACTGACCTGCTACCGCTTGGGGCTGCAGGACCTGTTCAAAAATCTTGCTCACTTGCCCGATGGGGGCACTCACGGCATCCAGCGGCAATTGCCCCGGTTTTTCCGCCAGCGTCAGCCGGTGATTTTTATCCCGCAGTTGGCAGTATACCTGTGTCAGCAACTGTGCCTGCATGGTGGGCAGCAATTCCAAATCGGCCAGTGTTTCGAAAATGCGCACATTGTCAGACCACATGCACAATTGAGGATACTCATGGGCATGGGCCAGCACCAGATACTGGGCAATGAATTCAATATCGGCAATGCCGCCAGAACCCTGTTTAAGATCAAACACATCCTCGGCCGCCTTTAACAGGTGATCGCGCATTTTCTGGCGCATATTGCGCACGTCCGAGGCCAGCTCGCCAAGGTTGCGGGGCTGTTGCAACACCTGATTGCGGATGGTGGCAAAGCGCTGTGCCAGCGGATTGTCCCCATAAATGAAACGCGCCCGCACCAGTGCCTGATGCTCCCAGGTCCAGGCTTCATTGAATTGATAATCGGCAAAAGCGTCAATGGTACTCACCAGCAAGCCGGAGGCACCGGACGGTCGCAGGCGCAAATCCACCTCATACAAGGTGCCGGACATGGTGCGGGTGGTAAACAGATGCTGAATGCGCTGAGCCAGCTTCACGTAGAAATAGCCGGTATCCAGTGGCCGCGCGCCATCTGTGACGCCGCTATTGCCGGTATGCAGAAACACCAAATCCAGATCAGAGCCATAACCCAGCTCAATGCCGCCCAGCTTGCCGTATCCCACCACTGCAAAGCCGGTTTGCCCTTGCGGTAATCCAGCCGGAACGCCGTGCCGCTCGGTCACCTGACGCCAGGCCTGTTGCACCACCTGTTCAATAATGGCTTCTGCCAGAAAGGTCAGGTGATCGCTCACTTCCATCACCGGTAACACCCCGGTGACATCAGCGGCGGCGATTTTAAGCTGTTGCGACAGTTTGAACTGCCGTAGCGCTTCCATCTGCTGCTCCATGTCATCTTCGGGAATGCGCAGCAGGTACTGGCGCAGCTCGCTGGCGTAATCATCCAGGGAGGTGGTGTTATACAAGTGCGCCGGGTCAATCAGTTCGTCAAGCAACACCGGGAAACGCGCCAGCTCGGTGGCAATCCAGGGGCTGGCAAGGCACAAGCTGATCAACTGCTGCCGGGCACCGGGATTTTCATACAGCAATTCCAGGTAAGTGGTACGGGTGAGGATTTGCTCCAGCACGCCCAGCACGGGTTTCAAGGCTCGGGAGGGTGCTTGTTGCAGCCCGACCTCCTCCAACAGCTTTGGCATGAGTTTATCAAGGGTTTCCCGGCCTCTGGGGCCAATGCTGCGATGGCTGATGGTGTCGCACCAATGGCGCAGCAACGGGGCAAATTCGGCATCTTCAATGCCGTGCTCGGCCAGCATGGACTGGGCCATTTCCGGTGTTTGGCAACTCCATAACTGCACGGTCCAGCTGTCATGGCTGGCATCGCAGCTTTCTTCCCCGCCAACCGTGGCGCAAAAATGCCGGTGCACGCCACGCATGGCCACCGTAATGGCTTCACGCAGCCGTGCCGGGGTTTCCATGCCAAGGGCAAAACACAAGCGTTGCCAGTCCAGCGGATTATCGGGCAGCGTCTGGGTTTGCCTGTCGGCAATGGCCTGCAACAGGTTTTCCACTCGTCGCAGCAAACAGTAATATTGGCGCAACTGCTCCACCGCAGTGTAATCCAGCTGGCCCAGCTCGTACAGGGTACTGATGGCAGTAAACAGGTTTTGTACCCGCAGATCTGGCTCCCGCCCGCCACGGATCAGCTGAAAGCTTTGCACCACGAATTCCACTTCGCGAATGCCACCGGCGCCCAGTTTGATATTGTCCACCAAGTGACGCCGCCGCACTTCCTGGGCAATCAGGGATTTCATCCGCCGCAAGGAGTCAATTGCCGAAAAATCGATATAACGGCGATACACAAAAGGCCGCAGCAAATCATGCAATTGATCGGAAAACTCCGTCCAGGGGCCCAGCGCCCGGGCTTTCACCATGGCATAGCGTTCCCATTCCCGCCCCTGTTCCTGATAGTAATCTTCCAGTGCGCTGTAACTGACCACCAGCGGCCCGCTGTCGCCGTAAGGCCGTAAACGCATGTCCACCCGGAAAACAAAGCCATCGGTTGTCACCTGCCCCAGCAGGTTGACCAATCGCTGTCCCATGCGGATGAAAAACTGCTGATTGTCCAATGTACGGCGCCCGCCATGGGTTTCACCGTGTTCGGGGAAAGTGAAAATAAGATCGATGTCCGAGGAGAAATTCAGCTCCCGCCCGCCGAGTTTGCCCATGCCCAGGATCATCAACGGCTGGGGATTTCCCGCCTTGTCGCAGGGGGTGCCCAAATCCTGGCACATGGCGGCATACAACCAGTCACGGGCCGCGATAATCAACGCCTCGGCCAGTACGGACAAATCCAGTAATGAAGCTTCCAGCGGCGCCCTGCCCGTGAAATCGCGCCAGGCCAGGCGGGTCATCTGTTTGTTACGATAACGGCGCAAGACGGCTTTGGCGGTTTCCTCATCGCTCACATCCTGCAAAAGATGGCGCAGTTGCTCACCAAAAAATTGCCGCTCCGGTTTGGCAAAATCCTCACGGAAAAACTCGTCAAGCCACTGAGGGTGGATAAGTAACTGCTCGGCGACAAAATCGCTCAGCCCCAACATCTGATGCAGCGCCTGTTGCTGCTCTGGGGTCAACCCTGTCTCAAGTTCTGGCCAGCGGCTGTATAGTCGTTCCCGGTGTTTTTCTGCCGCTTGTTCGAGAAGTGGATGATAAGGCGTTGCCCCGCCTGTGGTTGTCCCCATATTGCTCCCAACATATGATTTTTAGTTCGACATATTATGTCAAAGGTGTTATAGATAGCTCCATTATGGCTTGCCTTGGGCAGGCAGATCCTACGCCGGCAGGCAACGCCCGGTTAACAGACCCGATTGCCTGAGGAACAGATTACACCAACTTGACGGCCCGGCCTATGTTTGTGGCAATATCTGCCCGATGCCGACCCAACCGCTTATGATGGAGAAAACATGGCAGGAATACTCACCCGTATTGTCGCAGTGCTCATGTTGCTGTCACTCACCGCTTGTGGTGATGACCGCCCGGAAAAAATCACCCAATTACAGCAATTAGACAGTCAGCGCTTGCAAAAACTGGCCCGGCAACTGGATGACGGACAGATCCGCAATGCCATGCTGTTGGCACAATACAGTCAAATACTCAGTGCCGAACGCCCCCAGCTCAAACCCCTGTTAAATGAAATGGCCAAAGACAGCACGCCCCAAGGGCCCATGTTCAGCGCCTTGAAACAGCGGTTACAGGATGCGGCAAACGCCGGCAATTTCCCGGGGCTCGATGAGCAGCTGCAGGAGTTGCAAAATATCTACCAGGCCACCGATCCCAGCCAGTACAACGACATGCTGTCGGATCAGGTCAATGTGGTGGCAGATATGTCCGATGGCAAGCTGGCGAGGGTTAATGCCATCAGCCAGGAATCGTCAACCGTGGCCAACCAGGCGGAAGACTTTGGCCCCGGCAAACAGTTGGTGGGCAATCCGTCCTACGGGCAGTGGACAACCGGCAGCAATGGCGTGTCGTTTTGGGAGTGGTATGGCATGTACGCCATGTTCTCCAACATTTTCAACCGCCCCATCTATTACGATAACTGGTCACGCTCCCGGGATTACAGTTACTACAACGATGTGGGACGCTATCGCTACACCTCGCCCAAACAAGCCAGCAGCCAGGATCAGCTCTATCAGCGCACAAAAAAACGCTTTGACTCCCAGGGCAAGCGCTTTGACAGCCCCTATGCCAAATCCCGTACCGGTGCCAGCGCCTTGTCGCGCCAGAGCGTGAGCTCGCCCAAACAGAGCCCTAAAGCCGGAGGCAGTAAATTTCGCTCCAATTACGCGAAAGACAGCAGTTTTCGCAACTCGGGTTTCCGCACTAGTCGTGGCATCAGTCGCGGTAAGTAAATAGCAACAGTAAAGGAATCAAGATGACATTTTTTCAGGAATTCGGCATCACATCGCAATTGGCGGGCATACTTGCCATCGATCTTGGGATAGCGGTGATTCTACTGGCACTGATGCGCTATATGCAGGGCTGGAGCGTAAAGGTCAACAGCAATGAAGAGCTGGCCGTGCGGGATAATTTCGCTTTCGGTATCAGCACCGCCGGCGCGGTGGCCGCGTTGGGGATTGTACTCACCGGCGCCATTACCGGTGCAGCCGCTCATACTTACCTGCAAGAAGCCATCGGCATGAGTGCCTATGGCATTTGCGGCCTGATCCTGATTAAGTTCGGCCGTTTCTTGCACGATAAAATCGCCCTGAATCAGTTTGACAAGGACGCCCAGGTGCTCAAAGGCAACACTTCGGTGGCCATTGTGGATGCGGCAGCGGCCATTGCCACGGCCCTGGTTATCCGCGCCGTGCTGCTGTGGGCGGAAGATTTGACCTTGAATACCCTCATTGCGGTTATCAGCGCCTTTGCCGTATCCCAACTGATGCTGGTGCTACTGACCCGGGGGCTGGAAGTGGCCTTCTCCCGCCGCAATCAGGGGGCATCCTTGCAACAGGCGCTCATGGAAGGCAACACGGCGCTGGCCTTGCGCCATGCCGGCAGCATGATTGCCATGGGGCTGAGTTTTAATGCCGCCAGCCATTTCATGGATTATGAACCCACCGCCTATGTAAGCAATCTGTTGGGCTGGCTGCTGTTTTCCATCATCATGCTGCTGGTGCTCACCTTGCTTATCAAAATTGTCAAATGGCTGGTGCTGGCCAAAATCAATCTCTGTGATGAAGTGGAGCGCCAGCTCAATATCGGGCTGGCATCGGTGGAAATGGCCATCAGCATCGCTGTTGCGCTCATCCTCACAGGACTGATGGCATAACCGTGAATACCGCCACATCCACTGTCACCCGCAACGGCCTTAGCCGCCTGGATGACCTGCTGCTGCTGGGCATCATGGGCATTCTGGCTGCCTGCGGACTGATTTACGAATACCTGTTGTCCCATTATGCCGGGCGCATTCTGGGCGCGCTGGAAGCCGCCATCTACACCATGATTGGCCTGATGATTGTTTCCATGGGTTTTGGCGCCTTTGCCGCCCGCAAAATCCGCTCCGCCTTTGATGGTTTTGCCCGGCTGGAGCTGAGTGTGGCATTACTCGGCTCGCTGGCCATTTTAATCACCGCCGCTGTTATCGGGTTTGGACACGAGCTGCCCAAACTGATTGCCCAAACCCTGGAGCTGGCGCCGGATCAGCTGCCCAATCACGGTTTTATCGGCACGTTTCAGGCCATCTCCGTCTACCTGCCTTACCTGTGGGGCATACTGCTGGGGCTGATGATTGGCATGGAAATCCCGCTCATTGCCCGGGTGCGCCAGGAGCTGAGCGATGAACACCTGCTGCATAATGCGGGCACCATTTATGGCGCGGATTACATTGGTGCCGGCATTGGCGCCGCCATTTGGGTGGCCTTCATGCTGGCACTGGACACTCAGTTGGCCGCAGCGCTCACCGCCGGATTCAACCTGCTGGCAGGCTTGCTGTTCATTTTGCGTTTCCGTAGGCGCATCCGTCATGCCCACTGGCTACTGGCAGGCCATGTACTGGCCACGGGCTTGCTGCTGTTGCTGGCCGTTAAAGGGCCGCTGTGGGAGCAGTCTTTCAATAACCTGCTGTACAAAGACAACGTCATCTACAGCAAAGCCACCCGTTTTCAGCAGCTTACCTTTACCGAACGCCTGATGGGCAATCAACTGCCGCCCGTGTATTCCATGTACATCAACGGCCGTTTGCAGTTTTCCTCCAGTGACGAGCATATCTACCATGGTTTTTTGGTGCATCCGGTGCTGGCCGCCAGTGCCCGCCACCAGAAAATCCTGGTGATTGGCGGTGGCGACGGGCTGGCACTGCGCCAGATATACAAATGGCGGCCAGAGCAGGTCACCCTGCTGGATTTGGACAAGGAGCTTATCGGCCTTTTCAAACAGCCGCCCAAGGATATGCCGGAACGGCTCGCCCGTGCACTGCTGGCCATGAACGGCAACGCCTTTAACGATCCCCGGGTACAGGTGCTGTTTAATGATGCCTTTAACGGGGTGGATACCCTTATCCAGCAGCAACGGAAATACGATGCCATCATTGTGGATTTGCCCGACCCGTCCCATCCGGATCTCAACAAACTGTATTCCAGCCTGTTTTACCGCAAACTGGCCCAGCTGCTCAGCGCAGATGGCGCCATAGGCATCCAGTCCACTTCGCCATACCATGCCACAAAGGCTTTCATCTCCATTGGCAAGACCCTGGCACTGGCAGGTTTTAACATTGATCAGTACCATCACAATGTACCCAGTTTTGGCGAGTGGGGCTGGACCATCGGCACCCTCAGCGGCAAAACGCCGCGCCAGCGCCTGAGTACACTGCAGCAGTTGCCCGTAGCGGATGATTGGCTGACCCCCGGGCTTATCCGGGCCGCGTTTGAGTTCCCGAACCATTTTTATGCAAAAAGTGCACAAATCAACCCCAACACCATTGGGTCTCTGCAGCTGTATCACTACCATCTGCAGGCATGGAGCGACAGTCAGGGCGTCGCGACATTTTAAGGCAAGATAACCCTTGACATAATATGTCTTGGTGTTATCTTTAATCACGGACATAATATGTCAGCGAGGACAAGAATGAATATTCACACCATTGCCAACCATCTCAATGAACTTGGTGATAACAGCTCAACGGGGCAACGCTTTGATTGTTATCCCATTGATGGAGATGTGGAAGTATTGCAAGTCAACGTGGTTGGCCGTGAAGAGATACCGATTTTTGTATCGGTCACTGAAAACCAGATCCTGTGCATCAGCTACCTCTGGGGCGAAAATGAAGTACAGCAGGAAAGCCGCACCGAGATGTTTGAAACCATGCTGGGACTGAACATCCCCATGCCGCTATCCTCATTCGCCAAGATTGATGACAAATATGTATTGTTCGGCGCGCTGTCCCTGGACGCCAGCGTGCTGGAAATCGAGCAAGAACTGTCGGTACTGTCAGACAACTGTCTGGAAGTGATCGACGAAATGGCCGACTATTTGAAATAAGGAGCCTACTCATGGGTATTTTGAACAAGATTCTGACCGCCTTTCGCGGTGGTGCTACCGAAATCGGCCAAGGCATTGTGGATGCCAATGCCACCCGGATTTTCGAGCAAGAGATCCGCGATGCCGAAAAACACCTGACCAAAGCCAAACGTGAACTCACGGATGTCATGGCCAAAGAGATGCAGGCCGCCCGCGAAGTGGAACGCCTCAAACGCGCCATTGCCGAACATGAAGGCTATGCCACCCAGGCCCTGGCCAAGGGCAATGAAGCACTGGCACTGGAAGTGGCCCAGAAAATTGCCGAACTGGAACAGCAGCTGGAAGAACAGCAGACCGCCAACGCTAATTTCAGCGCCCATGCCGTGCGCCTGAAAGATCTGGTGAAAAAAACCGAACGCCAACTGGCCGACTACCAGCGCCAGCTGTCCATGGTCAAAACCACGGAAAGCGTCCAGAAAGCCACGGCCACCATTACCGACTCCTTTGCATCCAGCAATTCCAAGCTGCTCAATGCCAAGGACTCGCTGGAGCGCATCAAGGCCCGTCAGCAACAATTTGACGACCGCCTGAAAGCCGCTGAAGAACTGGAAGGCGAAAACAGTGACAAATCACTGAAAGCCAAACTGGCCGAAGCAGGCATTGGTGAGCAGAAAAGCTCCGCCAATGACATTCTGGAACGCCTCAAAGCGAAGAAAGGTTCATAATCTATGAGCTTTTTCGGTAAACTGTTCGGTAAAGACGAGCAAGCAGTACGCCAGCTCAAGCATCCGATGGATCTGCGCGTGGGTGACATGATCACGCTGGATGACAGTTTTGCCCTGCCCCCCCAATTGCGGGGGCAGCAATTACGGGTTGAAGCCATCAACACCTATGAGTACGAGCACAGTCACACCCCTGAGTTCGTCCTTAAAGGGCACTCTGCGGAGCCCATCTACATGGGGCTGGAGCAGGATGATGACACCTGGCTGACATTCTCAATCAAACTCACCCGGGCCCAAGTGGAAACACTGTTTGATCTGGACGCTTTTGCTGAAATTTTTGACGCACCGGGCAACGCCAGCCTGAGTCCGCAACCGCTGACGGATGCCAATGCATCCCATGAGCAATGGCTGGCACAAACGTACCATCAGGTCACGTTTGCCCAGTTTGGTTATTTTCACCGGCAGGATTATCGTCAAGGCAAACCGCCGCAGTTTACCGACAGTAATCCTGGCGAAGCGTTCGAAGCCTATAGCCTGATGAATGGTGAAGAAGACAAGGCCGTTGATATTGAAGTCTATCAGGACGGCGATACGGATGTGCTGTTAACGCTTTATCGTCCACTCTCTGATATTCGAGATTATTGGCCAGGAGAATAGCATTCCATGAGTAAAGACCACCCGTTTCCAGAAAAATGGTTACAAAACCAAAAAGCGGCCAAAGCCACCCAGGTGGCTTTTGACTTGGATGAGCGCTTTCAGTACTCCATCCGCAAAGCCGCACTGGATCGGGGGGTCAGCCCTTCAGATCAAATCCGCATGATCCTTGGCCTGAACGTGGCCAAACGCCCCAAACGACCACGGCTGACCGTGTCCCTGAACAATGAGGATTACGTGCAACTGGCCGCCAAATACGATTTGCCGGCTGATGCACAACTGGAAATCAAAAAGCGGGTGCTGGAAGATTTAATCGGTTTTGTGGAGAACAAGTCTTAATTACCGCATTTACAGGGGACGGGATTTTTATTTACCCTGTGGTTATCACAAGGACTTTCCCCGGACGTTACCATGAAACTGAAAGAGCACTGGGCGCATAACATTCAGCTGTCCCCCTTTGAGGTGGTGATGATGTTATTGTCGCTTATCTCAGTGATCATCATCCTGAGCATGGTGCTCATCCCGATGGACAAGGAAACCCATAAGCTGTTGTTTTTCATTGACACCGGCATCTGTTGCATCTTCCTGGGCAATTTTTTCATCGGCTTGCTAAGAGCCCCCGACAAACGCCTTTTCCTCAAAGAGCACTGGATTGATTTTGTGGCCAGCATTCCGGCCATCGAACCGCTGCGCTTTGCCCGGCTGTTTCAAATACTGCGGGTAGTGCGCCTGCTGCGCATGAGCCGTTCCGTGCTGGGGGTTTTGCTCAAACAGCGCCGGCAAACCACCATGGCCAGCCTGCTGTTGGCCATTATCACCATCGTGGCCTTTTCATCCGTGCTGGTATTGCTGGTGGAAAATGGTGAACCGGGCGCCAACATCACCACTGCGGAGGATGCCATCTGGTGGTCGCTGGTCACCATCTCCACCGTAGGCTATGGGGATTTCTATCCGGTGTCCACCGTAGGCCATATCATCGGCGGGCTGGTGATCCTCTGTGGCGTGAGCTTCTTCGGGGTGATATCCGGTTACATGGCGTCGCTGTTTGTGGCGCCGGATGAACAGGAGCACCTGGAGCAGCAACGCCAGGAATTTAAACATCAGCTGGATGATGTGTTGCAGCGCATGGAGCACAATCAGCAAACCATGCTGCAAGAGATAAGCCAGTTAAAGCAGGAACTCCAGCAGCAACATAAAAACCGTTAACGGCATCAGCCCCTGCCGCCTGCTGCATCACAAACGCCCTCAGTGCCAGTAAGGCGGCAATGTCGCGGCACGCTCGCATAGTTGCCGCAGTGCTAACAGCAAATGCTGTCGGTTTTGCGCCAGTACGGGCGCCTGTGCCGGCAGTAACTTCTCCGCATCGGTCCAGGCCTGCAACCGGGCAAACCCGTTACCAAGCGCCTGCCACTGCCGGCAAAAAAGCGCTTGTGTTTTCTCCGGATAAATACCGCTGAACACATCGCTGATGAACAACGCCTGCATCAGCGGCGCTGCCAGCGCCAGACACGCCGGAGCATCCAAGGGGCTGGTGATGGCTCGGGCAAGCGGCTGCCATGAAGCCGCCAATATGGCACCGCTGACGGCCTTGCCATCGGCATATGATGCCAACAATGGCTCTCCTTGCTGCAACGCCATTAACAGCTGCACCAGTTGCAGTTGCAATGTTCCGTAACGCGGGTTCTGCCACAGCTGCTGTAAGTGCTGTATTGATGGTTCATGCTCCGCCAGGCCCAATGCCGCTTGCACGGCAGCCTGCATGTCGGCTGCGGGCAATTCATCTGGCAGCCCTTGGGGCGACAGCAGCTGCCCCAAACCTGCCAGCCCCGGCACACATGCCAAGTGTTGTCCCAACCAGTTGAACCCTTCGCGAAGCTCCCCACCCGCCAGTCCGCTGTGTGTCAACACGTCGGATAAGGCCTGCACACAGCCGTGCATTTGCTGCCACAGGGCAAGATGCACTGCCGTTTGCGCCCGTGATTGAGACGGGGGTATGTCTGCTACCAGTTGCTGCGCCAGCACATCTTCCACAACCTGCCAGCGCTCCAGCAGGGCTTCCAGCACCGTGGCTAGGGTGCCGTTGGGGCTGGCGGTCGCTGACAGCGCAATCGCCAATGGTGCCACGGCCGGTACAGGCTTGCCCGCCGCCAAGCGGTAACCCCGCTGCGCCTTGCTGGCTTTGCCAAGCCTGACGGGGATCTGCTTGGCGAGCTGTTGCGCCAGCGGCAGTAAATCCCCCGCCACGCCGGATAACAGCTCAAATTCCAGTTCACACAAAGGCTCGCTGCAATCCCCGGCAATAATAGTGCCCTGATCCAGCGCCACTTCAATCAGGCTCTGTCCTTGATGCACCCACCAGCGCTGACGCTGAAAATCCGTATGGAAAAAACACTTAAGCTGCGCCTGCACATCGCTCAATCGGGTATCATCCGGCCAGATTTCTGCCGGAAACAGGCTCAGTTCCGGACTGGTTGCCTCAATGGCCACATTGTATTCCGGCCGGCTATGCAATCCGCCCACCACCCGGCCCGCCGTCTTGATGGTCTGTTCATATTGTGCGTTGCAGCCACGTACCCTAAGCCCCATGTCCCACTGGCGCAATGTCAGTGCGGGGGTGTCAAAATAGCGGTTGCTGAGCTGATGGCTGCCTTGGTATTCACTGGCGGAAAGCTGGTCAAAAAAGTGACAAATTGCGGTTTGATATTGTGGCAGGATAAAAAGCTTAAGTTCTATTTCTGTATGATTATTGTCATGTTTCATTCATCAAATGACCTGTTTTGTCATTAAAAATTCATTTATGCCGTGCTGCTTGGCCAATATGTCACATTATTGTCAAAAAACTGTCTTACTATTTTTGCGCGGGTGACATATAACCCATTTGTATAAAAGCTGTCATATTTTCAATGAAAACACAGTTTCAATACGCGGACGCATAAGGTACCATTCCGCCCGCGTTTCCAATAGTGGAATGACCTCATAGGTAAACGGCTATGCCAGTAAACTCTATTTTAGGCGTGTTTGCAAAATCGCCGATCAAACCTCTGCAGGAGCACATCGACAAGGTTTTTGATTGTGCTACGCTGCTTGTCCCCTTTTTTGAAGCGACCTTTGCCAAGGATTGGGACAGTGCGGTTGCGATCAGAAAGAAAATTAGTCAGGAAGAGAAAGACGCTGACAATTTGAAACGTGAAATACGTCTTACCCTCCCCGGCGGATTATTCATGCCGGTTGAACGAACCGACTTGCTGGAACTTCTTACCCAGCAGGACAAAATAGCTAACAAAGCCAAGGATATTTCTGGGCGCATCATCGGCCGTGAGCTGTTGGTACCCGAAGCTATCCAGACACCGTTTCTTGCTTACCTGCAACGTTGTCTCGATGCAGTGGCGCTGGCCAAAGAAGCCATCAATGAACTGGATGATCTGCTTGAAGCGGGTTTTCGCGGTCGTGAGGTGGATTTGGTCGCCAAAATGATCAGTGAACTCGACGTGTTAGAAGAGGATACTGATGATTTGCAGATCCAAGTGCGTCGACAGTTGTACTCCATCGAAATGGAGTTAAACCTCATTGACGTCATGTTCCTCTACAAAATTATTGAATGGGTGGGCGACTTGGCAGATCTTGCCGAACGTGTGGGTTCCCGCCTCGAGCTGATGCTGGCTCGCGTCTAATAATAAAGGTATACAAGGTTATACAGCATGGTTGATGTATTAATCACTAGCGGCCCCTGGCTTATTGGGACGGCGGCCGTTTTCGGCTTTTTGATGGCTTGGGGCATCGGAGCCAACGATGTGGCAAATGCAATGGGGACGTCGGTAGGTGCCAACGCCATTACCATTAAACAGGCCATTATCATTGCAATGATTTTTGAGTTTTCCGGGGCATATCTGGCCGGGGGCGAAGTTACCAGCACCATTCGTAACGGTATCATTGACCCCGCCTATTTTGTGGATGTGCCTGAACTGCTGGTATACGGCATGATAGCCTCGCTGCTGGCAGCGGGCATCTGGCTGGTGGCGGCGTCGGCCCTCGGGTGGCCGGTATCGACCACCCATTCCATTGTGGGTGCCATTATCGGCTTTGCCGCGGTGGGCGTCGGCCCAGAGTCGGTAGCCTGGAGCAAAGTGACAGGCATTGTCGGCTCCTGGATTATCACCCCCGCCATTTCAGGCTTTATCGCCTTCTGCATTTTCCAAAGCGTTCAAAAACTTATCTTCAATACCGATGACCCCCTTGCCAATGCCAAGCGCTACGTGCCTTTTTACATGGCATTTGCAGGGTTTGTCATGTCGCTGGTGACCATCACCAAAGGGCTGAAACACGTGGGTTTGAAGGTGTCTACTGATGAAGCCTACATGCTGGCAATCGTGATTGCCCTGCTGGTGGGGATCACCGGTAAGATTGCCATTTCCCGGCTTAAATTATCCACAAGCCAGACCAAGCAGACCAACTTCAACAATGTGGAAAAAGTGTTTGCCGTGCTGATGCTGGTCACCGCTTGCTGCATGGCCTTTGCCCATGGCTCCAACGATGTGGCCAATGCCATTGGTCCCTTGGCGGCCGTGGTATCCGTGGTGCACAGCGGCGGGGTGATTACCGCCAAATCACCGCTAATCTGGTGGATTTTGCCCCTGGGTGGCGTGGGTATCGTGCTGGGGCTGGCCATTTTCGGCAAACGGGTCATGCAGACCATTGGCAAAAACATCACCCATTTGACCCCCAGCCGCGGATTTGCCGCTGAGCTGGCGGCAGCCAGTACCGTGGTGATTGCTTCAGGTACCGGCTTGCCCATCTCCACCACCCAAACCCTGGTGGGGGCGGTGCTGGGTGTGGGCGTAGCCCGCGGGATTGCCGCCATCAATATTGGCGTGGTGCGCAACATTGTGGTGTCCTGGGTGGTCACCCTGCCTGCAGGTGCCGGCCTGTCCATTTTGTTCTTCTTCACCATCAAAGGTGTATTTAACTGATTTATTCCGTGCAACCTACGGTAAATCAGCAAGATAAGAGGGAAGTCTACGGACTTCCCTCTTGCATTGGCCCACACAAATCCATAGCATGTGAGCAATAATTTGCGACAGAGACCATTCCAGTGCTAACACCTACGCTAAGAGTGCTGATGCTTACCGCAGCCCTGCTTCTTTCCCCTTCGCTGCTGGCGGCAGGCCAGACCCGTTATATCTCTGACGATATCTACATTTTCATCCACGGTGGGCCGGGCAGCCAATACCGCATTCTGGGCAGTATTGAAGCCGGTGAGAAAGTCACCCTGTTGCCGGAAACCGAAGGCGAGTTTTCCAAGATTATCGATCATAAAGGCCGTGAAGGCTGGGTCAGAACCGACAAACTGCAGCAGCAGGAATCCATGCGCTATCAGATGGCGGAAATGGCGGCCAAACTTAGCGATGCCCAATCGAGGTTGCGCACCATTTCCCAGCAAAACAACAATGCCGGGGAGCAGTTGTCCCAATTGCAAAGTGAACTGAGCCAAACCCAAAGCGCCTTGCAGCAAACCACCCAGGAGCGTGATGACGCCCTTGAAAAAGTGGCCAACATGCAAGACAACGCCCGCTTTCACATGTGGCAACAAGGCGGGCTGATTGCCGCCGGCGGGCTGATTTTGGGGGTGATTCTGGTGTACCTGCCCCGGCCGCAACGCCGTCGCCGGGACCGCTGGATGTAACCCGTAAAAATTTACTGACAGGCCGCTGCTTTCAAACAGCGGCCTTTTTATTTGTGCACTGACACCAATATGTTCAACATAAATTAAAACAATTGTCACATTTCATTTTCATCTAGTGCCACCGCTCACACTTTGCTTGTATAATCGGCGCGCACCAGCGTTTTCATACGGCGAACAACAACGATAAGCGCCCCTTGCGCCTGAGATTTTTGGCAGCCCTTAACGGCCTAGCTGGCCTGGATGGAAGTGATACTATGTTTAAAGCGAGTGAAGTACTGACTGGCTATTACGACAATGCCACCCTCGATGAGCTGTTCACGGCAATCAGCGATAACCATAGCGTTGACGAGTCCCGCTATTTATCAGAATTGATGACCCTTGTTCCCGCAGATGATGCCACGCTGGAGCGGGTGACCCGCCGCGCCCATGAGCTGGTGACCCAAGTGCGCCAATACGACAAAAAAGGCATGATGGTGGGCATTGATGCCTTTTTGCAGCAATACAGCCTGGAAACCCAGGAAGGCATCATCCTGATGTGCCTTGCCGAAGCGCTGCTGCGCATTCCCGACAGCGAAACCGCCGATGCCCTGATTGAAGACAAGCTCTCCGGCGCCAAGTGGGATCAGCATCTGTCCCAGAGTGATTCGGTGCTGGTCAACGCCTCCACCTGGGGGCTGATGCTCACCGGTAAAATCATCAAGCTGGACCGCAAGCTGGACGGCACGCCCAGCCATCTGCTGAAACGTCTGGTCAATCGGCTGGGTGAGCCGGTGATCCGCCAGGCCATGTACGCCGCCATGAAAATCATGGGCAAACAGTTTGTGCTGGGACGCAACGTCAAAGAAGCCCTGAAAAACAGCGAAGCGCGCCGCAAGCAAGGGTATACCCACTCTTACGACATGCTGGGGGAAGCGGCCCTCACCATGAAGGATGCCCAGAAATACTACACCGATTATGCCCAGGCCATCGGCGAGCTGGGCGCACAACAGTATGATGAAACCGAGGCGCCACGCCCTACCATCTCCATCAAGCTGTCGGCCCTGCATCCCCGGTATGAGGTGGCCAACAAGGCGCGGGTGATGACCGAGCTGCATGCCACCGTCATCAAGCTGATTGAACAAGCCCGGGCCCTGAATGTGGGCATCACCATTGACGCCGAAGAGGCCGACCGGCTGGAGTTGTCACTCGCACTGTTCCAGCAGCTGTACCAGTCTGATGCGGCCAAAGGCTGGGGCCTTTTGGGATTAGTGGTACAGGCCTATTCCAAACGCACCCTGCCGGTATTGGTGTGGTTGACCCAGTTGGCCAAAGCGCAGGGCGATGTCATTCCGCTGCGGCTGGTAAAAGGTGCCTACTGGGACAGTGAGCTCAAATGGGCCCAGCAGGGCGGCGAGTGCGGTTACCCGTTATACACCCGCAAAGCCAATACCGACATTTCCTATCTGGCCTGTGCCCGTTATCTGCTGTCTGAACGCACCCAAGGGGCCCTCTACCCGCAATTTGCCACCCACAATGCCCAGACCGTGGCCGCCATCTGCGACATGGCCCAGGAGCGGCCTTTTGAGTTTCAGCGCCTGCACGGCATGGGGCAAGAGTTATATGACACCCTGCTGGCAGAAAACCGCCAGCGCCCAGTGCGAATTTACGCCCCCATCGGCGCCCATAAGGATTTATTGCCCTATCTGGTACGGCGCCTGCTGGAAAACGGTGCCAACTCCTCGTTTGTGCACAAGCTGGTGGACCCCAACACGCCGATTGCCTCATTGACCATCCACCCACTGATCACGGCTCGTGGCTGTGAATCCCTGGCCAATCCGCATATTCCGCTGCCTGCTGACATCCATGGCCATGAACGCAAGAATTCCCAAGGGACAAACCTTAACATCATGGCGCAGGCCCAACCCTTTTTCGACGCCATTGCCGGGTTTCAACAGCAGCAATGGCAGGCAGGGCCGCTGGTGGCAGGTAACACCTTAAGCGGTGAATTAATCCGGGTTGTCAGCCCTTATGACACCCGCCAGCAGGTGGGCACCGTGGTATGGGCCGACGAGCAAGCTGTCAATCAGGCACTGGAGCACGCCGCCGCCGCATTTCCCCAGTGGTGTCACACCCCGGTAGCCGCCAGGGCCGCCGCCTTGCAAAAACTGGCAGAACTGCTGGAAGACAACCGGGCGGAACTGATTACCCTGTGTACCCGGGAAGCGGGCAAAAGCTTGCAAGACGGGATTGATGAAGTGCGAGAAGCGGTGGATTTTTGCCGCTACTACGCCCAGCAGGCACAACAACTGATGGCCAAGCCCCAGCTGTTGCAGGGCCCTACCGGCGAGCGTAACGAACTGTTGCTGCAAGGGCGCGGCGTGTTTGTCTGCATCAGCCCCTGGAATTTCCCTCTGGCCATTTTTCTTGGGCAGATTGCCGCGGCACTGGCCACCGGCAATACGGTCATCGCCAAACCGGCGGAGCAAACCCCCATTATCGCCTACCGGGCGGTGCAGCTGGCCCATCAGGCCGGCATTCCGCTGGAGGTATTGCAGCTGCTGCCGGGCAATGGCCAGGTGGGCGCCGCGCTCACGGCTGACAGCCGCATTGGCGGGGTATGCTTTACCGGCTCCACCGCCACCGCCAAAGCCATTAACTGCACACTGGCCCAGCGCGATGGCGCCATCATTCCGCTGATTGCCGAAACCGGCGGCCAGAATGCCATGATAGTGGACTCTACCTCACAGCCGGAGCAGGTGGTCAATGACGTACTGGCCTCGGCCTTTACCAGTGCCGGACAGCGCTGCTCCGCCCTGCGGGTATTGTATCTGCAGCAGGATATTGCCGAGCGGGTGCTGGAAATTCTGCAAGGCGCCATGGATGAACTGACCATAGGCGATCCCGGCCAGCTGAATACCGATATGGGGCCGGTGATTGATGCCCGTGCCAAAGCCAATCTCAACGCCCATATTGAGCACATCAAGCAGGTGGGCAAGCTCATCAAGCAGGTGCCATTGGCCGAATCCTGTGCCCATGGCCATTTTGTGGCGCCCGTTGCGGTGGAGATAAGCTCCATCAAGGTGCTGGAGCAAGAGCACTTCGGCCCCATTTTGCATGTCATCCGCTATCAGGCCAGTGACTTGCCGCAAGTGATTGATGATATCAACAGTACCGGATTCGGGCTGACGCTGGGGATCCACAGCCGTAATGAAGGCCATGCGCTGATGATTGCCGACAGGGTCAATGCGGGCAATGTGTATATCAACCGCAACCAGATTGGTGCGGTGGTAGGTGTGCAGCCTTTCGGTGGCCAGGGGTTGTCAGGCACCGGCCCCAAAGCCGGCGGACCCCACTACCTGCTGCGGTTCATTACCGAGAAAACCCGCACCAACAACATTACCGCCATTGGCGGCAATGCCACACTGTTGTCACTGGGCGATGCCCGCTAAACGCGGTTAATGACCCGGCCGGCATTGCACCGGCCGGCAGTTTTGACTCAACACTCCGCCTCATCCGGCATGTCACTCTTGAGTTCTGCTGGCGCGTATTTGTCCAGGATCACCGCACAGGCCGCATCACCGGTAATGTTCAGTGCCGTGCGGGTCATGTCAAACACCCGGTCCAGCGCAAACAGCAAGGGCAAACCGTCAATGGGGATCCCCGCCGCCAGCAGCACTGCCACCACCAGGAACGTGGGGCCAGGCACCCCGGCCTGCCCTACCGCCCCCAGCGTGGAGGTGAGCACAATGGCCGCATAAGCGGTGGCATCCAGCGGGATCTGGTACATCTGGGCAAAAAACACCGCCACCAGTCCGTAATAGATGGCGTTGCCGCTCATGTTGATGGTGGCGCCTAAGGGCAACACAAAGGAGGTGGTGGCGTTACTCACCTTCAATTCCTGCTCACAGGTTTGCATATTCACCGGCAAGGTGGCCATGGACGATGCCGTGGATAGTGCCATTACCTGTGGTTTTTTCATCAGCATGACGAATTTCAGGGCCGATACCGGTGACATCACCTGCACCAGTGCCGGGAAGAACAGGAACATGTAAATCACGATGCCCAGCATGTAAACCCAGAACAGGTTCCAAACCACTTCCATGGCAGCAAACCCGAAACTGCCAATGGCATCAGCCATCAGACCGAACACCCCCAAGGGCGCCAACAGCATCACTTTGCCAATCATCCACACCAAGGCATCAAGGATGACGTTCAGTGCCGATTGCACCTGTTTTACCCCTTCACGCTTCACTTTGGTTAACGCGATGCCAAAGAACATGCTGAAGACGAGAATTTGCAGAATGTTGCCGCCGGTAAGGGATTCGAAAATATTGGTGGGGATCATGCCGATAATGGTGTCCACGGCGCCTGGCAGCTCACCCTGGGCGGCAGTGACCGCCTGTAACCCTTTGACATGGGACGTAATGTCAGTCCCCACCCCCGGCTGGAACAGATATCCCAATCCCAGCGCCAGCGCTACTGCCAGTGCAGAAGTGCCGAGGAAAAACACAAAGGTGCCCATGCCGATTTTCCCCGCAGAGGGCGTGTCGCCCAGGCTGGCGGAACCGGCGATAATCGCCACCAATACCAGCGGGATCACCAGCATTTTAATCAGGTGAATGAACAAGGTGCCCAATGGTGCGAATATTGAGGCTCCATCGCCCATGGCCCAGCCCGCCAGGGCACCCAAAAACATGGCAACAACCACCTGCACACCGATACTGCCAAGCCAGTGTTTGCTTTTCATTATTATTATCTTCCTCTTCAGACATCCGAGCATTCTCTGGATGGCAATTGGTAAAAACAGGTTAACTTACCACATAAAAAACGGCAGATAAAAAAAGGCCGGTGACGAGAAAAGAAAAACGAATTTTCCGTCACCGGCCAACAAGGAACATTGACAGGAATAACTTACAGATAAACAACAACTTTTCTTGCAGAATCAAACAAATTCCGGGTTACTTCTGAAGACGAAACCCGGAAAAATGCACATCACTATCGTTACAGGCATCGTTACTGGCATGTTGCAACAGCACGCTTTGCGGGGCGCCGTGTTTATGATGACAACCACCGCCATGGCAACCGCATTCGCCTTTGGTGGCATGTTTCAAGGAAGGATTGGCCGTGCTGGTGTCCAGCAAACGCAAGCTGGTGTCTTTGGCCGCATCCAGTAACTCTTCAAGGGTGCCCCAGGATTCCTTGGGACGGCACACGCTGATGCCGGCATCCAGCAGTTTGCCCAGCATGCGCTCACCTATGTGATGCACCAGCACCACTTGCGCCCCCTGCTGCTTGATCAGGTTAAGCATGGCGCTTTTGTCCGAACAGTTACCGCCCAAGGCAGGGTTTTCCACCATGCGCTGCAACTGGCCATCGGTGCTGAAAAAAGCGATTTCCTTGGCTTTGGTAAAATGTTTGGCCAACCGGCCACGACTCATAGGAATAACGATCATCGACTTCTTCTCCGCTTCCATTGTTGCCAGGCATGGCAACTTGGTCTATGTAAATAGCATATGCTAATAACTTGGCGGTGAACAATCCCTAATGCCGCTTTTGTGATCCGGCACGGATTTATCTTGTGTGTGAATCGAAGACGTGGGATGACAACGAATGTCTCCAAGGGAGCCGGGCGGCGGGGGCGGCCAAAACATGCGCCGCACAAAAGCGCCATGGGCGGATGCCGGTACGCTATGGCAACCGGCATCGCGCCTTATTCAGTCTCGCAGCTGCTGGTACAGTGCCCGGTAGGCCGGGGTGGATGCCAGCAGTTGCTCATGGCTGCCACTGGCGACAATGGCACCATTATCCAGCAGGTGAATGGTGTCCATCTGGGCCATGCCGGTGAGCCGGTGGCTGATCATCAGTAAGGTTTTATCCTGTGCATGGGCCAGCAACAAACGCAGGATCTCCTGCTCGGTGCGCCGATCCAGCCCTTCGGTGGGTTCATCAAGCAGCAACAACGGCGCATTGCGCAGTAACGCCCGCGCCACCCCAATCCGCCGCTGCTCACCGCCGGATAACTGGCGACCGCCCTCGCCAATCCAGGCATTAAGCCCTTTATCCAGCAGCAGGTTACTCAATCCCACCTCTGCCAGCACCTGCGCCAGTCGCTCATCGCTGACTTTTTCCGGCAGTGCCAGCTGCAGGTTGTCCCGCAAGCTGGCGCTCAGCAAGGCCACCCGCTGGCTGACCACGGTCATGGAGGCTCTGAGGCTCTGCTCGTCATAGTCTTCCAGTGGCCGCCCGCCAAGGGTGATGCCGCCACGCTGCGCTTGCCACTGGCGGGTGATTAACGACAGCAAACTGGATTTGCCGCAACCGGTTTTCCCAAGCAGCGCCACCTTGCTGCCGGCCGGGATCTGCAATGACAAATCCTGCAATACCGGCAATCCCTGAGGATAGGCAAAATGCAGATGCTCCAGAGACAAGGCGCCGTTGGCTGCCACCGGCTGCGCCTTGGCGGGAAAGCGGATGTCCGGCACCTGCTCGGTAATGTCACTGACCCGCTGCGCTGCCAACATGGTGGCCGACAGATGCTGAAAAGCCCCGGCCAGCGGCATCATCATCTCGAAACAGGACAGCACACAAAACACCACCAAGGCCAGCAAGGGGCCCGGCGGCACGTTTTCACCCACGCCACTGGCGGCATACCACAACATCAGCAGCACCAAGGCGCCGTGAAACAGGATAAGCGCCCCCTGACTCAGGCCGTTAATGGTCGCCATGCGTTGCTGGCTGTTAAGCCAGTCAAGCTCCACCCGATCAAGGGTGGCCCGGTAGCCTGCCCCCGCGCCAAACAGCGTCAGTTCCGCCCGGCCGGACAACCATTCCAGCAAGCGCACCCGATACTGGCGCCGCGCCTCAATAATCGCCCGCCCCGGCGCCTTCCCCATCCGGTAAAACAGCGACGGCAACAGCAGGGCGGCCAGCAGCAAACCGCCACACAGCAGCAATGCCAGATGCAAGTCAAACCAGCTGACAAAGGCAAACAGCAACAGCAGCATCACCCCATAGCTGGTCAGCGGGGTTAACAGCCGCAGATACAGGTGATCCAGCGTTTCAATATCCGCCACCAGACGGTTGAGCAAATCGCCGCGGCGCATGCCACTCAAATTACGCTCACTGAGCGGCAACAGGCGTTTCCAGGCCCAACAGCGCAAATCTGTAAGAATGCGGAACGTGGCCTCATGGGTCAGCAAGCGCTCGCCATAACGGCTGGCGGTACGCATGATTGAAAACATGCGCACGCCCCCTGCCGGCGTGAAATAGTTCATGCCCACCCCGGCCAACCCGGCCACGGCGGTAGCCGACAGGAACCACCCCGACAGGGACAACAGGCCGATGCCGGCAATAATGGTCAGCAGGCTCAAGGTGAGCCCTAACAACATCATCAGCCACTGACGGCGGAATAATCGTAAAAACGGCCACAACAGCTTCATGCCTGCACTCCTTCTGCTGTGTGAATATCATCCAGTGACAAGGCCAGCGGAAACTGGGCCAGCATGTCTGCCAGCAACCCGGTCTGCTGCGACAACTCGCTGAACGTCCCCTGCTGCACCAGCTGACCCTTGTCCAGCACCAGCACCCGATCCATGCGATCGAGCTGATCCAGCCGGTGGGTCACCATCAGGCAACTGCGCTTGGCCAGTGCCTGCCACAGTGCATCCAGCACCCACTGCTCGTTTTGGCTGTCAAGGCTGGCGCTGGGTTCATCCAGCAGGTAAAGCCCGGCGTTGCGCGCCAGCGCCCGGGCCAGGGCAATCCGCTGGGCCTGTCCTACTGACAAGCCGCCGCTGAACTCCTCCAGCACATGATCCAGGCCATCAGGCTGGGCCCGCACAAAATCCGCCACCTTGGCCTGTTCCAGAAACTGCCAAACATCGCCGTCGCTCAGTTGGGGTTGCCCAAGACGCACATTCTCGGCAATGGTGCCGTGAAACAGCTGGGGGTTCTGCCCGAGCCAGGTGATGTGCTGCCGCCACTGTTCAGGCGCCAGGGTATTGAGCTCCGCACCGTTGATTTTAAGGCTGCCCTCATAGGGCAAAAATCCCAGCAGGGCATTGAGCACACTGGTTTTGCCCGCACCGCTGGGGCCTACCAGCGCCAGTTTTTCGCCGGGATGCAGGGTGAAACTCAGCGGCCCGGCCAGTATCTGCCCGTCCATGCTGAGCACCTTGAGATGCTGCGCTTCAATGGTCAGCGCCCCCTCAGGCAGCGGCTGGTTACCCTGACTCAGCGGTTCTGGCAGCTCCAGCAACGCCATTAACGACTCGGCGGCCCCAATGGCCTGCGCCTTGGCATGATAATGGGCGCCCAAATCCCGTAACGGCTGGTAAAACTCCGGCGCCATAATCAGCACGAACATGCCGGTAAACAAACTGATGGGCGCGCCGTAATGACCAAAATTCAGCTCGCCCAGATAGGAGAACCCGAAATATACCGCCACCACGGCAATGGAAACCGCCGCAAAAAACTCCAGCACGGCGGAGCTTAAAAACGCCAATCGCAGCACCGCCATGGTGCGTTCACGAAAATCTTCCGACGCCTTGCCAATGGCCTTTTCTTCCGCTGCCGCCCGATAAAACAGCTTCAAAGTGGGCAACGCTTTCAACCGGTCCATGAAATGGCCGCTCAGCTGCTGCAAGGCGGTAAAGTTTTTGCGGTTGGCATCCGCAGCGCCCATGCCCACCAGAATCATGAACAGCGGGATAAGCGGCGCGGTGGTCAGTAAAATCAACCCGGCGGCCCAGTTGAGAGGAAAGGTACAGCACAAAATGATCAGCGGAATAAAGCCGGCCAATGCCATTTGTGGCAGATAGCGCCCGTAAAAGTCCTGCAAATCTTCCACCTGCTCCAGCACGATGCTGGCCCAGGCGCCCGCAGGTTTGCCCTTGACCCAGGCAGGGCCCAAGCGGCTGAGTTTGTCCAGTACCGCGGCCCGGATGGTACGGCGCAATCGCCGACCAGCGGCAAACCCGGCTTTTTCCCGTCCCCAGGCCAGTGCCGCTCGCAATAACAGCAACACGGCAAAGGCCACAAAGTGCCAGGTAAACTGCTGCCGGGCGAGGTTATCAATGATCAGCCCCTGCAAAATGGTCGCCATCAACCATGCCTGCACTACCAATGCCACACCATTAGCGACCCCAAAGGCCATGGAAAGTTTCAGATAGGGGCCACAAGCTCCCTTTTGCAGCCGTAGCCAGCGAGCCAGTTGTTTTTCGAGGGATTTGTCCATGAATATCCAAACCAATGACAGCAAATGACAGGGATACAGCAACAGTAGTGCGCCTGAAAACCCGCCACTTGACCGATGCTGTTAAATTCGATAGGCAGTATCGCAGGCATTGCCGCCGGAATAAACCTTCTGCCGGGGATTTTTACCAAGGGCATTGTACCACGCCGCTGCCGAACCGGCGCCCCTGGCAACAACCAAATGGCACCAGCGGCTGGAAGGTGCGCGCGGCTGTAGGATCAGGGGGGATTGCCCACGGCGCCAAAGCGCACCAGCACATGCCATAGCAGTTTGAGCTGCTGCAAAAGCTCGGCCTCGCTGCCAAGGCGACGCCAGCGTTCGGGCTCCCGGCGCAAGGAAACCTCCGCCTCGCCTAGCAGTGCAGGAGTCAAGATGCCCTCTCTTGCCACCTGAGCCGCCAGTGGTGGCATAGCGCTGCCTCGAAAATCCGCCGGTACGTTGGCAGCGGGCATTTGAAATCCCTGATGCCAGCACAGGCGGATCTGATAACGCTCGCACAAACGCTGCATTATCGTTTCCGTGGCCGTATGCCGGTAAGAGGGGTCAGCCACCAGCACTTCCATGTTCTCCATCAGCAACAATCCACCGTGATACTGGGCCTCTATGTAATGGTCAAGATCCCGGCTCATGGGCCGCAGAAAACGGGCATCCACGCCGCGGGGCAGTTCTTCGCACAGGTATTGCACCAGTGCCGGCGGGCGAAAATCCCTGACACCCAAAGCGCTGTCACGCTCAAACGCTTCATTGAACAGGGCGGCAAACACATCTTCAAAACAGGCCAGCGTGCCTTTTTCACGGGGATTGCGACAGGAGTCCAGATAACAAAAAGTGCACTGGCCCAGCAGCGCTGGCGCGGACAACAGATAACAGCTGCCAAAACGTGCCGCAGGCCCGCTCTGATGCAGCCCAATATCCAGCGCACCGTATTTGGGGCGCGATTTGGCCCCCACGTAACAGTGGCCAAACAGTGCATTTTCCCAATGATCGCGAACGCCGCCCAGTTGGGGCTGCAACTTGCCGTTGGAGGTGCGGGTTTCAAACTGGCTGCGGTACTCGCCGTCAGACAACAGGCCGGCAATCACCGGCCAGCCCCGGTAATCCAGGCGATCAGGATGGAAATGAAAAGCGATGCGCGCATGCTGGGCCAGATTCAACAAGCCGTGGTTCAGCCTGGGGGTGGCAATGGCCGACATCTGCTGCACGTTACGGATCAGCCCCAAGGCGGTATCGCGCCGCAATTGTGCCTGTTTGCCAATAAATGTTATTGCTGTCATTGCCCGCATCCCTTTATTGCAACCTTACCAAGATACTGCATATTCCCTGAGGTTGTCAGCCATAACCGAGCGACGATTCAGCTCACCGACAGCCAGCGGTGAATTGGGGGTAACACATGGTACTGGCAGTACTTTTGCTGTACACTTGCGCCCGCCGACACGGCTTCATCTTCCGGCCTGCGCGCCATCTATTTGAGAATATTGCATGAGTTTTGCCTCTCTTGGCCTATCCACCCCGATTTTAAACGCGGTAATTGAACAAGGTTATCACCAGCCCACGCCCATTCAGCAACAAGCCATTCCTGCCGTACTGCAACAACAGGATGTGATGGCGGCGGCCCAAACCGGTACCGGTAAAACCGCGGCATTCACCCTGCCCATCTTGCACTTGCTCAGTGGCGGGCCGCGCCCCAAAGCCAATCAGGTACGCACGCTAATCCTTACCCCAACCCGGGAGCTGGCGGCACAGATTGCCGAAAACGTCCATGACTATGGCAAGCATCTCAACTTGCGCAGCGCCGTGGTATTTGGTGGTGTATCCATCAACCCGCAAATGCTGGCATTGCGGCGCGGGGTAGACATTCTGGTGGCGACCCCCGGCCGCCTGCTGGACCTGTATCAGCACAACGCGGTGAACTTCGACCGATTGGAAATTCTGGTGCTGGATGAAGCCGACCGCATGCTGGACATGGGCTTTATTCACGACATCAAGAAAATTCTGGCGCTGCTGCCCGCCAAGCGGCAGAACCTGCTGTTCAGCGCCACATTCTCGCAAGAGATCCGGGCACTGGCCAAAGGGCTGGTCAACTCACCGGTGGAAATCTCGGTAACGCCTCCCAACAGCACGGCCGATCAGGTAACGCAAACCCTGTATCCGGTGGATAAATCCAAAAAAACCGCCTTGCTCATCCAGTTGATTAAGCAGCAGCAATGGTCCCAGGTGCTGGTATTTTCCCGCACCAAGCACGGTGCCAACCGGCTGGCAAAACAGTTGGAAGCGGCGGACATCAGTGCAGCTGCCATCCATGGCAACAAGAGCCAGGGCGCCCGTACCCGGGCACTGGCGGATTTCAAAAGCGGTGCGGTAAAAGTACTGGTAGCCACCGATATTGCCGCCCGTGGGCTGGATATCGACCTGTTACCCCAGGTGGTGAACTTTGACTTGCCCAATGTGGCCGAAGATTATGTGCACCGCATTGGCCGTACCGGCCGGGCCGGTGCCTCCGGGCACGCGGTATCCCTGGTCAGTGAAGATGAACAAAAACAGCTGGCGGATATTGAAAACCTGATTGGACGGCTGATCCCCCGTGCCATGGTGGCAGGGTTTGAACCCAATAAACCGCTGGCGGAAACCCGCTTGCGGGCCAACGGGCCGAAAAAGCCCAAAAAACCCAAGCAGCCAAAAACGGCCACATCACAGCCAGATGCTCACAACGCGCCATCCCAAGCCCAAAAACCGCGACGCAAACCGGCGAGCAACCGCCGCCCGCCACAGGAAGGGCAACAGCGCACCAATGCCCAGCCCGCCAGCAAGCGGCAAGGACAAGGACAAGGACAAGGACAAGGACAAGGACAAGGACAGCATCAGGCTGCCAAACGTCAGGGGCAGGGGCAACAGCAGCGTCGCGGCAATCACGGCGCCGGCGCTCATGGCACCCGCAACACCCGCGGCAAGGCGCAAGACTAACCCCGCTTGCTGTCCGACAACGCCATATCGCCCGGCCTCTCACGCCGGGCTTTTTCTGGTACAAGGCCAAGGTTGCCAACAGCCTCATGACAGGCGGCCAACCACATTCCCCATAGCAGAGCCTTGCCAGCCAGAGCGCCGTTACACCTCTACGCCCAGAAAATATTTCACGGCATACCCGATGAAAAACGAGATGAGCGCCACGCCAAAGGTGATGGAAGCCATTTGCAGCACCCGTTGGGTAAAGCTCAGCCCTTTGGCAACGGAGATGTAAAAGGTGTAAAGCACAATGGCCACCAGTGCCAGCGCAAACATCAATGCCAGCGCCGCTGCCATGGCATCCAGCACAAAAAACGGCATGACCAGCACGGCGGTGGTGACAAGGTAAGACACGCCGGTATAACCACTATAAGAGAGTGCGCTTATCTCCTGCAGCGGGTTTTCCTTGGACTCCAGATAAGCCGAACCGGCCATGGACAGCGAGGCGGCAATACCCATGATAAGTCCGGTGGCGCCCACCACCAGGGTGTTATCAAAGGCCAGTGCAATGCCGCTCAGGGTACCGGTAAGCTCCACCAGCGCATCGTTCATGCCCAGCACAATGGCACCGGTATACAACAGCTTTTTGTCCTGAAGCATGTCAATCAGCTCCAGTTCATGATGCACTTCCTGATGGTAAATGGCCTTTGCCTGGGGGTAGAGCTCAAACAGCTCCTTGTAAAACGCTTCGGCGCCGCACTCTTTTTTCTCCAGGCTTTTCAGGGCAAACGAGGTGCCCAGCAGTTTCACCAGCAATACGTACCACATCACCAGCCAGTTTTGTGGCGCCAACTCCCGCTGGGTGATCCCTCGCCAGAATTTATAATGCTGTTGCTCTTCCCTGGCGATTTTCTCGAAAATCTTTTTGTTTTTATCCTGTTGTTGCAGTGTGGCCAGCACGCTGTAAATGGCAAAATCGTTAATCTCGTTTTGCTGTTGCCGTAAGGCTTTTTGCAAATCTGCGGCACTGAATTCCTGTGTCATTGATATCGTCCTGTTGGTTGTTACCGCCAAATTGCCAAGGGCTGGCGACCTCCCCATGCGGTGCTTTCATTTTATCGGCCCCGGCCCGCCATAAATGTGAACCACCAACATTAGGCAGCAAAAAGCCCGGCGACAAACCGGGCTGTTGCTGGTGCGGGCATCAATAGCCCATGGCGGCGCCTTGGGGGCGGCGGGCGTCGTTGGCGCCATAGATGAATCCCGGCCGCACCTTGCCGGATACCGAGCCATCGCTCACCCGGGCACCTGACGCTGGCATCACCACGCTGGGCAAGCCCACCATAATCGCTTCGGTGGCACCCCAGGGCTTTTTCTCCACCATCCGATAACCCCGTTGTTGCAGCAGCTTCAGGGTATCGGGAGAAATGCCCCGGGTTTCATACCACACTTCATCCGGCAACCACTGCTGATGAAAGCGCGGGGCGTTAACCGCCTCTTGCAGCTCCATGCCGTAATCAATCACGTTCAGCACGGTATTGAGGGTGATGGTGATAATCAGCGAGCCGCCGGGAGAGCCCAGCACCATGAAGGTTTTGCCATCCTTGGTAATGATGGTGGGCGACATGGACGACAACGGCCGTTTGCCGGGGGCAATGGCATTGGCCTTGCCCTGCACCAGCCCGAACATGTTGGTAGCGCCCACCTTGGAGGTGAAATCGTCCATTTCATCGTTAAGCCAGAATCCGGCGCCCGGTGCCATCACGCCGGCACCGAAACGGCCGTTGATGGTGTAAGTGGTGGATACCGCATTACCGGCGCTGTCCAGCACCGAGTAATGGGTGGTCTGGGGTTTTTCATGGGGTGGTACCCCGGCGCCCAGCAACCGTGAAGGGGTGGCCTTTTGCGGATGGATTTGCTCACGGATTTTGGCGGCATAGTCCTTGCTCAGCAGCGTTGCCATGGGTATCTGCACAAAATCCGGATCGCCCAGCAAGCTGTTGCGATCCACAAAGGCATGGCGCATGGCCTCCACAGTGTAATGGATGGCGTCGGCAGAGCCATACCCCATGGATTGGAGATCGTACCCTTCAAGAATGTTGAGGATTTGGCACATGGTGGTGCCACCGGAGCTTGGCGGCGGCGCTGAAATGAACTCATACCCCCGGTATGAACACTTCACCGGCGTCCGCTCTTTGGCCGCATAACGGGCAAAATCATCGGCGGTAATGTAACCTCCATGGGCCTTGGCTGCCTTGGCGATGGCTTGCGGAATGGCCCCTTGGTAAAACGCCTCTGCCCCTTCGGTGGCAATCCGGCTCAGGGTGTTTGCCAGTGCCACTTGCTGCAACCTGTCACCGGGCTGCAGCGGTGAGCCGTCACTTCTGAGAAAGATTTTTGCCGCTTGCGGATCGCTGCGGATTTTGTCCAAGCTGGTGTCAATCACATCGGTGTCGCCCCGGGTGAGAATGAACCCCTCCCGCGCCAAACGGATGGCTGGCGCCATAATCTGCGCCCGGCTGAGTTTGCCAGAGCCGTATTTATCCAGCGCCAGTTCCATGCCCCGCACCGTGCCGGGCACGCCCACCGCGCCCCAGCCCAGGGTGCTGGCATGGGGCAGCAGATTACCGGCTTCATCCTGATACATGGTGGCCGTGGCCGCCGCCGGCGCCATTTCACGAAAATCGATAAAATGATCGCTGCCATCAGCCAGATGCAGCGTCATGAAGCCGCCACCACCGATATTGCCGCAGCAGGAGTTCACCACCGCTTGGGCATAGCCTACCGCCACGGCGGCATCCACCGCATTGCCGCCCAGCTTGAGAATTTCCACCCCCGCTTCGGAGGCAAACCGCTGGGACGACACCACCATGCCGTTTTGGGCTTCCACCGCCGGCAATGAAGCGCCATGGGCGGATAACGCCATCCCTGTGGCCACCATGAGCCACATAAAACTTCCCGCCTGTAACAGGCGTTTTCTTGCAAACATCCCTTATTCCCGACTTGTCACCCAGACCGCCAACCCTATGGCAGCCGGCCATAAATAGCAACCGCCAGCGCGGAGCTGCTCATAACCGATGGGCATATCAAACAACCACGAGTGATAAGGCGTGAGGGAAATGATCCCGGGATCATGCAAGAGGACTATCAGGCGCCATGGCACAGAAGATGGCGCCTGTTGCAACGGTTGGGAGGTTGGCCGTTACCGGCGGGCTTCGCTGCGCTGTTGGTATTGGGTCACCATCTGGTCAATGCCCGCTTGCTCATAAGGTCGCAGACCGCTGAGCACCATGGTTTTGCGGCCGGTGCCCACTTGGTGATCGCCACTTCGCAAGGCAAACTCCAAGGTTACATCGCCCCGCTTGCCATCCACCTGCAGCTGTTTGCTCACCAGTTCCAGAGTCATGGTGTCAAATGCCAGGGTATCCAGCTCGAAGCTCATGGTTTCGTAAATCACCAATGGCCGGGCAGGGTTTATCATCACTTGGTATTGCTGCATCAGCGGCACCAGCACATGGATGAAATTGAGCCCGGAAAACGCCACATAGCTGCGAATGAACGCGCTCAGTTGCTGCTCGCAATAGCGCTGCTCGCCCGAGCGGGCAACCCTGAGATAGGTTTTGCCCTTTTCATCCTCGATGCAGACCTGCCCGTCATCGGCACTGTCGGCGTTTTCAGGAAAATGCAGCGCCACCCCATCACCCACCATGCCTTCAAAGCGAAACTGCATCTTGCGGCTAAGGCCATACTGGTTGAGCACCAGCGCAAACAGCAGATCACCAGGCACGCAAAAGCGCTTGGCGGTTTCATCGTGCAACGGGTTAAAATCGCCGGCAACATCTTTGGCAAAGTTGCTTGCCTGTTGGCGACTGATCACAATGTTATTATTTTCTTTTTTAAAATAACTAGTTAAGAACATCTATCGTCAATACTCTACTGCTGGACGGCGAATTACCGTAAAAACTGCCGCCCAGTCTATACGCAAACCGCCAAATAACTCACCCGATGACTTGCAAAGGCTGCTACGGTGCCCCATCCGGGGCGGTCGTCTCCTGGGCCAGCAGCTGCAAGCTGGCAAACTTGTGATACAACGGGCTGTCTTGCAGTAACTGCTGATGGCTGCCGCTGGCCACCAGCTGCCCCTTGTCCAGCAGCAGGATCCGGTCGGCATTGAGTACCGTGGCCAGCCGGTGGGCAATCACCAGTGTGGTGCGCCCGTGCATCAATCTGTCCAGCGCCTTTTTCACCATCACTTCACTCACTGCATCCAGCGCACTGGTGGCTTCATCCAGCAACAGAAACGGCCGGTCGGCCAAAATGGCCCGGGCAATGGAAATGCGCTGCTTTTGCCCGCCGGATAAACGCACGCCGCGCTCGCCAAGATAGGTCTGGTACCCCTCAGGGAAATGCCGGATGAACTCATCGGCATGGGCCGCTTCGCAAGCGGCAATCACGTCAGCCATGGTGGCCTCCGGGCGGCCGTAACGGACGTTTTCCAGCACGCTGTCGGCAAAAATCACCGACTCTTGCGGCACCAGCGCAAACTGGGCCCGCAATTGGGCCAATGACAGCCGTGAAATGTCCACCCCATCCAGCGTGATGCTGCCGGCATCTGGCAGATAAAACCGCTGCAATAACTGGAACAAGGTGCTTTTGCCGGCGCCACTGGGGCCCACCAGCGCCACCCGCTCGCCGGGCTTGATGCTGAAACTGAGCTGCTGCAACACCGTATCGCCGCCGGGGTAGGCAAACTGTACATCCTGCAGCGCCAGTGCCCCTTGCAGCGGTTGCGGCAAAGATAGCGGATGCTCCGGCTCGGCGATTGTCACCGGCGCACCGGCCAGCTCTTGCAGACGCTCACTGGCTCCCACTGCCCGCTGGATATCGCCAATCACTTCACTGATGGTGGCCACCCCACCGGCCACCATCACCGCATAAAACAGGAAGGCCGACAGTTGCCCGGCGCTGATGTTTCCGGCAATCACGTCATGAGCCCCCACCCAGGTGACCAGCACAATGGCGGCAATGCTCAGCAGCATCACTCCGGCAATCAGTAACGAGCGGTAAAAAATGCGGCCACTGGCAGCCTGCAACACCGCGGCCAAATGCTGGTCAAAGCGCTGGCGATCGTGGGCTTGATGACCATAGGACTGCACGGTATGGATCTCGTGCAGGGTTTCATCCACAAAGGCGCCCAAATCGGCCACTTTATCCTGGCTGCTGCGTGCCAGTTGCCGCACCTTGCGCCCCAAAATACCCACGGGCACCAACACCAGCGGCACCGCCAGCAATACCAGCGCGGTCAGTTTCCAGCTGGTAAAACCCATCAGCAGCAAGCCGCCAATCACGGTTACCGATGAACGTAACGCCATGGACAGGCTGGAGCCCACCACGGTTTGCAGCAAGGTGGTATCGGCGGTGAAACGGGAAATCACCTCGCCGGTGCGCAGCCTGGCAAAAAAGTCCCGGCTTTGCCCAAGCAAATGGCGGTATACCTGCTGGCGGATGTCATTGCTGACTTTCTCCCCCAGCCAGGTCATCAGGTAAAAACGGCAGAAGACGGCGCTGGCACTCACGGCAGTAATGCCCAGCATCAGCACAATGACGTGATTCAGCTGCCGGGTATCCTCCGAGGAGAACCCCGTGTCCACCATCAGCCGCACCCCCTGCCCCAGCGACAACCAGGCCAGCGAGCCAATGAGCAAACAAACCAGTGCCAGCGCCACCCGCCAGCGGTACGGCCGCAAAAACCCCAACAGCCATGGCAATACCCCTTGGTTCATGCGGGCATTAAGGGGGTGTGTGGTGTTATCGGCAACACCGGCGCGGCGGTGTTGGGTTGGACGATGGGCAGACAAAGGATTAATCCTGAGAAAACAACATGAAGAGATTGTCGCGGTAATTGGTGATGACGTCCAGCAGCGCGGTCCGATATGGGTATAATGGGCGATACCTGATGATTGGCGGAGCCTTTATGTCCACTAAAACCCCCGACACCCCGATTTCCGAGCAAACCAAGGAGCAAGCGTTGCAGATGGCGCGCGCCACCCAGCGGCCGGGCCAGACCAAAGAGCAAACCAAACTGATTGCCCAAGGCATAGAAAAAGGCATTGCCGAGTACAAAAAGCAGCAAAAGGCCAAAGCCAGAACCCGGGACAAGCTGGCCAAAAAACGCCGCACCGCCGCCAATGCTGATGCCAAAGCCCCAGAAGCCACATCGGCCCCACAAACACCCGCAAGCCCCCGCCCCAATGCCCTTCCCTGGGGGCTATTGCTGTTGAGCTGGCTACTGTTTGCTGCCAGCTGGTACTTTTAGCCGCCATTATCCATTGTCTGCGGGCGCGGTTCAGTTCAAGGCAATGTGCTGCAGGCGCTTGATATCCGACTGATACTTGCTGCTGTTGCTAAAAATGAGCCGTTGCCGTTTGTCATCAATGCTAAAAGAGGTTTCGGTTAACGACGATGGCACCGGTAACCGCACCAGGTTTTCAATGCGGCCGGTGGCGGGAGAAAAGTGCTTGATGTCTTTGTAAGATGAAGTGGTGTCGCTGAAATACACCTCACCGCTAGCCGTCATTACCCAGGAATAACGGGCCTTGAAGCGGGAACCTGCCAGCAGCACGTCCGATTTTTTGGCACCGGCAGCCAAGCGGTACAAGCCAAATTTCCCCCGGGAATAAACCAGCGAGCCATCTGCCAGCATCACCCCGTAACGGCCGCCATCATGAGTGAGCTGTTGCGGTTCACCCGTCAGTGGGAACAGGTACAGCTCCCGCCGTCCGTCTTTTTCCTGTGCCGCCACCAGTCCTCGGTCATCCGCCGTCCAGGTGGGACGGCTATGAATTTGCGCCGCAGAATACACCAGCGATATCTGACGGGTTGCCACATCCAGCACCATCAGTGATTGCCCTTGCCCGTCGGCACTGGCGCATAAAAAGGCGATGCGGTTACCGTCATGGGACCATTTGGGAAACAGCAGCGGCCGCTCCAGCTTGGTGAGTTGCTGGCGCTGATTGCCGGCCAGATCGGACACCCAGATTTCATAATAACCCGACTCATTGGACAAATAAGCCAGTTGCTCATGCTGGTTGGAATAATCCGGATACTTGTGGTTGTAATCCGACTGCAGCAGCGGAAACGGGCTGGACGGCAACGCACTGGCAAGGGGCAAATAGGCAAGTTGGTAGGATTCGCTGCGGGTCTGAAAATACAGCCAGGGCACTTTTCGGGCAAAGGCCGGGTAACTCAGGCCGTCGATTTCCAGCTGTTTGCGCTTCAAGCTGTGGATATTGAGTAAAAAGCCCAAACGCCTATCGGCCCGCTGCACGCCATAAATGATATGTTTGCCGTCCGGATGCCAGGCAATGCCCACAATGTCGGACTCGCCATGGGTGAGTTGGCGCTCACGCCCCGTTGCCAGCTCCCGCAGGTAGATATTTTCCGCAAAGCGCCCCAAACGGCGGCTCACGACCAGATAGTGGCCATCGGCAGAAAACGCGATGTAGCGCTCTTTTGTATCGCAATCAATCAGGCATTTGGGCTTGGCATGTTCACCGCCAAGGATGCTGCGCTGGTAGGTGGCCGGTGCCTGCTGGCCGTTTTCCACGCCCCGGTAAGCCAATGTGTCGTTATCCGGCATGATGTCCAGATATTCCTGCCCCACAAAATAAGCGCAGCGCCACAGGGTTTTCTCCTCCAGGGTATTCACGTTCATCTGCACCAGGCGGCAGGATTTGTCCTGCTTGTCGTTTTTCTGGTAATAGAGGAAACGCCCGGTCATATCCCATATGGCTCGCCCTTCCTTGGCGGCATCAAAGGTCAATTGCTTGGCCGCCAAATTGGGCTGTTGGGTGTCTTTCATGTAAAGATCCGGATGGCTCTCCTGCCGCTGCCAGCGATACACCACATAGCGGCCGTCAGGAGAGGGCGACGGATAGCGCTCAAGCCCGGGATGGGTGGTAATCACTTCATAGGCGGGCGGCCCGGCAGTGGGCACCTCATAACGCCACCACAGCAACAGCAGTAACAACGGCAATAACGGTAATATCCAGCGCCAGCCAATGACCCTGGATTCTCGGGCCGTTGTTGCAGGCGTTGGGGCAGCACTTACCGCAGGGGTGTCGGCATCGGCTAAAAATTCCGGCTGCAACAGCAACTGGTAACCGCTTTTGCGTATGGTTTGAATCGCCTCATTGCCGTCTGTCCCTTTCAGGGCCTGGCGTAAATGCCAGATGGCATTGGTCAGGGCTTTTTCTCCCACATAACCATTCCCCTGCCAGACATGTTCAATCAGCTCCTGCCGGGGCACCACTCTGGGATAACTGTGCGCCAGATAGCACAACACCCCGATAAACTTGGGTTGCAGGCTGATTTTTTGCTCGTCCGGCAAGTAAATAGCACACTCCAGAGGCTCAACTCTGTAGGCGGCTAATCTGAAGGGGGCTTGCTGGTTCATGAGCGAATAGGCGTTTCAGGCAGCGTTAGTCGAGCCTTAAATCTACCCAATTGCACGGGTGCGTTCAATAACATTAACATTACAAAAACATTGTGCGTCTGTTTGAAATTCCTCAAGACTAATTATAACTTACTGTATTAAATGAATAATTTAACCATAGAGATTAAATAGATGTATAAGCGGCAAAGAATCGAGCCGTTTGTGCTTGTAGCTTCATTTAACCGTTAACAAAGTGACCTAAAACTAAAAACGCTTCGGCACATATCAATAACAACGAAGCCATAACAAAAGTTATTCATTTTTAAATCACTTAGGAACTTGAGATGAGAAAAACAATCCTCACCCTATCCGTACAACTCGCATTATTCAGCAGTGGTGCGGCCATGGCGGTCACGCTGGAGTCGGAAACCGAGCGCCCGGCACCGCAAAACAGCATTCAGCAGGAAAAACCCCAGCCAAAACCCAAGGCTGACGTGGAAAAAATCACCGTTACCGGCTCACGCATCAAACGGGACAGCTTTTCACTGGCCACCCCCATGATGACCATCGGCCAAGAGGAAATCGTGGACAGCGGTTTGGGAGAACTGGCCGACATTCTGGTGGATGAAATCCCCTCCATCAGCGCCGGGGAAAGCACCACCAACTCGCAAAGCAGCGTGCAAAACAGCGGGTTGTCCACCATTGACCTGCGGGACCTTGGCACCGACAGAACCCTGACGCTGGTTGACGGCCGGCGAGTGGTATCCAACAGTTACAGCGGTAACTATGTGAGCCTGTCGACCATTCCGGCGGCCATGGTGGACAAGGTGGAAATCATCACCGGCGGCGCCTCGGCCATTTATGGCTCCGATGCCATTGCCGGGGTGGTGAACATCATCACCGAAAGCCATAAAACCGGGCTGGAACTGGATGCCCGCATGGGCCGCTCCACCGCTGGCGGCAATCGGGAGTTCACCCTGGATGGCGGCTACGGCAGCAGCTTTGATGATCACCGCGGTTACATTTATACCGCCGTCAGCTGGGACCGGCAGTTCGGTTTGACCGCCGCAGACAGGGAACGCGCCAAATACGAAGCCAGCTATGATTACGATGCAGACAACATGTGCAACGCCAACAACACCATTGATGGCGACCAGTGCCTGCGCGACATCACCATGGATGACTGGCGCGAGCGCACCAACAACATTCCCGGCGGGCGCTTTGGCAGTTGGTGGTATGACGCCGACAACAACCTGCAAAACGGTTTTAAAGAGGAACGGGACGGCTATAACAGTTATGCCGCTGACGTTTTGCGCCTGCCGGTGGATAAACTGGCCAGCGCCGTGAAAATCAATTACGACCTGAGCGATGATCTCACCGCCCTGTTCCAGGTGCATTTCAGCCAAAACGACAGCGTGCGGGTAAGCACGCCGGAAGGGCAGGATTACAACGATGATGAATTTCGCCTGAATCCGCAAACCGGCGAGTCCGAACAGTTTGCCGCGGGGAAAATCAGCAGCAGCAATCCTTATGTGCCGACAGAAATTGCCGAGGACGCCGGCAGCAGCATCAAATGGGATCGCAGCTTTGATGAAGTGGGTAACGTGATTAACAAAAACACCCGCACCACCATCAGGGCATCCGCCGGTCTGCAAGGGGTCATGCTGGATGGCAACTGGGATTGGGAAGCCTTTGTCGGTTATGGTCAATTCAAGCAAAAACAGCGGCGCTACAACGAAATCAACATCAACAACCTGGCTTATGCCCTGGATGCGGAATATGCCGCCGATGGCGTGACCGTGCAATGTGCCGACCCCGAAGCCCGCGCCAACGGCTGCGTGCCCATTAACCTGTTTGGCCACAACAGCATCACCCCAGAAGCGGCTGACTACATTCGGGTGAACCCTTACATCAATACCGATATCAGCATGCTGAACGCCCAGGCGTTCATGACCGGCGATCTGTTTGCCATGCCGGCCGGCATGGTCACCTCGGCCTTTGGTGTGGAATACCGCCATGACACCCAAAAAGTGGCCACCGATGAAGCCCAACGCTATCAAGCCATTACCTTTAACGATGTGCCCTCATTTGATGGGTCGGTATCGGTTTGGGAAGCCTTTGCCGAAACCTCCCTGCCGCTGCTGAGCAACCAGCCGGGCGCCAAACTGCTCAATCTGGACTTGTCGCTGCGACTGGCCAACTACAGCCATAAAAACATCGGTCTGATGTCCTCCTATCGAGCAGGCTTTTTGTGGATCCCCATCGAGGGCTACAGCGTGCGCGCCAACTATTCCCGCTCACAACGCGCCCCCAGCATCACCGAGCTGATGTCACCGCCCCGCGGCGATCACGACAGTTTTGATGACATTTGCGACGGCGTCACGGCCACATCCACCGAACCCGGCCACAGCGGTTGTCGTCTGGATCCCGCCATTGCCAGCGCCATTGCCGCCAACGGTGAGTATGAAGACAACAACAACGGTTATTCCCCCAACGCCGGCAATGAAAACCTGAAAGAGGAAACCGCCGACACCTACACCCTGGGCTTTACCGCAGCGCCCCGGTTCATTGACGGCTTGCAGCTGGCCATCGATTACTATGACATTGCCATTAAAGATGCCATTGCCTCCATTGATAACGAGCAAATCCTCAGACAGTGCTACGATTCGTCCATCCCTTACGGCGATGACAATCCGTTTTGTCAGGAGATTACCCGCGACTCGGAGGGCAATATCACCCAGCTTATCCAGCGTCAGTTCAACCTGAACCAGGAAAACGCCAAAGGCTATGATATTTCAGCCAGTTACGACTACGAACTGGCGCGTTACGGCAAATTGTCGCTGGATGTTAACTACTCCCACGTGATTGAGCGCAGTGCCACTTACCAAGGCAACGACGGGCTGGAAACCATCAATTACAGCGGCGAGCTCAGTAGCGGCATCTTTACCGACAGGGCCACTGCATCACTGAGCTGGCGCTATGACAATTTGCGCATCCGCTGGAAAACCAAATATAAAGGCGCCATGGTGGACTCCCATCAACGTGTCAGCGACTGGGAAGCGCTGAAAGCCCAAAATCAGGCGCAGCTGGATGCCGGCACCGGTGGCGTGGCCGACCCGGAAACGCCGCTGTACCTCTATTTTGATCCCTACATCACCCATGACATTTCAGCCTCTTACAAGATTGCGCTGAGCGATGATATGGACATGAAACTCTATGGCGGCATTCGCAACCTGTTCAACCACGAAAGCCCGTTTGTCCCCAATACCGGCGATACGGACACCTCGGCCAATGGCAACTATGCCAGCGCCTACGATGCCGGTGTGGGCCGCTTTGCTTACATGGGCGTGTCACTGAAATTCTAACCCTTAACCCCACAGAGGCAGGGACGCCTCGTTCCACACACCAACAGGCACATTCAGCAAGCTCCCCTTGCCATTGACGACACACCGCTTGCCCATCGCCTTTATGAACGGAGAGACCATGTACCGGATGTTACTATTACTGCCATGGCTATATGCCTGCTTACTGTTTGCCGGTAGCGCCACTGCCCATAACGATGCCCCCGAACAGGTGTATGACGGTCCGTATGTTTTCAATCAGGGCAGCATCTGGCAGGCATTGTGGGTGTGTGGCGGCCAGGCCAAACAGCTGCGTTTCAAGGCACCCACCCGCCCCCAATGGCTCAGTAACTGCGGTATGGGCGCCCAATTACGGGCCGAACCTGCCAACCGCCCGCCGATTAACTACCCGCTGCCCGCAAAACTGGCTGCCATCAGTGACATTCATGGGCAATTCCCGGTATTTACCCAACTGTTGATGGCTCACGGCATTATTGATGTGTCCGGCAACTGGCAATTTGGCCACGGACAACTGGTGATCAGCGGCGACGTGTTCGATCGCGGCCCCACACAAACCGAAGCCTTGTGGTTCATCTATCGCCTGCAACAACAGGCCCAAACCGCCGGTGGCAAGCTGCACCTGTTACTGGGCAACCATGAGGTGATGGTATTGAATGGCGACTACCGCTATCTTCACGACAAATACCGCCACACCGCCGACATCCTTGGCTATCCACTGGCAAGGCTGTATGCCGAAGATACCGTGCTGGGGCAATGGCTGCGCAGCAGTAACGTACTGGTAAAAATCGGCAACTTGCTGTTTGTCCACGGTGGATTACACCCGGATTTGGCAAAAGAGCAACACAGCCTGGAAGAAATCAACCAGGTATTCACCCAAAACCTGATGAAAGACAAGCGCAACAAACGACGGGGATTTGCCCGCTACCTGCATAAAAAACACGGACCCATCTGGTACCGGGGATATTTTAAAAGCCCGTTGGCCAGCGAAGCGGAGATTGACCTGTTACGCCAGCATTTTGGCATTGACACCCTGATAGTGGGCCACACCACCCAGCCGCACATTCTCAGCCGTTATCATGGCAAAGTCATTGCCATTGACAGCGGCATCAAAGGGGGAGAAACCGGCGAAATCCTCTTGTATGAAAATCAGCGCTTCTACCGGGGCTTGCTTGACGGCAGCACCGTGCCGCTGTCAAGTGAAGTGGCATTGTCAGATTAACCATCATAAGGGGAAAATGCCGCACCACCGCCATGCGCCATGCGCCATGCAAAGCGTGCTGACAGCGCCAAAAATGCAGAGAGTGCTGACAGCGCCAAAAATGCAGAGAGTGCAGATAATGACGCCTGGCGGCCATTCCATCTAGCAACCCTGGCCGGATGACAGCCCCGGCTACCCGCAAGCGGCAGGCCTTAAGCTGAAGGGATAACCGCTTGTGGGTGCAACAGCCGCTCAATTTGCGACAGATGGGTACCCACCCAGGCACTGTTTACCGGCCCCCAGGTGTTAATCCGGTAATGCCCGGCATTATTGCGGACACCGTCTTGCACAAACTCCACCTCAATCCCGATATCGCTGAATGCCGCAATGGCATCTTGCAAGGTGCGCCGGGGCATACCGGTGACTTTGTGCAGCGATAACAGGTTATGTTGTTGATCATCAATCAGATGCGCCAGATACAGTTTGCGCAAAAAAGCCAATTGCGGTTTAGTGACATGTTCAGACTGCAACATAGACAAAATTCCGTTGCCGGCACAAAAACACCGACAAACTGTTGTTATCAATTGACTTATCAAAATAATGGATAACACCGCCAAGAGACAAGAAAAATCTTATATTGATGCTGGCTGACGCAACCCCCAAAAAATTGACCGCTGGGGGCAACAACCAAAACGTGAAGCCTTCAGCCAAAAAAAACGACAGGCGCAGCAAGCTGCGTGCCTGTCGTTTTCATGGGGACAAGACTTAACTTAACCCAAGCTGGCCGTTATTTGACAACCAGTACCGGGCAGGTGGCCTGATTGGCAATTTCCTCAGAAACGTTGGTGTTAAGGAAATGGCTCAGGCCGCTGCGGCCATGGCTTGCCAGCACAATCATGCCCACTTCGGCATCCTTGGCTTCGGTCAGAATTTCTTCTACCGGATCGCCACGGCGAATAATGGTTTCCACATGCAGCGACGTGTCCAGCTGTGCCAGCAATTTGTGCATGCTCTCGGCAGCCGCTTTTTCCATGCTTTGCGCCAGTTCTTCAGGGGTGACCACCAGCAATTGGTAGCTGGCATCCGCCACGGGTTGATCCACGACGTGCAAAATCCGCAGACCCACTTTGTAATGGTTTGCCATATCAATGGCATAACGTAATGCATGAGATGCCGTTGCAGAAAAATCTGTTGGCCAAAGAATATCTTTACCGCGCATCATGACCTCCTTGTGGGAAGGACTCCCAAATTATGAAATCGCAGGTTGGCATTACGGTATCCTCCGCGCTGCCTGCCGGTTTGGCCACGATCATTGCCGCAGCCAGTTCACGGCTTCCTGCCGATCTTCGAAAAACTTCACGGCAGAAGGGGTAAACCAGTCTGCCACCCGTGCCATCCATTCATGCCAGCCGCGGCTGCCCAGGATGGCGATTTTCTTGAATTCGCGGCCGTGTTCAATCCCCAGTTTCAGGTCATCCCACATGGCGCGCATTTCCCAGCCATCAAAGTCAGTGAGATCCGCCAATACAAACAACTGTGGCTGTTTCACCTCATCAACGGCGGCTTCCAGCATGGGAACCATGTACTCATAATCTTCGTGAGTCAAGGTTCCGGTTGCTTTAATGAACAACACAAAGTCAGAATCGCCATGGTTTTCAATACCAATGGAAATTCCGTGCACTTTCATATCCATGGTTAACCTCCTGTAAGCTGTCTGGCAACTTCTTATCCATAAGTTTAGTAAGGGTATGTGGTTTTTTCCGTGATCCTGGGCAATATCGGCCGGCGCTTGTCAGGCCGTGCGCCGTGGCTTAGCATTGGATACTCTCTGACCATTATCCAAGGTGCCGCCCATGATGGAATCCTCTCAGCCTGTCAGCCCGTCATCATCAGCCACGGTGCCATTGCAACAATTACTACACCACCAACAACAGGCATTTGCAACAACGCCCTACCCGTCACTGGCCGAGCGCCGACACCAGCTGCAGGCGTTGAAGAAGGCGTTGCTGGCAGGCTATCCCCAGTTGCTCGGTGCCATGAGCCGGGATTTTGGCCATCGCAGTCATTACGACAGCCTGTTGGGGGATGTGTTGCCCGTGATCACGTACCTGAATTACTGCCTGCGCCGGTTGCCTCGCTGGATGAAATCCCAAAAACGCCACAGCGGCATGTTGCTGGCACCGGCCAAAATCCGGGTGGATTACCACCCCAAAGGGGTGTGCGGCATTCTGGTGCCGTGGAATTACCCGGTGATGCTGGCGCTCAGCCCATTAATCAATGCCCTGGCGGCAGGCAACCGGGTGATGCTGAAATTGTCGGAGATCACCCCGAAAACCAATGAGGCATTACGGCAGCTGCTGGCCCAGGTATTTGATGAAACCCAGGTTGCGGTAGTGGAAGGCGATGCCCAAGTGGCCGCAGCATTTGCCGCATTGCCTTTTGATCATCTGCTGTTTACCGGCTCCGGTGCTGTGGGCAAATCCGTAATGCACGCTGCGGCGGATAACCTCACGCCGGTCACGCTGGAACTCGGGGGCAAGTCACCGGCAATCATTGCCGATGACATGCCGCTCGAGCTGGCGGTGGAGCGGTTGCTTTATGGCAAGACCCTGAATGCGGGGCAAACCTGCGTGGCGCCGGATTATGTCTGCTGCCCTCAGCAAAAAGTGGCGGCATTCATTCACGGCTGGCAAACGGCTTTCCAGCGCATGTATCCCAAGTTTTCCCATAATCGGGATTACAGCTTTATCGTCAATGCCCATCATCGCCAGCGCCTGCTTGCGCTGCTTGAGGATGCCATCAGCAAAGGCGCCCGCTGCACTCCGGCTTACGGCAACATGGAAACCCTGTCCCAGCAACAAAAATGGCCCACCTTGCTGTTAAGTGGCGTGACTGACGACATGCTGGTCATGCAACAGGAGATTTTTGGCCCCATATTACCCGTACTGGGCTATGAATCCGTATCTGAAGCCCTACGGTACGTACAACGCCACCCCAAACCGTTGGCTTTGTATTTACTGACCTTTGATGCCAGCCTGCAGCAGCAAGTGCTGCAACAAACCCACTCTGGCGGCGTGTGCATTAACGATGCGCTTTATCATGTGGCCGCCGATGACGCCCCCTTTGGTGGCATTGGCCCTTCGGGAATGGGGCATTACCACGGCGAAGAGGGGTTTCGGGAGTTCAGCCATAGCCGCACCGTGTTAATCAAAGGCCGGCTGAATCCCGCCAGATTGATGCAGCCGCCGTACCAGCGCTGGTGGCAAAAGCTGCTGCTGCGCTATTTTCTGCGCTGACGCCCGCCTGGCAATGGCGCACCCGAAAATAGTTGTGGTCAAATTCACAAATACATGGTGAAAAGTGCCAAAACCTTACAACGAAAAAAAACAACGTATTGATATTGTTTTACTTTTTTATTGGTATGATTTTTGCTGATTTTATTAAATACAACTTTCTCACAGGAGTGATTGATGGGACCTTTTGAAGTGGCGGTGATTGCCATCATCGGCGGCATTATCTACCAAATCGTCAATGCCTATTTGGAACGTAAAGGCAGCGTGGTGGCAGAGCAGGAACTTTCCCAGATGCGCCAGGAGATGAGCGAAATGAAACAACGGCTCATCACACTGGAAAGCATTGTGACGGATGATGGCTATCAACTGAAACAACACATTGACAAGCTTTAAACCCAAGCTTGGAATGACGCCTTTCAGGGCTTGGCGGATGCATCCCTCGCCTTGGCCATCACCTGGCATAATTGTGTCAGCCCCTGCAATACCCGCAAGGTGGGACGCTGCAGCAACTGGGCGTCGATGGCATAGATTTGCCGGTTTTTAACCGCCGGGATTTCTGGCCATTGCTGCCAGTCAAGGGATTGGCCGTCATGCTGCTGGGCCTCGGTGATAATCACCTGAGGCTGGCGCAACAACACGTTTTCCAGACTGACCTGAGGATAGGCGCTGGCCGCATCGGCAAACACGTTTTTGCCGCCGCACACCTGAATGGCCTGCTCAATCCAGCTGCCTTTGGCCACGGTCATGAGCGGATTGGGCCACAGCTGATAAAACACACTCACGGGCGTTTGGCCGGCGTACCTGTGTTGTAATGCCTGCAGTTGCCGCAAATAGTCATCGGCCAACTGCTGCGCCTGCTGCTGCCGACCGGTGAGTTGCCCAAGCTGGCGCAAATCATGAGCCACATCCTGCAAGGTTTGCGGCTGGCTAACATAAAGGGGAATGCCCAATTGGCGCAGTCTGGCAATATCCTGGGGCTGATTGCCGCTGCCCCAGGCCACCACTAAATCCGGCGACAGAGCCAACAATTTATCCAGCTTGATGCCGTAACTGCCACCAATGCGGGGAATTTTTTGAGCCTCTGCAGGGTAGTCGGCAAAATCTGTGGCACCTACAATCCGGCCACCGGCACCGATGGCAAACAGCAACTCCACCGTATGGGGCGACAGTGCCACAATGCGCTGGGCAGGCGCTGCCATAACCGGCATCCAGCAGCCACACACGGCAATCAGCAGTAATAGCCGCCAAAACCCTCTCATCATCACTCCCCCATGCATGTGCCCAGCTGCGCCAGATGTCGATACGCACCCGAAAGCGAAACAGTATAGCGACAGGGATTAAAAATCAATGGCTTGCCAACGGGCAAAAGGCAATGCAGAGGCGACGGATGACAAGCGGCCATCTGCCGCCTGCCATCATCAATGGAAAGTGGATTACAACTTGAAGTGGCTCAGCAGGCCTTTAAGCTGCACGCCCAGCGCTGCCACGCCTTCTGTGGCCTGGGAGGTTTCTTCTGAGGCTTGTGCAGTCTGCTCGGCAATGTCCCGCACCCGCACCACGCTTTTGTTAATGTCTTCCGCCACCGCGCTTTGCTCTTCCGCTGCCGCGGCAATCTGATGATTCATGTCCTGAATTTTGGCAACGGCCCGGGCAATATCATCCAGGTTGCTACCGGCTTTACGGGAAAATTCCACCGCTTCTTCACTCAGGGCCCGGCTACGATCCATTTTCTGCACCGACTCCTGGGTACCGTGCTGCAAACTGGAGATGAGTTTTTCAATCTCTTCGGTAGAGGCCTGAGTGCGGCTGGCCAGGCTGCGCACTTCATCGGCAACCACGGCAAAGCCCCGTCCGGCTTCTCCGGCGCGGGCGGCTTCAATGGCGGCATTAAGCGCCAGCAAGTTGGTTTGTTCTGCCACGGCTTTAATCACATCCAGCACCGAGCCGATGCTGTCGCTTTCTTCCTTGAGGGTGGCCATGGCTTCGGCGGTGCTGGTAATCTCTGCAGACAGGTGTTCAATATGCTGTACCGACTGGGCCACCACCGTATTGCCGGTTGTGGTGACATTGTCCGCATCAATTGCCGCCTGCGCTGCCTGCTCGGCGTTGCTGGCCACTTCCTGCACGGAGGCGGTCATTTCATTAATGGCGGTTGCCACCTGATCGGTTTCACTGCGCTGACTCTGCATTCCGGCACTGTTTTGCTCAGAAACCGCCGACAACTGCTCGGCGGCGCTGGCGAGCTGTACCACGCTGCCGTCAATCTGGCTCAGGACGTCTTTGAGGGTGTCGTTCATTTCCCCCATGGCCCGCAACAAGGTGCCCAGCTCATCTTTACGGTTGCTGCTGAGTTTCTGGGTCAAATCGCCGCCGGCAATGCGTCGGGCGGCGGTAACGGTCAGCGCCAATGGTGCGGTGATCTGCTGGGTGATCAACAAAGAGCAGCCGATCCCCAGTAACAGCACCAATACGGACACCGCCAATACCAGCTGTTTGGCCCGGTTGCCATCGGCCTGGCGCTTGCCGGTTTGTGAGTCTACCAGGCTGTCAATATTACCGACCAACAGCTGCGCATGTTGCTCCAGCTGCGCTTTGGTGTTGGCAATGCGCTGATCTACATCCACCAGTCCGCCCAGCTTGGTTTCATACTGGGAAAGGGCCGCCACCGCGCCATCAAGCAGGGACTGCTCCGAGGCAGGCACCTGCAGGTTTTTACCCAACTGGTTGATATCGGCTATTTTCTGTTTGGCGCCTGCAAGATTTTTGTCGGACGGTTCAAAAATATAGCCACGCACGTAATACCGCATCATGGCTATCTGCTCATTGATGCGGGCAGCGGAAAGTGCGGTCAGCCAACTTTCTGCCCCTTGCTCGGCTTGCAAACTGAGATGCTGCTCCAGGGTGGAAAAACTGCTGATCACATCATTGCCGATGGCAATCCAGTTTTTACGCAGGTCCAGTTTTTCCAGGCGCAACTGCCGCACCTGCTCAAACCCCTTCACATACTGCTGCAATGCGGATTGTGCTGTCTGAATGTACTGCTGATCCTTGGCATCGGTGTAATGATCCGCATCGCGCACCAGGGTGTCGCGCACCTTGGTAACCAGCGTATTGAAACGCTGTAACTCCTGCTGGTTTCCGGTAAGCAGGTAGTCCTGACGGATAAACTTCAACTGGTGCAGGGTGTCTTTGAGCTCTGCGGTCACCGCCAGTTTCTCACTGCGGTTAATCATCATCTCCACGCCACTGTAACCCATCCAGGCCACAAAAAACGTCAATACCAATACCAGGCTGAACCCCAGCTGTAGTTTGCGGGCAACAGTAATGTTATCCAAGAAACGGTGTAATAATGCCATGGCAATATCCCTTTTGCAGGTCGTTGTGATCAGACAGCTAGCAACTGTTTGTTTAGTGAAAAACTCTTGGAGTATGAACCTGTTAGTAAATTTTACTGTGGAAGTTATCACACTATGGAGGATAGGTGAGCGATACGTTTCCGTTAAGGCCGACAATATGGGGTGCAAGCTTGGTTTGCCCCGAAGTCTAACCCGGTGACGACTGAGTGATACCCCGGCTAGGCGCTACCTCAGTGCAGCGCCCCATTTTTCACTCGGTTTGCATGATGCCCGGCTTGCCAGGCTCGCAAAGGTTTCTTGCCGGCTTAATAATCAAACCCGGGCTGGGCTTTAATGCCACTGTCAAAGGCATGTTTCACGTTATTGATTTCACTTACCGTATCGGCCAATTCCAACAGTTGACGATGGCAATTGCGACCGGTCACAATCACGTGCTGCATGGGAGGGCGTTGTTGCAGGGCTGTCACTACCCGCTGTACATCCAGATAGTGAAAACTCAGCATGTATGTCAGCTCATCGAGCAGGAGTACCTCAATGCCAGGGTCTTGCAGCCATTTTTCAGCCACGGCCCAGGCTTTTTCCGCGGCGGCCGTGTCACTGGCACGATCCTGGGTATCCCAGGTAAAGCCGGTGGCCATCACTTCAAACGGCACGCCGGCAGATTCCAGCAAGCGGCGCTCACCGCATACCCAGTTGCCTTTAATGAACTGCACCACCGCCGCCTGCTTGCCATGGCCCACGGCGCGGGCGATGGTGCCAAAGCCTGCGGTGGACTTTCCCTTGCCGTTACCGGTCAGCACCAGCAACACCCCTTTTTCTGCGGTGGCGCGCTCTACCCTGGCATCCACCGCCTGTTTGAGTTTTTGTTGTCTGGCCTGATGGCGGTCATTGTTTTTGTACTGTTCCGTCAAGGGAGCATCTCCATGTGCATAGGGCAAACGGCCTGATAAAGGCCTGAGGACACTCACTGTAACACTGTGTTGTAACCGTCGTCATCCCTTGCCAGGCAAAGGCTTATCCGTCTGCACGGCAACAAGAAACAAGAAAGAATGGTGCCATGTAAAATGGCGCAATGGGGTGGGGGAGGAACCGGAAACGCGGCTTTTTTGCCACATAAACGGCAAGCACCACACCAGAACTGGCAACCCGCATGGCCACAATGTTGCCACCAAGGCTAGCGCCAGAACTGGTGCGTGATGCACGCTAAAACCGCCAAGGGTCGTCGGAACCGCAATGGCGGTTCCCACAAGTACCGGTTATTTGTCGCTGCAGTTGCAGCCATATCCGGCATCAGAGCCGTCCACTGCCGCCATTTCATTGTAAAAATTCACCGCAGAGTGTAGCAAAGGCATGGCCAATGCGGCGCCGGAGCCTTCACCCAAACGCAGATTCAGGTGCAGCATGGGATGGGCATCCAAACGTCCCAGCAACTGCTTGTGACCATACACGGCAGACTGATGGGCAAAGATAAGATACTCACGCACACCGGGTGCCAATTTCACTGCGGCCAATGCGGCCACAGAGGAGGTAAAGCCATCAACCACCACCGGCACGCCAAACTCTGCCGCCGCCAGCATGGCGCCGGTCATCTGCACGATTTCAAAACCGCCAAGGCACGCCAGGGTGCGCACCGGATCGGTCAGGTTGGCGTAATGCAGCTGCAGGGCGCGCTCCACAATCATCCGCTTTTCTTTGAGGGAGTCTTCATCAATGCCTGAGCCACGGCCGGTACATTCCGCCACGGTAATGCCGGTCAGGGCCGCCATCACGGCAGAGGCAGAGGTGGTGTTACCGATACCGATTTCACCTACCGCCAGCATGTTGCTGCCGTTATAGATGTGGTGCTTCACCAGTTCTTTTGCCTTTTTGAACCCTTCAAACACGGTTTCAATGGACATGGCCTCTTCCAGATGGATGGGCTTGGTGGCATCCCCCAAACGCTGGTTAATCACCTGGGGCAGGGATAACGGGTGGCGGGTACCGCAGTCAATCACTTCCAGCGCCAGACCATTCTGACGGCAAAAGACATTGATGGCCGCACCACCTTTGACGAAATTTTCAATCATTTCGGCAGTCAGTGCGCTGTTGCCCACGGACACGCCGAAGTCTGCCACGCCGTGATCTGCGGCAAATACCAGCATTACCGGCTTTTTAATCGCCAGTTTGTCATCGGGGGATTTAAACTGGATACGGGCCAGTTTGAGCGCCACTTCTTCCAGTTTTCCGAGGGAACCACGCAACTTGGTTTTATGGTGTATCCGCGATTTGATGGCTTCATCAAATGAGTGATTAACGGGAGTTACCGAATACATAATGTTTAACCTTTCATCCTGATTAATACTGTCTGCGTCTATGCAGTACAGCCAAGAAAAATACACTGCCAATCGCCGACGTAATAATACCGACCGGCAGTTCCTGGGCGGGTAACAAACTGCGCGCCAGCACATCTACCCACACCATAAATAATCCGCCTACCAATGCCGTCAGCACCATCTGATGCCGTCCGGGCAGCAGTAAACGCAGCATATGGGGCACCATCAGCCCCACAAATCCTATGCCGCCGCACTGTGCCACCAGTGTGGCGGTGATGAGGGAGCACAATAACAACATTCCCAGCCGCATCTGCATCACCCTAACCCCCAAGGTGTGCGCGGTCTCATCGCCGCTAAGCATGGCCAGGATCTGCCGCCGATAACCTAGTATCAGCACCAGTGCCACCAACACCACCACCGCAGGCATCCACACACTGTTCCAGTCGGCCCGGGCGAAGCTGCCCAGCGTCCAGAACAGCAACGACGCGGTTGCCTGTGGCGTGGAGAAATACAGCACCAAACTGGTGAATGCGCCAAACATGAAGGACACCGCCACCCCGGACAGCAACAGCCGTTCGACTTGACGGTCAGCCTGGGAGCCCGCCATCACCAGCACCAACAGCACTGACAAACAAGCCCCGGCAAATGCCCCTAATGGCAGCGACACCCAAGCCAGCCAGGTGCCTCCCAACAGCGTCAGTGCCAGTACGCCGCCAAAAGACGCGCCGGCGCTGATGCCGAAGAGGTATGGATCAGCCAATGGATTGCGGGTGACCGTTTGCAGCACATAGCCGCACAAGGCCAACCCGCTGCCCGCAATAAATGCCAGCAGCACCCGTGGCAGCCGCAGCTCCCACACAATCCGTTGACGCATATCAGGCACTTGCCCCATGCCCAATATCTTGTTGCCCAGTGTTCGGGCCACATCCAGTACGCCGATGTTATCCGCCGCACCAAATGCCGTTGCTGCCAGTGGTGTAACCAGCAGCAATAACAATACGATGAACCAGCAGCCCTGTAGCCGCCGGTCGCCCCCACCGCAAAGGTGAAGTTGGCGCCCGCTAGTCCGCAACGGCATGAATGTCTGTTTTATCATCTGTTACCGGAGGATAACCGTAAAAATAGTGAATCAACGGTTTTCCCGTTTGTGGATGCGAGCCAATGTTGCAGCAGACGCCAAACACCTCACTGACCCTTTGTTCAGTGAGTACCTGCGCCGCAGCGCCGCTGGCCACCACCCGCCCCTGATGCAGCAGTAACAGCTCATCACACAGGGCCGCGGCCAGATTGAGATCATGAATCGATGCGATAACGCTAATCCCGAGACTTTTGACCAATTCAAGCACCTGAATTTGATAGCGGATATCCAGATGGTTGGTTGGCTCATCCAGCAACAACAGCGACGGTTTTTGCACCATGGCCCGGGCGATTAATGCCCGCTGTTTTTCACCGCCGGAAAGGTGCTGAAACAACTCGTCACGCTTATGGCCCAGCCCTACTTGCCGTAGTGCTGCGGTGATGGCGTCATTATCCTCCGCAGAGTCCTGCTCGAAAAGCCTTTTATAAGGGGTCAGACCGGTTGCCACCAGCTGGTGCACGCTCATGTCCGATTGAGGGGGGGTATCCTGCAACACCACGGCCACCTGACGGGCAAAAGCCTTAAACGACAACTGGTTGATATTGTTGTCGTTAAGCCAGATGTTACCGCTGTCAGGCTGAATATACCGATACAGGCATCGCAATAAGCTGGACTTGCCCGCGCCATTGGGTCCAATCAGGCCCAGCATTTTTCCCGGCGACAAAGAAAAATTAATCCCGGTCAATATGGGGTTGCCCGCCACTGACCAGGAAATATCTGCCGCCCGCAACGCCGCCGTCATTCCCTATCTCCACCTGCACCATACTAATGGCTATAGGCTAACAGCTTATGACAGTGCCCAGCCAGCCTTTGTACGCCCCAAGAGGAAAACTACAGTTGCCAGTGCAGTTTGGGCTGGCATTGCCAGTTGCCGTCTTGCTGGCTGGCGTCGATTTCGATTTTCAGCAGCGAACCATGAGGCAACTCAAGAGCATTGAAGACCCCATCCAGCAGCGGCTGCTGCGGGTTAAGCAGGTGGCTTATCAGCGTGCGCAGCACCCCTGCATGGGTGATCAGCAAGGCGCTGTGCTGCTGGCTGTCCAGTAATCCCTGCACCAGGGTTTGCCAGCCGTGGTCAACCCGAGCCTTAAGAGCCTCTGGGGTTTCACCCTGCGGCGGCGTGTACAGCAAGGGGTTTTGAAAAAAGGCCGCGCTTTGCGCCGGATACGCTTGCGCCAGCGAGGCAGCGGATTTACCGTTCCACTCGCCCAAATCCCGCTCCTGCAGCCAGTCAGCACTTTGTAAGGGCTTGGCAAAAAACTCCGGCATTTCACTGACCAGATTATCCGCAAACCCGCTGCAACACTGGGCAGGTGAACTCAACAGCAGCAGCTGACCTTCAGGCAGATGGTTACACAGCTCGCGCCAGGCATCCCACATCTGCTCCTGTCCCAGCTCGCTCAAGGGCGAGTCAGTACGGCCTCGTAAAATGTCACCCTCGGTGCCACTGCCGTGGCGCATCAGGTAAATCGTCAGTTTTCTGTTGCAAGACATGATGGTTCCTTCGTTTTTATCACCCGCGAAATGGGTAACAATTTCACCTTGCCGCAGAACGATGGAATCCTTATTATGGACGTCTATACGTATAAACATCCAAACAAGCCGTAGTTATTCCGCAGCCGTACTATGACACAAGTTTACAGTCATAATCACAATAATGTGATCTGGATCATAACTCAATTTTAAAACTTTGTATTTGTTAATTTTTACTTTAGTAACAGGTAATTAAGGCTTCCAATGATTAGTCATTCCCACCGTGCAATCAGTTGCAGCATTCAACAATCTCTGGCCCAGCGGATTCTGATCATTGACGGCGCCATGGGCACCATGATCCAGGGTTTTCAGCTGGAGGAAGCCGACTACCGTGGCGAACGCTTTGCCCACTGGCACCGTGACGTGAAAGGCAACAATGACCTGCTGGTGCTGACCCAACCCCAGATCATCAAGTCCATCCACCGCCAGTACCTTGAAGCCGGTGCCGACATTGTGGAAACCAACAGTTTCAACGCCACTACCATAGCCATGGCGGATTACGACATGCAGGCGCTGGTGAGTGAAATCAACCTGCAGGCGGCCAGGCTCGCCAGGGAAGCTGCCGACGAAGTGGCCGCCGCTACCGGCATTCCCCGTTATGTGGCCGGGGTGCTAGGCCCCACCAACCGCACCTGCTCCATCAGCCCGGATGTCAACGACCCGGGATTTCGCAATATCCACTTTGATGAGCTGGTCAGCGCCTACATGCAGGCCGCCGATGCCCTGATAAGCGGCGGCGCCGATTTGCTGATGGTGGAAACCATCTTCGACACCCTCAACGCCAAGGCCGCACTGTTTGCCATTGACGAGGTGTTTGAGCAACGTGGCATCCGTTTGCCGGTGATGATTTCCGGCACCATTACCGATGCCTCCGGGCGCACCCTCACCGGCCAGACCACCGAAGCCTTTTACAACTCCCTGCGCCATATCCGGCCGTTGTCCTTTGGCCTTAACTGCGCCCTTGGCCCCAAAGAGCTGCGGCCCTATGTGGAAGAGCTAGCGCGCATCTGCGAAACCTTTGTGTCGGTACACCCCAATGCGGGGCTGCCCAACGAATTTGGCGGCTATGATGAAACCCCGCAGCAGATGGCGGACGTTATCGGCCAGTGGGCCAAAGAGGGGCTGGTGAACCTGGTGGGCGGCTGCTGCGGTACCACGCCGGCCCATATCAAGGCCATACGGGAAGCCGTCAGCCAACATGCACCGCGGCCATTGCCCCAACTGCCGGTAGCCTGTCGCCTGGCAGGGCTGGAACCCCTGACCATTGATGCCAGCAGCCTGTTTGTCAACGTAGGGGAGCGCACCAACGTCACCGGCTCCGCCCGTTTTTTGCGCCTGATTAAGGAAGGGCAGTTTGAAACCGCGCTGGATGTGGCCAGAGAGCAGGTGGAAAGCGGCGCGCAAATCATCGACATCAACATGGATGAAGGCATGCTGGACGGGGTTGAGATTATGCAGAAGTTTCTCAACCTCATCGCCTCGGAGCCGGATATCAGCAAAGTGCCGGTGATGATTGACTCCTCCAAATGGGAAGTGATTGAAGCGGGCCTGAAATGCATTCAGGGCAAGGGCATCGTCAACTCCATCTCCCTCAAAGAGGGGGAAGCCACCTTCATTGAACACGCCAAACTGGTGAAACGCTATGGCGCCGCGGCCATCATCATGGCCTTTGATGAACAGGGACAGGCCGATACCCGTGAGCGTAAAACCGCCATCTGTACCCGCGCCTACCGCATTCTGGTGGATCAAGTGGGCTTTGCCCCGGAAGACATCATTTTCGACCCCAACATTTTTGCCATTGCCACCGGCATTGATGAACACGACAACTACGCCGTGGACTTTATCAACGCCATCAAGGACATCAAGGACACCCTGCCCCACGCCATGATTTCCGGTGGGGTGTCCAACGTGTCGTTTTCCTTCCGTGGCAACAACCCGGTGCGCGAGGCCATCCATGCGGTCTTCCTCTACCACGCCATCAAGGCGGGAATGGACATGGGCATTGTGAATGCCGGGCAGCTGGCGATTTATGATGACATTCCGCCGGAGCTGAAACAGCGGGTGGAAGCCGTGGTGCTGAACCTGCCCTGCCCGGTGGCAGATTCTTCCAACACCGAGCAGCTGCTGGACATTGCCGAGAAATACCGCACCGGTGGCAGCAACGGCGCCAAGAAAGAGGATTTGCAATGGCGCAGCCTGCCGGTAAACAAACGTCTGCAACATGCTCTGGTCAAAGGCATTACCGAATTTATTGATGCCGACACCGAAGAGGCCCGGCTCGCCGCCGCCCAGCCGCTGGACGTGATTGAAGGGCCGTTGATGGATGGCATGAACGTGGTGGGGGATCTGTTCGGGGCCGGCAAAATGTTCCTGCCCCAAGTGGTGAAATCGGCGCGGGTAATGAAAAAAGCCGTGGCGTATCTCAACCCCTTCATCGAAGCCGAAAAAATACAGGGCAGCAGTAACGGCAAGGTGCTGATGGCCACCGTAAAAGGCGATGTGCACGACATCGGCAAGAACATTGTGGGCGTGGTGCTGGCCTGTAACGGCTACGAGGTGATAGATCTGGGCGTCATGGTGCCGGTGGAGCAGATTATTGAAACCGCCCGCCGGGAAAAGGTGGACGTGATTGGCATGTCCGGGCTTATCACCCCCAGCCTGGATGAAATGGTACACAACGTGAAAACCTTCGCCCGGGAAGGGCTCACCATTCCGGCCATTATCGGCGGTGCCACCACCTCGAAAATCCACACGGCGGTAAAAATCGCCCCCCATTACCCCCATGGCGCCATCTACATTCCCGATGCCTCCCGTGCCGTGCCCATGGTCAGCAAGCTGATCAATGACGCCACCCGTCAGCAAACCATTCAGGACACCTATGCCGAATACGCGCTGATGCGGGAAAAACGCCTGGCACAGACCAAGCGCAAGCCCTTGGTGTCACTGCAAAAGGCCCGTGAAAACAAAGTGGTGCACGACTGGCAGGCCACACCGCCCGTCACCCCCAAACAGTTGGGCATCGAGGTGTTTGACGATTATCCGCTGACGGATTTGCAAAGCCGCATCGACTGGACACCGTTTTTCCGCGCCTGGGAGCTGCACGGCCATTTTCCGGAAATCCTGCAAGATGATGTGGTAGGCGAAGAGGCCCGCAAGGTGTATGCCGACGGCCAAGCCATGCTGCAGCGCATTATCGAGGAGAAATGGCTGATCGCCAAAGCGGTATTCGGCCTGTTTCCGGCCAATGGCGTCAACCATGATGACGTGGCGCTGTATACCGATGAAACCCGTGAGCAGGTACTGCTGACCACCCATCATCTGCGGATGCAGGTGGAGCGGGTGGGCAACCACAACTTCTGCCTGGCGGATTTTGTGGCCCCCAAAGACAGTGGCGTTGCCGACTACATGGGCGCCTTTGCCGTTACCACCGGCCACGGCATCGAGCCCCATCTGGCCCGTTTTGAAGCTGCCCATGACGATTACAACGCCATCATGCTCAAATGCCTGGCAGACCGGCTGGCAGAAGCCTTTGCCGAACGCCTCCATGAGCGGGTGCGCAAGGAGTTCTGGGGCTATGCCGCCGATGAAAATCTGGACAATAACGCGCTTATCCGGGAAAAATACAAGGGCATCCGCCCGGCACCCGGCTATCCTGCCTGCCCGGATCACACCGAAAAAGGGCTGCTGTGGCAACTGCTGCAACCGGATAGCCGCATTGATTTGCAGCTCACCGAAAGCTATGCCATGTACCCTACCGCGGCGGTTTCCGGCTGGTATTTTGCCAACCCCCAGTCGCGCTATTTCGGGGTGAGCAATATCGGCCGCGATCAGGTGGAAGACTATGCCAAGCGCAAGGGCATGAGCATCAAGGAAACCGAGAAATGGCTGGCGCCGGTGCTGGATTACGATCCCCAATAACCCCCGGGCATGGCGGCAGTGGCGAACATCACGGATGCATTCGGCGCTGCCTCAATGCTAAAATCCGCCTTATTCAAGCCAATCGACATTCCGGGAACACACGTGAATCCAATTATTGCCCTGTTAAAAGAACACCATGTCAGTGATGAACAAATCCAGCAGTTATTCCAACGCCTGACGGAAAACCCGCTGATGGCCATGGGCACGCTGGGCCAGCTTGGCCTGCCGCCAGAAAAACTGCAGGCACTGATGATGCAGGTCATGCAAAATCCCGCATTAATCAAAGAGGCGGTTGCCGAGCTGGGGCTGGATTTTGCCAAAGTGGAAGCGGCCAAAGCGCAACTGCAACAGGCACAAAAAAACCAGTAAGCTACTGGCAGTTATCATGAAAAACGGGCGTGCGGCCAATGCCGTGCGCCCGTTTTTTTGCCCAACCTTAATGCCGCTTCACCGGCTTTGTCACCCTGACTCGGCACATGCCGCCAGCATCATAACGTGGCGTTATCCCCAACAGGAATACAGCGCCAGCAAACCGATAATCACTGCCGCAATGCTCAATACCAGCACCATGGCGGCCAGCATGTCCTTGACGTGTTTTATCTGCTCGTGAATTTGCGGGTGCAGATGATCAATCAGTCCTTCCAGCGCCGAGTTCAGCAATTCAGCTGCCCACACCAATGCAATGCACAAAATGATTAACGCCCACCACAGCGCGGCTGGCTGGGCCCAGCTGAACACCACGATAGCCAGCAACGCTGCCGCCAGGTGCCGGCGCATGTTGTGCTCTTGCCTGACCGCATAGCCAAAGCCACTGGCGGCATAGCCCAGTTTTTTAATGAATGACTGATTTTTCACGCAATTTGCCCAGTTACATTACAAGGGCACTAGAATGCCATATTCAGGTTGAGGCCAACACTGTCACCGGCCGCATAAGCGGAAATCTGTACCCCGTGATAAGGCTCGGTAAAATAGCGGGCATTCAGGTAGCCAATCAAGGCGCCGGCCAGCACGTCTTTGGTGTAATGGCGGTCGGAATGCACCCGGCTCCAGCCCACATAGCTGGCGGCCGCATAAAAAGGCAGTGCGGTTTTCCAGCCGTAACGCTGCTGGATGTAAGTGGCGGCAGAAAATGTCAGTGAGGTATGCGCCGATGGAAAGCTGTCGTTGCCGTCACCATCCGGGCGCCGCTCATGAATGGTGTATTTAAGGAGACCCGTGGTGAGCAAGGTGCTGCCCATGGACCAGTAAAACTGCTGCTGGCCTTCGCTGTCATCCTTCCATTGGCTAAGCCCCCAGGCCATGGCCGGTACCAGTACCATGCCCACATCCCCCGAGGTTTCGATGGTACTGTTGGCCGCATGGGCATTAACGCTGAGCAGCATGGCACCGCCGCAGATGCCGGCAGTCATAAATGATGAAAGAGATTTCATTGCTTTCCTTGTGATGTCATCTTGTTACGGGATGCAGCCACATACTTCCATTGCTGCATCCGAATGTCAGGGTTGCCACGCTAGGGCTGAAAGATTAAGGGGTCATTAACACCCGTCATAAATCCCCCCCCTAGGCCATCATCCAGCGCTGGCCTAGGCAAAATGCAGGCCAAAAACCAGGCGGGGCGCCCCATGAAGCGCTGGCGTTGCGGCAGCGAACATATCAGAAAAGCGCCATGGCTGCCAGATACGCCGTTTGTCATGCTGTCGTTTCCCGCCTTGGGAATGCCCGTTTTCCCTGAGCAAAGCGCTTGTCTTTTAAGCGCAAATATTCTTACACTCGTAGGGGTTTGTGGCAGATGGCATTCACCCTTTGCCGCAATGGTTAGCCCTGAAAAATTATAATACAGCCCCTGTCACCTACTATTGCAAGGAGTCCGCAGTGAAAAAAGCAGCGTTACTACTGCTTTGCCTGCTGATGCCCACGGCATCGGCACTAGCAGAAACCAGCAAGCCTCTGTCTGCAGAGGTGTTATGGCAACTCAAGCGTATCGGTACGCCGGTGGTTGCTCCCCAAGGCAATCACATCATTGCGCCCGTGACCACCTATGATGTTGAAACCGATAAAGGTTCAACCCAGCTGTGGTGGTTTGCCGCCGATGGCAAACAGCAGCGGCCCCTTACCGTTGCCGGAATGCAGGTAAGCTCGCCAGTATTCTCCCCTGACGGCAAGACCCTGGCGTTCATCAGCAAACGCAACGATGACGAGGCCGGCCAGATATACCTGCTGCCCATGGACAGCCCCGGGGAGGCCCAACGCCTCACCGAAGTGCCAAGCGGAGTGTCGGCCCTCAAGTGGGTGGGCAAACACCTGTATTTCATCAGCAGCGTTTTTCCCGGTAAAAACTGGGAAGAAATCAAAAAGCAGTTAACGGCTGATAAAGACAATAAAGTCTCCGCCCACCAGTGGAATGCCCTGCCCTACGCATCGTTTGATCACTGGCTGGATGAACGGCGCCAAGCCCATGTGTTCCGCATTGCCACCAATGGCGGCGAGGTAGAGGCCATTACCCAGCCGTTGGGGCATGAACTGTTTCGCTCCTATCAGAACAGCGGCAGTTACGACATTTCACCGGATGAGAAATGGATAGCCTTTGCCAGTTATGGCTCTGATGATCGGGTAAACCCCAATGTGGATCTGTTTTTGGCCAACATCGGAGGGGACAGCGCAGACAACATCACCCCGGACAACCCGGCTGCCGATGACACCCCAAGTTTCAGCCCGGACGGCAAAACCCTGGCCTTTACCCGGCAGCACATCCCGGGCTTTTACGCCGACACGTCACGGCTGATGCTGTGGGATGTAAACGATCGCAAACTGCGCACCCTTACCGGCAAGTGGGATCGCTCTGTCAGCAACTACCGCTGGACAGCCGACAGCGACGGCTTTTATGCCGCCATTGATGATGCAGCCACCAGCCGCGTGTATTACATTGATGCAGACAACGGCAAAACCAGGGCCATTACCGAGCACACCAATTTTGGCCAGCCGGCACTGAGTGATAACGGCTTGGTCATTGCCACTAACGAAAGTTTTCTGCATCCGCCCCAGTTAGTGCGCATTAACCCCAAAAACGGCAAGGTGTCGCGCCTTGACACCTTTAATGATGACGTACTCAAGGATGTGCAGCTGGGCAGCTATGAGTCAGTCACCTACAAGGGGTATAACGGTGATGACATCCAGATGTGGGTGCATTATCCGCCAGGGTTTGATCGCAGCAAGAAATACCCGCTGTTCATGCTGATCCACGGCGGCCCCCATAATGCCATCAGCGACGGGTTTCACTTCCGCTGGAATGCCCAGACATTCGCCTCCTGGGGTTATGTGACCGCATGGCCCAACTTCCATGGCTCCAGCGGTTTTGGGCAGGCTTATGCCGACTCTATCAATCCGGACTGGAAAAACAAGTCACTGGAAGACGTGCTCAAGGCTGCCGACTGGTTCAAACAGCAGCCCTGGATTGACGGCGAACGCATGGTGGCTGGGGGTGGCAGTTATGGCGGCTACCTGAGTTCCATCATTCTGGGTACGCCCAAACAGCCGTTCAAGGCGCTGTTAATCCATGCGGCGGTATACGACATGTACTCCCAGATGTCCTCCGACTTTGCCGTACACAGTACCCGTTTTGGCAATTACTGGGACATTCCGGAGCTGTACCGCGCCATCTCCCCCCATTATTTTGCGGCCAATTTCAATACGCCGACGCTGGTGAGCCACGGCCAGCTGGATTTGCGGGTACCGGTGGGGCAGGGATTTGAATTGTTCCGCACCCTGCAAACCCGCGGGGTCGAGTCCCGCATGCTGTATTTCCCGGACGAGAACCACTGGATCCTGAAACCCAACAACTCCCTTTATTGGTATCATCAGGTGCAGGAATGGATGGCAAAATTTGCCACGCCGGGTGCCCAATAAGTTAAACCTTGCAGGTTTTCAAAAGGCGGCATTGCCGCCTTTTTCCTTATGGGGCGCTTGCATCGGCGCAAGCCAAAGGTTCGCCCTTTACCCGCAACAGCTGTAACAGGCAGGCCACGGCGCGGCCAATATCCTCGTAACGCCTGGCCTTGCCCAGTACCCGCATCCCCTGAATTTGCACCAGCAGCAAATCGGCCAGCGCCGCAGCAGAAAACGCTCGGGTAACTTCCCCTGCCTGCTGGCCATTGGCGATGGCGGCCGTTAATGCCGCTTGCAGCTCGCTGAATAATCGCTCCCCCTGAGCCTGCACCTTGGCATCCCGCCCGGCGTGTTCCACCACCGCATTCTGAATGAAACAACCAAAAGGGTTTTCTTGCTGGCGCTGCTCAAAATGCCGCAAAAACTGCTCCAGCTGCGCCAATCCGGCACCTGGCTGGCGCAGCGGCTGCAAATGGCGCTGCGTGACATGGGTGAAGTAATGCGCCAGCGCTTCTTCATACAGCTTTTGCTTATCCCCAAAACTGTTATACAAACTAAACCGGTTAATGCCCAAATGGGCCACCAAATCGGCCACCGAGGTGTTGGCAAAGCCTTTTTGCCAGAACAGCTCCATGGCCTGCTCCAGTTTTTGTTCCCGCTCAAATCCGCAACTACGTGCCATGACCTGCCTCAAATTATTCTTGACTGTTCGTTCTGAAATTGCCTAAAGTATAAACTAAACGATCGTTCTGAAAAAGGATGCACCCCATGAAACTGTACGAAATGGCCACTACGCCCAGCTGTCGCCGGGTGAATATTTTTCTGAAACTGCTCGGCGTGGAGCCAGAGCGGGTTACGGTGGATGTTCGCAGCGGTGAAAACCTCAGCAGCCATTACCGCAACATTAGCGCCAATTTGAAAGTGCCACTGCTGGAAATTGATGACGATACCCACCTGTGCGAAAGCGTGGCGATTTGCCGCTATGTTGACGCCATCACCCCGAACCAACTGTACCTGTTCGGCCGCAGCCCACTGGAGATGGCCCAGGTGGAAATGTGGCAACGCATGGTGGAACTGCAAGGGCTGATGCCGGCATTTCAGGCATTTCGGAATCTTTCTGGCGTGTATCGCGACCGGGAAACCTGCATTGAACTTTGGGGGGAGGAGAGCAAAAAACGGGTGGCCGCATTTTTACCCGTTCTGGAGCAACAACTTGCCAAACACCGCTACGTGGCAGGCAGCGACCTAACCATTGCCGACATCAGCGCATTCGTGTTTATCAAGGTGTGTGAAAATGCCCTGCAACTGCCGGTTATCGGCCACTACCCCAATATCAGCGCCTGGTTACAGGAACTGCAGCAACATGACGGATTTTCCGCATAAACACAGGAGCAGATATGATTGAGTTGTATACAGCCGCCACGCCAAACGGCCATAAAATCTCCATTGCACTGGAGGAGCTGGAGCTCCCCTACCGGGTACATGCGCTGGATTTGGCCGCCAAGGAACAAAAACAGCCCGCGTTTTTGCACATCAACCCCAATGGTCGCATTCCTGCCATTGTGGACGGCAACAACGACGACTTTGCCGTGTTTGAGTCCGGTGCCATTTTGTTGTATCTGGCAGAGCAAACCGGCAAATTGCTACCCGCTGAGCCAAAAGCCCGCTCGCGGGCAATCCAGTGGCTGATGTTTCAAATGGGGGGATTGGGGCCCATGATGGGGCAGGCCAACGTGTTTTATCGTTATTTCCCCAGCAAAATTCCCGAGGCAATCGAGCGCTATCAAAACGAGGGGCGGCGCCTGCTGGAGGTGCTCAACCAGCAGTTATCCCATCACGCCTATCTGGCTGGCGACAGTTACACCATTGCCGATATTGCCTGCTGGCCCTGGGTCAATGGTCATGAGTGGAGCGGCATCAGCATTGAGGGCTTGCCCCATCTGCAGCGCTGGCTGGCACAAATTGCCCAGCGCCCGGCCGTGCAGCGTGGCATGCAGGTTCCGCCAAAGGATGATGATACACCGCAAGCAAGGGCGGCACGCATCAGCCAGATGGTGACCCGTTAATCACCAGAGGAGATTATCTCAAACACGGTTGCGGCATCAGCCGTTGTCTTGCGGCAGATTGGCACACAATAGCTGCAAGACAGCGGCCAATTTTTGCTGCTGGGCATTGCTGAAACCTTGAGTCAGTTGCTGCGCCATCTGTTGCCTCACCCGCTGCAACACCGCTTCAGCCTGCTGCAATACTGCGCCGCCCTTGGGGCCAAGCTGCAGCAATACCCGCTGACGCTGCTGGGGATGGGGCAATGTTTGCAGCCACTGCACCCGCTGCATGTCCGCCACAAGTGCCTTGAGGCTTTCTGCCGGGCAAGGCAGTTGCCGGGCGAGGGAATCCGCCGTCATTCCGTAACCACTGCCCACCAGCGCCAATACCTGAAACTCCATGAGCGACAGGTTCAATGCTTGTTGCAATGCCTGTTGCTCTGCGTTTTGGTAGGCGCCACACAGCTGTAATAACGCGTGTTCAATGGTCATAGGATAGGATTGTCTTAGTCAGGGAAATTACCAACACCACCCGGCATAACCATGCCCCGTCAAGGGCTGATGGTATCGGGTTGTCACCAGCAATAGTGACCGAACCTTGACAGGGTTGCAACCGGGCCCTGACGGTAACGGCTGGCCATACTGGATGACGCAGACAAAAAACTGTCACCCCCCGCTTGCGGGAGATGACAGGATTGAGAAAGTATGTGGGAGATACTTTAACCTACTACTATGAAACGATTATCGGCACATGCACTCTTACTGCTTGGTGACCAGCTTTTTAATGAACGCGTATGTCAGCGGCAGCAAGCAGATGCCAAATGCGGCAAAGATGATGATGCAGTAATCCGCCATGCCCAACCCGAACAGCTCCCATTGGAACTCACCGCAAATGCCACCCGGCTTGAATTCGGTTGGCCACCACACATCCAGCGGCAAACCGGTCAGGAAGTGAGGTTCCAACGAGCAGGCATTGGCACCGGCACCGCTGGAGAACAAGTCCTGATCATTATCTGACTGCAACAGGTGCATGGCTTTTTCAATGCCGGAGAGTTTTACCGAACACACCAGACCATAAAACACCCCGGTCCAGGCGCTGGCCAAACCCACCACTTTCAAGCCAATCACTTTGGGATTGATTAAAATGGCAATGCCGCCAAGCAGGATGAAGAACTGGGCTTCACGGATATACACGCATTGCTCGCAGGGCTCTGCCGCCAACCACATCTGGAAATACAAACCGGCAGTGATAAGGGCTGACAATGCCACCCCTGCCATCACGTACCAAGGGGCCCTTTGCTCATGGACCTTCGAAGGATTTGTAAATAAATCCTTGATAAACTGAATAATGCTGGACATTGATGACTCCTTACTTATTCAGGGTTTTGGCAATGGTTTCATCAAGGTCTTTCAGTGATTTCACGGTTGAGGTGTCCACCAGTTTGTTACCGTTAATCACAATGGCCGGAATGCCTTTTACCAGCGCAATGGTTTTGGCAATGGTGCGGTCATAGGCCAGCTTGTCCTGGGCAGCCGGCGTGCTCAGTGCGGTTTTGAACGCGTCCAGCGAAACCCCGGCGGCGCTCAGGCCAATGTCACGCAAAGCGCCCTGTTTGGCACCGGGGCCTTTCACGGAAGGCAGTTTTTTATCATGCACGGCGCTGTACATGGCCAGCTTGGCACTCTTGTACTGTTTTTCACCGATTTGGCTCAATGCCGCCAGTACCTGGCAGGCTTCAATACCCAGTTCCCCTTTGCTTTCCAGACAGATTGCCTGGAATTTGGCTCCCGCAGGCAAATGTTTGACCAGGTTCGGCGTCACGGCTTTTTCATATTTGTAGCAAAACGGGCAGTAAACACTGTAAACCTTTTGTACGGTGTCTTTCAGTGCTGGTGTGTCGATATTAATTGTCTCAGCTGCGCTGGCGCCAAAAGATAACATTGCAGAAACAAGTGCTGCAGAAAATAATTTTTTCATCATAGTCACCCTATATTAATAATAATTAGTCGATATTTAAAAACCGAGAACTCAAATAAATCAGAAGGAATAACTTGCGCTCAATTCAAAAATGTTGGCTTCGTCTTTATATCCATACCAAGCACTGTTATGTAATAAAGAAGCACCGCCTTTTAATTTTTTGGTAAAGGCATAAGAAAGCGTTAATTTGGCAGAATAACCATTTTTATCGCCATTCATTTCACCAACGCCGCCATACATAATGTCGGCATGTTCTTGTGAACGATCCAACATGCCGGTATAAATTGCTGATACCGCTATCTTATCCGTAACGGGTTTATTAAATTGAATCCGGGTGTAATAACCGCCCCATTTCCCCTGAAAATCCGTACCCCATGCATTTGAACCGCTTGAATACATATATCCGGCAGCAAAGTGCCATTTGGCATTCCAGGCGTTAAGATCATATGACAAACCAAATGCCATATTATTCTCGTAGCCATTAACATTGTAATAGGCAGAATCCACCACCATGTAGTTAAGATTATCAATGCCTGTTTTAATATCACCTTTGAATAACAGTTTATAAGTTTGCCAGTCTTCGCCATGATTGGCAGGGCCACTATAACCTGAAGACTTTTCTATATTGTCAACCACACCCACAGTAACAATGCGCCCCCAATCACCGGCATTAACATGTGCCAGAGACACGGTACTGCGGTCAAACTGATTGAGGTTATTATCCAAAGATTCCTGGTCATGGATTAAATAACCTAACGACACCGTGGTTTGCGCCATCGCTGTACTGCTGCATAAACCAATAACGGAAACTGATAGTAATTTGGCTAAGGTATTCATTATCTGCTCCTTGAACGGGAGTAACATACATTACTCCCATTCAGCATTTACAATTATTGGCCGAACTGGCTGGTTGGATTAATAATCACTGAGCGATAGTGAGGGGTATTGGGTTTGTCAGTAAATACATCAATTTCCACTTTGACTTCTTTGGTATCGTAGTCAACTTCACTCACCTTGCCGATGGTTGGTTGATTGGGCGTAGTCAGATGAATCGCACCGTTAAAACCAAACATGGTGTTATGATCTTTCATGTATTCCACGTTGGAAGTGATGGATGAATACCAGTCATACCCAAGCTCTTTACCGTATTCCCAGGTTTGCTGCACAGTCATGTTTTTCTCATCAATCTTGTATTCCACAAAACGGGAGTACTTCATGTCTTGCAGGGCTGGCTGGTCATATCCGCGGCCATCACCGTTATCAAACACGGTCAGGCGGTTTTTGTCATGGTTCAACCAGGCAGTGTGCTGGGTATAGGTGAAGTCAAAGTCGCCATCACATACGCCGCCGTCGGTACATTTGATTTTATTACCTTTTTTATCAACAGGTTGCAGTAGCTTTTTGGCAAAGTCGCCTTTCCAGCCCGCCCGTGGGGTCAAAATCCATTTCACGCTCTTGTCGCGGTTAATCTTAAACACCCCCTGATGGCGCAGCGATACCACAATGGCGTCGTCTTTGGCGTCGTAATCAATGGAGTTGACATGAGCCCAGTTACGGCCGGCACCAATGCCCGGCACGTCGCCATAAGGCGCGTTGATTTCCATTTCACCGGCTTTCTGGCCCACGTGGTCCATGTCCACGTTCAGGCATACGGCACCCATGTCCAGCGCTTTGAGCAACGCATCTCTGTAGGGATCCAGAATTTCTGCCAGGTTCCAGACATCCACCAGATTGCCGTCTTTGTCCAGTTCCAGAATTTGGTCGCGCACGGTGCGCACCATATCGCCCTGACGGTTTTTGAAATTGCTCTTGGCAGCACGCACCAGGTAATGGCCATTGGGCATCACGTTGTTTTCATGAGATGCATCCTGGTAGCCACGGGGCAGACGCTTGGCGTCAATCTGACCCAACAGGTTGAACGTACCGTAACGCTGGCCGGACACAAAGGTGTAATCGCCGTTGCCGGTATCATGGATCCCCATGAAATAACCACGCATGTTAGGGTTGATGTCAAAGCCGTTATATACGGTATCCTGATCCAACCACCAACGGACTTCCCCTTGCGTATCAATAATGTAGTTCATAGGTGCCATTTCAAACGGCATGGCGCCCATGGCTGGGGTGGACTCGAAAATCCCCGCGCCCTTGGGTTTCTGACCAGACCAATGCAAATCAGACCCCTGATGGTTGTAAGTGCCGGAGTTAATCAGGTACAGGCGATCTTCAAACCCCTTGGCAACTTTCACTACCTTGGCTTCCTGCATCACGGTCAGGCTACGGTTGTCCACGTATTTGTTGGTGATGCTACCGGTTTTAATCTTGTAATCTTCCTTGATTTTTTTACCATCAAGGGAATATTCCAGCGTCACATTGTTATCGTAATCGGCATACAGGCCAAATACCGGAATACCATCATGGGTATTCATGGTTTTTTGCCCAACGGTATAATTAATATCAACCCCGTGCTTGCCTTTACCATGTACAATAACTTTCACGTTTTTGGGATGTTTGCTATTTAAATCAATCAATGCGGTGAGCGGAGAAGCGCCATAGGGGTTAACCAGTGCAGCGCCCAAATTTCCCACGGCAGGCGCAGGCGGGAAACCTGCTGCCATCGCTGAACAAGACCCTAAATAAATTGCTGTCATTAATGCAATTTTGGAAGTTGTCTTTGTAATCATACATCCATCTCCTTAGTTGGCTGTTTATTACAGCCATTATCAAAACGATGTTGTTATAACTCGTTAGTTAGTATTCGATTTAGTCAGCTGCTGAGTTAACGAAAAGATATACTGTGGCGAAATGAAAAACTGGTATTAGAAGATTGTTAATTTTGAAACCTGTCCGGCTTACATTGATCTGCTTCTCAAAAATCCTGAAGTTTTTGCCTTGCCTCACTAAATATTACTCATAAATTATTAATAATTTTTATTTTTTGTGATTTGCTTCTTGTTTTTTTATCAATAATGAACATTGTCAAAGTTTCATCCCATGCGGTTTGAAGCCTTTATCCCTTTAGCGCAACATGGTCTCTAGCAACTGAAGTTTATATATAAAAATTAGCCAACATTAAAAACGATTAATGGCAATTATTTAGAAAAATATAAAATTAAAAAATCGGGGAAATTATGAAAGAAGATTTTATTAAGCAAGCCAAGGTTGAAATTTCCAAGCATGGCCCAGGCGGCATTAGCATATTATCACTTTCTAAAGCAATTGGCGTTCCCAAACAACAACTCTACGCAGAATTTAATAATCGCGAAGGCGTAATGGCTGCGGTACTTACCGACCTTTTTGTCGGGCTTTACAATATTAGCGTTTCCATTAATGATGTTGAAAATTTCAATGTACTTGAAAAAATCACGGCTTATTATGCACTTTGCGTAATGAAACCATTACGCCGTAAAAAAGAGATAGGCGTACATTTTTTATTGCACAATGCCCCTTTTTGGGAAAATCTCGACGGTGAAAAACGGATTGAATTAGAAGACGCCTATTTTTTGCATTTTAATTTTATTGAACGGGTGCTGGAACGCCACCAAATAACCATCAACAAAGACGAATTGATGGGGGCAAAATTAAAAATGCACTCGCTGGAAAGAGGCATGCTGCTGATAAAACTCAATATCTTCACGCCTTGCAAGTGTTGCCAGGAAAAAGACATCATCCATTTCATGGCAAGGGAAGTCGCCATGCTGTTTAAAGAAATCGCTCAGGACATCAACGAGGATAACGTGGCCCACTGGATTGGGGATTTTCTCAGTTCAATCCCCAACTGGGCGGAATGACCTGGCCCCAAACGGCCATAACGCTGTGTTGCATACCCCGTTACCATCATCAGGGCATGTTCGGGTCTTTTATACCCGCTGTTATCACTACCTCCCGGAGTTGCCAAAGGAATGGCTAACACTCCCCTACCAATCACGGATTGATAACATCTTCAGGACTAGGGCGATAACAATAAAAAACCCAGCATGTTTGCTGGGTTTTTTACCTTTAAAAGCGTTCAAGTGAACACGTTTAAAAAATACAGGTGTTAGAACGGAATATCGTCATCCCAGCCATCATCCAGATCCGGGGTGTAATTCTGCTGTTGTGGCTGTTGCTGTGATTGCTGGTTTTTTTGCTGCTGAGGCTGTGACGGCGCCTTGGGAGCATAACCACCGCTTGATTGCTGGGGTTGCTGCTGATAAGCCGGAGCCTGTTGCTGTGGGGCGCTGTATTGGGCTTGCTGCGGTTGCTGCTGAGCCTGTTGTTGCGGTGCATATTGCGGTTGCGACTGCTGCGCACCGTACTTGTTGCCACCTTGCGGCGCACCATAACCACCACCCATGTTACCGCCCTGCTGCTGTGCCCCACCCTGATTTTGCGAGCGGCCACCCAGCATCTGCATGCTGCCTTGCATATCAATCACCACTTCTGTGGTGTAACGGTCCATCCCGCTCTGATCTTTCCATTTGCGGGTTTGCAAACGGCCTTCCAGATAAACTTGTGAGCCTTTGCGCAGATATTCACCAGCAATTTCGGCCAGCTTGCCGAAGATGACGACCCGGTGCCATTCGGTACGTTCCTGTTGCTGCCCCTGTTGATCCTTCCAGGTGTCACTGGTGGCCACAGTGATATTGGCAACCGCATTGCCATTCGGCATATAGCGCACTTCTGGGTCCTGCCCCAGATTGCCCACCAGAATTACCTTGTTAACACCACGACTGGCCATGAAACTCTCCTGCGATTCTAAATATTTTGTGTTCAGCTTAATTGGCAGAGCCTAGCACAGCTCGCGCTGCCGTTAAATCGAATTGATCATTGACTTTGAGATAAGCGACCTTTTCTTCCAGCACCACAATGGCTTCTGCCACCCCTTCCAACTGGGATAATCTCGCGGCCATTTGCTGCGCCTGCTCCCGGCCTGCCACGGTGGCTTCCAGGGTATAACTCTTGAGTAATTTGGGGTTTTTCATGCCCAGTGTCAGTGCCAGCCACAGTAGCATCAGCCCCACCGCCACCGTGAATACCCCGGCAGAACCCAGCAACTGATAGGCACCACCGCCCAATAAGCCACCGCAAAATGCCCCCAAGAACTGGCTGGTGGAGTAAACCCCCATGGCAGAGCCCTTGGCGCCCATGGGACAGAATTTGGAAATAAGGCTCGGCAATGAGGCTTCCAGATAGTTGAATCCGGTGAAGAAACCGATGATGGCGATGCTCAGGGCCGCCAAGCTGTGGGGCAGTAATGCCATCAATGCCAGCGCCAATGTCATGATAACCAGCGCTATCTGGAACATCTGTTTGGTATTCTGCCGTTTTACCCCAATGATGATCATCGGCACCATCAGGATGAATGAACCGACAAATGCCGGGAAATACAGCAACCAGTGCTGCTCTTTTGCCAAACCGGCATCCACCAAATCCAGCGGCAGCGCCACAAAAACCGCCGTCAGCACCAGATGCAGCAAAAAAATTCCCGCATCCAGCCGGAACAGTTGCGGGTCTTTCAGCATTTGCCACAACTTGCCGGTTTGCGCCAACGTATCGCCCGCTGGGGCATGATGGATGGGATTTGGCACCAGCAACTGCATGATCACCATGCCCACCACTGCCAGCACCGCAGTAAGGGCAAACAGGCCACTTAACCCCAAATGCTGCGCCACCACCGGCCCCAGTAACAGGGCTGCGGCAAATGATGCGCCAATGCACATGCCGATAATGGCCATCACCTTGGTGCGTTGTTCGTCACGGGTTAAATCCGCTGCCAGTGCCAACACCGCCGCCGCAATGGCGCCCATGCCCTGCAGTGCCCGCCCGGCCACAACGCCATAAATGGTATCCGCCATGGCCGCCACCACACTGCCGATGGCAAACAGCACCAAACCGCCAATAATCACCGGTTTGCGGCCGATTTTGTCAGACAAAATTCCCATGGGGATTTGCAGCAAGGCTTGGGTCAAGCCGTAGGCACCAATGGCAATGCCCACCCACAATGGTGAAAACCCCTGCAGATGCTGCCCGTAAAGCGCAAACACCGGCATGATCATGAATAAGCCCAGCATGCGCAATCCAAACACGCCGGCTAAGGAGAAGGCGACTCTTTTCTCAGTTCCGGAAAGTCCAGCATTGGCCATGTTGTTTTTGCCCTGAGTTCAGTTTTATTTAAGTGGATGAAGTTTAACACGAAGCTTTTTTTTCACCCAAAGGGAAATCCCCGCTAGCGGGAACACAATTGCTAAAAAAACATAACTACATGTAATGAATTAAAATTATTTTAATTAAATTGCGTTCATGTGTGTCAAAACCCGGGCAGTAGCCACCTTGATGGCCCCGTTTGCCACACCTGAAGGAAAAGGGAAAAACCCCCATGGCATCATGGTTATCAACCCTTAGGGCATCGTCATGACCCCTGCCCATTTTCTCTTCGCGCTGATTTTGTACCTAGGAGCTGATGTGGATTTGTGCAATACTAGATGTCTTTTTCCTCAGCCAGCAGTCAGTTGTTTTCAGCGATGGATAAGATCGAAATCCGCGGTGCCCGCACTCATAACCTGAAAAATATCAATCTCACACTCCCACGTGATAAATTGATTGTTATCACGGGGTTATCCGGTTCAGGCAAATCGTCTTTAGCGTTTGACACCCTGTATGCCGAGGGGCAACGCCGTTATGTGGAGTCATTATCCGCCTATGCCCGGCAGTTTCTGAGCCTGATGGAAAAGCCCGATGTGGATCACATTGAGGGCTTGAGCCCGGCCATTTCCATCGAACAAAAATCCACCTCCCACAATCCCCGTTCTACGGTGGGCACCATCACCGAGATTTACGATTATCTGCGGCTGCTGTTTGCCCGGGTGGGGGAACCTCGCTGTCCGCTGCACGGGGAGCCGTTGGCGGCCCAAACCGTGAGCCAGATGGTGGATCAGGTGCTGGCGCTGCCAGAAGGCGAGCGCATGATGCTGCTGGCACCGGTGGTGCAAGGGCGCAAGGGTGAACATGTAAAACTGCTGCAAAACCTGGCAGCCCAAGGGTATATCCGTGCCCGGATTGACGGCGAAGTATGCGATCTGTCCGATCCGCCAGCGCTGGAGCTGCAAGTCAAGCACACCATCGAGGTGGTGGTGGACCGCTTCAAGGTGCGCGACGATTTGCAACAACGGCTGGCGGAATCCTTTGAAACCGCGCTGGAACTGTCTGGCGGCATTGCCACCGTGGTCAGCATGGACAACACCGACGCCAGCCCACTGCTTTTTTCGGCCAACTTTGCCTGTAGCCAGTGCGGTTACTCCATGAGCGAGCTGGAGCCCCGACTGTTTTCCTTCAACAACCCGGCCGGTGCCTGCCCCACTTGTGACGGCTTGGGCGTACAGCAGTATTTTGATCCGGAGCGGGTGATAAGCAACGATGAACTGTCACTGGCAGGCGGAGCCATCCGCGGCTGGGATCGGCGCAATTTTTACTATTTCCAGATGCTCACCTCTTTGGCGGAGCACTACGGTTTTCAGGTCGAAACCCCCTTTGCACACTTGCCGGAAAACATCCGCCAAATCGTGCTGTACGGCTCCGGTGAAGAAAACATCGCCTTTCGCTATATCAACGATCGGGGCGATGTGGTGATCCGCAACCATCCGTTTGAGGGCATCCTCAACAATATGGATCGGCGCTACCGGGAAACCGAATCCAATGCCGTGCGGGAAGAGCTGGCAAAATACATCAACACCTGCCCCTGTAAAAGCTGCGGCGGCTCGCGGCTACGGGAAGAAGCCCGTCACGTGTTCATTGGTGACGTGACCCTGCCCCAGCTCACCAACTGGTCCATCGGCCATGCCAGCCGCTATTTTGCCGAACTGCAATTTGACGGACAAAAAGCCCAGATTGCGGAAAAAGTGCTGAAAGAGATCCAGGACAGGCTGGGCTTTCTGGTGAATGTGGGACTGAATTACCTGACCCTGTCACGCTCCGCCGACACCCTGTCTGGCGGTGAAGCCCAGCGTATCCGTCTGGCCAGCCAGATTGGCGCCGGCCTTGTGGGGGTGATGTACGTGCTTGATGAACCCTCCATCGGGCTGCACCAGCGCGACAACGAGCGCCTGCTGAGCACCCTTACCCACCTGCGGGATTTGGGCAACACCGTGATTGTGGTGGAACACGATGAAGATGCCATTCGCAGCGCCGATTACATTGTGGATATCGGCCCTGGCGCCGGAGTGCATGGCGGGGAGGTCATCTGTGCCGGCGAGCTTGATGACATCACAAAATGTGAGCAGTCACTTACCGGACAGTACTTGTCAGGCAAGCAGCAGATTACCGTTCCCGGCCCGCGCACCCCGTGCAATCCTGACAAAATGATCCGATTGTTCGGCGCCAGCGGCAACAACCTCAAACAGGTGGACTTGGCCATTCCCGTGGGGTTGCTTACCTGCATTACCGGGGTTTCCGGCTCCGGTAAATCCACCCTCATTAACGACACCTTTTTCCGTATCGCCCACAAAATGCTAAATGGTGCCACGGTTAACGAACCGGCCCCCTACGAACGGGTGGAAGGCATGGAACTGTGCGATAAAGTGGTGGCCATTGACCAAAGCCCCATCGGCCGAACCCCTCGCTCCAATCCGGCCACCTATACCGGAATTTTCACCCCCATCCGCGAGCTGTTTGCCGCTACCCAGGAAGCCCGCACCCGGGGTTACAAACCCGGACGTTTCTCGTTTAACGTCAAGGGTGGGCGCTGCGAAGCCTGTCAGGGCGATGGCCTGATAAAAGTGGAGATGCACTTTCTGCCGGATGTGTATGTGCCCTGCGATGCCTGCAATGGCAAGCGCTACAACCGGGAAACCCTGGAGGTCAGATACAAGGGAAAAAACATTCACGAAGTGCTGAACATGACCGTGGAAGAAGCCTGCGGTTTCTTTGATGCAGTGCCCGCCATTGCCCGAAAACTGCAAACCCTGATGGATGTGGGCTTGTCTTACGTGCAGCTGGGGCAAAGCGCCACCACGCTTTCCGGCGGCGAGGCCCAGCGGGTAAAACTGGCCAAGGAACTGTCAAAACGGGATACGGGCCAAACCCTGTACATTCTGGATGAACCCACCACCGGGCTGCATTTTGCCGACATCCAGATGCTGCTCAACGTACTGCACCGGCTCAAGGCCCAAGGCAATACCATTGTGGTGATTGAGCATAATCTGGATGTGATTAAAACCGCAGACTGGATTGTGGATCTGGGGCCAGAAGGCGGCTCCGGCGGCGGTACCATTCTGGTGGCCGGCACACCGGAACAAGTGGCGCAGCACGCCACCTCCCATACCGCACGTTTTCTTAAACCCTTGCTATAAACGGCCAAGGCCCTTCGGTGACCGCAACCAAGGGCCTTGATACAACGTTTCAGCCATGCTGAACACTGTGGATTTTCCTGGATGCCATAGTCTGGCACAGAATGGTATCGCCAGTACATGCGTGCGGCTATGGGGGACATGGCAAAACCCCAAATCCTTAGGCGAATGGTGCAATGTTTCTGGGAGGATTACCGAGCAAATCTATATGAGATAGAAGCTAGTAGGGGAGTATTAGGGCGTGAAGCCTAATATGCTGTTACCTCAAACTCCAACTGACTCGTATAGCCTGCGGCCGTACACCGATGGCAACATTAATTGATGGAAAACAGATTTGGGCAGAAAAGCATTTAGCCCAGCTCTAATCTGACAACAGCACCCAAAAATCGGATAACGTTCAGATCAGGTCTGAGCTAGTACAAATTATTTGATCAACAACGTCAGGTGACTTTTTGACACTATATAATGCTGTTTTCTAACAAGGAACAATGAACGATGCATTTGTGCAGTGAGTGTCACCGTTAACTGTTGAACAAGTTGTGACATTATATTTGTTTAAGCACATGCCACCACCATTATTAGAGCCAGAGTCATTACCACCCATACCACCACCACTTGAGCTACCGCTTTCTATGGTTCCTTTTTTCTTAATATAGTCTAAAACACAGTTTGAAAGCAAAGTCTTGGTTGTATCAATTTGGCTACCGGTTCCAAAAAGCATATCTACTTCAATACCATCAATAAATGATGCACCTCTCTGTAGTGAGTAATTAAAGTTAATCTGCCTCTTTCCATCGAAATTTATTTCACCAGCATAGTTAACTTCAAAAACAAGAATATTATCTAGACTATTACCGTAAATTTTGCTTATGTAATTTTTCATTTCATTATGTTGAAATGAAAATTTGGCACCAATTCCACCTTTTTCAATTGTTAAACCGCCGCCAGTAAATTCTGTATCAGTGATAAAGTCATGCCAAGAACTTGATCTCATCTTCGCTGTTAACTTATTACTAAAATCTTTATGGACTGTTCTGGGATCTTGAAAATATGAAATTGGAGAGTTTTTACAGATATCACTAGATGCAGATACCCAAAGTACAGATGATTGATTATATTCTGTATTAGATATTGATTTTAAAGCACTTTTAATATCTTTATCTATAGAATAAAAACTATCTAACAGCGATTGTTCTTTAGATGATAGAGAAAGCTCTTTGACTGTTGTTGTGAAATCAAATTCTGCGCTAGTTGTTACTTGGAATTTATAAGCGATCTTAGTATCAGGGTTGGCAACAATTAATTCCTTCTTTGCACTTTTACAAACATAACCACCACCACCAAATTCTTCCTGATAACCTGGCTTCTCCCAATGGCAAGATGGTGCTTGGAAATGTTGTTCTGCAACTTTTACGGCTTGCTGATAATTACATGTATTACAAGAATAAACATCAATATTAGATGCTAATGAAAAGAAAGGAATAAAAAGAAATGATATAGCAATTTTCTTCATAATGACTAAAATTCCATTTTTATAAATTGATTTGTCAAATCAAAATTAATCTTATCAAGATACGTTTTACTTTAATAGAAAAACATGTCAACAAATATCGACATAATTTACAATTTATGTAAATACATCAAAATGATTGTTAATTTTATATCCGAAAACTGATTAAATAATAACCACTTTATAAATGTGTGAGTGATAATTCGGCAGGTTTACATTTAAATATTGTTTGATGAGTTACAACACAAAGACGATTTGTTAGTCGCGACTAGATCTGACACATCTACTTGAAAAGGTGAGCGTTACCCGGTTTGATAAAGGTGTTGAAGCTTCAATCAAAACAAAAGAGGTAACTCTCATGCTGCATATTAACAATCCCATCATTAAACACAAAGCAGGTTTGCTGAATTTGGCTGAGAAGCTCGGCAACGTATCCAGGGCCTGCAAGATCATGGGCGCGTCCCCAATATGAAAAACCCCGTCGACGACCCAATTGAACCAGCGGTGATTGAATACGCGCACCATTGAGTTCCCTGCACACGGTCAGGCCAGAACCCGCAATGAACTGCGCACACAAGGTGTATTTGTTTCCGGCAGCGGGGTGCGCCCAACAATCTCAGAGACTGACCTGGCTGTAATTGGTCCAAGCGACGATGTTGCCCATCAGCGGCACCAGCCACACGGCGGTTTTGCGATCCTGATGAATGCGATAGAAAAACAGCTCCTCGTCACGAATGTCGTGTTTGCGGATTTCCCGGTAAAAATCCATGGCGGAATGGCTGACGTTTTCAGGTTTTATCAGCTCTTTTTGGGTGATGTGAACCTGGAAAACATCGGCATGGTGCCCGGAAATGTCCCGGTGATAGCGGCGAAAATGCCCGCGCAAGCGGTATTTAATGGGCGTGGTAATGCAGTCCTGATCCGTCAGGCAGGCCGAAAAATAAAACTGGCCGCGATCTTCGCTTTCATACACCAGCGACATGTTCAAATCGGTGCGCACCAGCAGCTCGCCGGCCACCGGGAAGTAGATGTCGGCATGATAGTTGTGCTCGGTCACTTCGCCATCGCTACCGGCGGGCGGCAGGATGATGCGGTTATAACGGATGCGCTGCTCCATCTGCTTGCTCAGCGGAATGAACTGCTGCATGTTCAAGCCGGCAGGTTCCGGCTTCATGGCGGTGATGTTGATAATGCCTTCACCGGCACAGTCGCCAGTGTCTGCCCCCGGGCAGATGGCAAACGAATAGTTATGGCCATCGGTGGAGGCAAAGGCGCCGAAATGCTCCATGCCCTCAATGCGGTTGCCTTCCGGAGCCAGATGTTTTTGCCACATGGATGGGTGCAGCGAGTCCACGCCATCGAGATAATACAAAGGCGCCACGGCATGGGCACCGCCAACATTGAGCAAAATCTGTTTGTCGGCTTGCCAGTGATGCACCTGCTTTAACATGGTGTGGGCATCACTGAAATACCACCATAAGCTCAGCGCCAGTACCAACAGGGTGATGCCGAAGATTTTCACCGGCAGGGAGACCCCCACCAAGGCTTTGCGAATGGCCCGGCCATCGTTGATGGCCAACAGGTGCACGCTGGAGTTTTCAGAGATGGTCAGCTCGTAACCCCGGCGAGCCACGGTTTTGAGCTGGATTTCCGGGTAGGGTTCCAGTTTTTTGCGCAGGGTGCTGATGCATTGGGTCAGCGAGGTCAGGGCCACCACCCGATCAGGCCAGCCCACGGCCAGCAAATCTTCTTTACTGAAGATGGATTCGGGTTTTTCCAACAGGCAATTGAGGATCTGCGCTTCTGAATAGGAGAGCGAAGTCACCGAGCCATCTCGTTGATCTACTAACTGCTGAGCCTTGCTGTCGAGCGCCAAATAGGGAGTAAGCTGCGCCATCATAACTCCTTGATGATTTGACTGGATCCGGTTCCCCGAAGCCAAAATCCAACTGCTGATACTAGCGGTCGCCAGGCCCGGATAATGTGATGCTTTGCGCAAATAACCCTTTGGATAACATGGATAAACATCGTAGCGTTAAACCGATCACAGTTGCCGTAGCCGGAACTGGCGCTGCACGATGAACCACAGCAAGGCCAGCCATAGCCAGGGTTGCAGGTACAGTAAAAATGCCGGCACCTGACTACTGTGCTGATTGAGCAGGCGAAAGGCGCTGGCGGGATTAAGCAGCTGCAGCCATTGCAACACCTCCGGCGCCATGTGGCTGTCGGTGGCCACGGCCAAAATCAGCAATACCAGATCATACAGCAGCACCAACAGCAACCACAGCAGCAACACCCAGGCCAGTGCCTGGTTACGGCTGCGTACTTTAAGGCTGATGCCATAGCCCACCAGCAGGCAAATAAGTGCCAGCAACCAGCCACTGCCCAGCAACAGCAACCACGGCTGCCACAAAGCCTGCCAGCTGATGGCCGATGACCACAAGGGCAACAGCCACAACACCCCGTAACCGGCAAGGCAGGCCAGCAGCAGCGCCGTGCCCTGCCCCAGCAACTTGCCCAGCAACCACTGGGATTTGCTGATGGGATAGGTCAGCATCAGCAGCATGGTGCCTGACTCAGCCTCACTGACAAAAGCATCGGCGGCCAGCAGCAGGGCAATCAGCGGTAACAAGAAGCAACTGAGGCTCACCAGCGAGTTGAGCAGTTGCGCCAACGGCGGCAGTTGCAATTGCCCGGCCACGGCGCTGCTGCCAAAGGTTACCGCCAAGGTGAGCAGGGCAAACAGCAAGGATGATAGCCACAACCAGCGGCTGCGACGGGACTCCAGCAGCTCCCGCCGGGCTATGGTGTAAATAATGGGGTTCATACTGCCTCTTTCAATGCTGCGGGGCCGGAGCGGCCGGCCAGAAAGTAACGAAACAGTTGCGCCAAATCCGGCGGCTGCAATTGATAGTCCACACAATGCCAATGCTGCATCAGGCGCTGGCTTAACTGGGGCAGCAATGATGGCGGAAACTGCAGGGTTTGCTGTTGCAGCCAGGGTTGCAACACCGAATCCTGCCACCACTGGGCGCCGTTGGCGGGCAGTTTGATGCGCCAGGGCAAATCGGCCTGTTGCTGCAGTTGTGCCAGGGTGCCACTGGCGGCAATGCGGCCTTGAGACAACAACAGCACCTGATCAAGCACCGGCTCCACCAGCGCCAGCTCGTGAGTGCACACCACAATGCTGCACCCCTGGGAGCGCAACGCCTCCAATGCCTCATACATGAAGGCGGAGGCCAGAGGGTCCAGCCCCACGGTGGGTTCATCCAGCAATAACAGTTGAGGACGGCTCAGCAAAGCTTGGGCCAGCCCCAAACGCTGGCGCTCGCCTTTGGAGCACACTTGCAGTGGCTGGCGGGCGCAATGGGCCAGACCAAACTCGCTGAGCAATTGTTTGACCCGACCAGCGCTGACACCTTTAAGGCTGGCAAAATACTGTAGCAACTCAGCCACCTGCATTTGCGGATAAAAGCTGACGTTTTCAGGCAGGTAACCCACGCTTAACGGCTGTCGCCCGGGCTTGTCCCCCAGCACTTCCAGGGTGCCTTTGTCAGGCTGGTACAACCCAAGCAGCAGTTTTATCAGGGTGGATTTACCGGCACCGTTGTGGCCCAGCAACGCCAGCAACTCACCTTCATGCAGCTGAAAACTCACCTGTTGCAAACGGGGGTGTCCCCCCAGACTGATGCCAAGTTGCCCGGCATTAATGGTCAGCATCGGTTACCTCCTGTAGCTGTGTGGCGATGTGGGCCTGCACGGCGTTGTTCCGCTGAGCGTCAGCCGGGGCATTTTGCGTGTCATCCCCGATGGGCACTGCACCGAGCAGCGGATGGGAATCGGTAATGCCCACATCTTTTTGCAGTGCCAGAGTGGCGCTCAGCCAGCGCAACAACTGCACCACCGGGCTGTCGAGCAGTTGCTGGGCAGACGGGTACAGCCAAAGCAGGCGATCCAGTGCATCGTTGGGCTGATAGGGATGGTCACCCACCCCGTCGCCGTTCAAGTCCCAGCCCTGATAGCTGCTCCAGTAATTGCCCCGTCCCTGATGGCTCCACTCCAGCGCACGGGTGCCGATATAACGCACCTGGGTGTGGTTGTGGATCATGCTGTTACCGTAAAAATGGTTGCCTTCGGCGCCCATGGCCACGCTGATGCCGATATCACTCACGGCAAAGCGGTTGGCCCGTATGTGGTTGTCCCGCGCGTCGTAAATGAACAGGGCCTTGCCCTCGGTGCCATCTTGCGGCCGGGCGCGGGGATTATGCACTTGTGTGGCCAGATTGCGCTGCACCACGCTGTTGGTGGTGACGTTCAGCAATATGCCGAAATCCACCGCATCGCGTACCTGGTTGTCGGTCAGGGTGATGTCTTTTGAACTCATCAGGGCGTAACCGCCCGTTACCGACTGCGCATGGTTGTGCCACGCCACGTCATCGTGGGTATACATGTAATGGATGCCGTATTGCAGCTGTTGAAATTCGTTATGGCTAAGGCGACTGCCGTTCACGTCTTCCAGATAAATCCCGTCCCGCACATTTTGCATGTGGTTGCGGTGCACCTGGGGGTCGGTCACATAACGCATGGCAATGCCGTCGCCCCGATCCAGCACATACAACTGGGGGTCGCCGCTGATGGTGCAATCTTCAATGACCGGTGCCTGCAGCTGCTCGGCATAAATGCCATAACCCGGCCCTTGCAGGGTGAGATGGCGCAGTTGCGCCCGATGGGCGCCGGGCAGCAGTTGCACGCCGGCATCCAGGCTGAACACGTCATCGCCCCAGTTGCGGATGGTCAGGCCGGCCACCCGAGTATCCGCCGCGCTGATGAACAAGGCACTGCCACTGCCGTTTCCCACCAGCGTGGCGCCGGCTTGCCCCTGCAACTGCAGCGGTTTGGATACCGTCAGCGGCCCCGGATAATCACCGGCGGGCAACACGATGGTGTCGCCGCTGGCGGCATTATCCAGCAAGGGCTGCAATGCCTGCCCGGGCTGAGCCTGCCAGTTGGCGGCCCAGAGCAAGGGAGCAAGGCACCACAGCAATAAGCCAAGGGTGAGCCTTTTCATCAGCAAGCACACCTTAATGTGCCCCCTCCAGCAAACTCAACGTGACATCTTCATAGGCCAATACCCGGCCACCCCAAGATGCGGCAAAAGCCTCGGCAGCTTCGCGGCTGGAAAACGGTGCCAGTGACGGGCCCATGGCGCCCTTGCGGCGCGAGCCGTACACATACCAGGCCTTGGTGGCATCCATGAACGCGCTGTCTTCTGGATGTTCCCAGTCGGTGCGGCCGGCATCATGCACATACATGGCCTTGATGCGCCGCTGGTTTTCCGGCTGCAGGGCAAAGCTGAACATGTCACGGGTGGCGCAGAATTTTGGCACCATGCCGTCGCTCATCAGCAGTTCGCCTTTGGGGCCGGGATGCTTGTGGATCACCATGCCGCACAAATGGCAGCGGTCATGCACTTGTACGGCTTCAGGCATGTTGTTGTTTTGTGATTCGGCCGGGCTGCAACCCAGCAGCAGTGCGGACGCTAAAAGTAACCATTTCATCATGAGTGTTTATCCTTCCATTAAGGTGTCTGTTTGTGACCCCAGTGGCGATGTTGCCGATGGGGCCAGTAAGGCGTTGGCATTGCGGATGGCATTTTGCAGCGGTTGCTGGTAGCCCTCCGCCTGGGGTTGGGCCAACAGCCACTGCCACTGTGCAATGGCGGCGGCATATTGCTGGCGTTGGAACAATACGTTGGCCAGCAGCAACCGCGCCTGAAGCTGTGCCGGTTCCTGCCTGAAAACCTGATGTAACAGCTGACGGGTGCTGTCGCTGAGATGGCGTTGATCCCGGTAATACTGCAGCTCGGCCAGTTGGGCCAACTGCCAGGGCTGGGCACCGGTAAGGTCAATGAGTTGCTGCTGCAACGCCACTGCCTCCGGATACAAACCGCCCTTGGCATACAGCGCCACCAACTCGGCCATCAGCGTTTGGTCGTCGGGTGCCTGTTTCAGCTGGCGCCGGGCTTCGGTAATGCGCCCAGCCAATTGCAAATCAATCTGCTGATCCACATAGGCATGTTGCCATTGGCCAAAAGCCCCCAACTGGCTGTATGCCAATGCGGTGGTGCCGCTTATCAGCACCACCAGCCATAAGCCGCGCCGCTCCCCGCCTTTGCAGGATGCGGCGCGCCACCACAGCAGCAGCGGCAACAACAGCAATAATCCCAGCAACACGCTTTCCATCACCGCCCCCTGTTACATGCCGGGCATCATGCCGCCATGGCCTTTTGCCGGTTTTTCCACTTTGACCAGCTCCACCTCAAAAATCAGTGCCGACTGGGGCGGAATGGCGCCAGCGCCATCAGCGCCGTAAGCCAGTGCCGCCGGAATGAAAAAGCGGGCCTTGCCCCCCGTGTGCATCTGGCGAATGCCCTCTTCCAGCCCCGGGATCATGGTCATCAGGGCAAAGCGCACCGGCTCATCGCCGCTGTTTTCAAATTCGGTGCCATCCAGCAAGGTGCCGCGATATTTGGCGGTCACCACATCTTCCGGCTTGGGCGCGGGGCCGTTGCCTTTACTCAGCTGCTGATATTGCAGGCCGCTTTTCAGGGTGGTGACACCGCTGGCCTTGGCATTTTTCTCGAAAAAGTCGCCAGCGGCCTTGCGGTTGTTTTCCGCCAGCAGCTTGCGCTGGGCCGCACGGGCCTGATTCAGGGTTTCTGCCCGTTGGTTCAACAAGGTAACGGTTTGTTCGTCGGTAAGTTTTGCCTGATTTTTCAGGGCGTCCACAAAGCCTTCAATCACCAGTGACACATCAGCATTCGCGCCAAGCTTTTGCTGCTGGTAAAGCTCGTTGGACAGATAATTTCCCAGTGATAACCCCATGCTGTAAGACTCTTTGTCCTGCTGGGTTTTCAGTTCGCCTGCCTGGCTGCCCACGCTGACACATAGGGCAACACCACACAGCCATAGTTTTCTGTTAGGCCACATCTTTTTTCTCCCTGCTTCTCGCAATGTTATTGGTTGTCTTCGGCATGTCCGTTGGCTTGCCCGCCTCATGGCTTGGCAATCGGCCGCCCGGAAATTCGCCAGCCATAAATGCCGTCAGGCATCTGGCGTACATCGGTATATCCCAGTTTCATCACTGCGCGGGCTGCCAGTACGCTGGAGGTACACAAGCGGTTCACGCAGTAAAACACCAAGGTGGCATCCTTGTTTTCAGGTAACAGTTTTTTCCAGTCGCGCACGTTGAAAAACACCGCGCCGGGAATGAAACCGTCGCCCCAGATTTCCAGGGTGTTGACATCGTAAAAATGCACGCCGGGTTGCCCCATGAGGGATTCGGCTTCGCGCATGGAGATCTGGTTCAACTGCTGGTCATAACGCTCTGCCGGACGCAGCTCGCCGCCACCGCCGCCAGCCCAGGCATTGAGCGTCATCAGCCCCAGCAACAGTATCCAGCCACAGCATTTGTTCATGATTCACTCCTTCCAAGGCTTCCGGCACACGCCGGAAGCCTGTTCGATGGCAAGGACTATTTACTGCCCTTCATGATGGCCTGCGCCTGGGTGACGTAGGTCAGTGCGGTTTCCAGACGTTGACGGGTGTAACGCGGTGCGTGAACCCCCCAAGAACCGTCTTTTCTGACCAGTTCCAGCGCGTCGTTGGCTTTTTCAGTCAGCAACAGCACCTGGGTCTTGTCAGCAACCGACAGGTTGGATTTGTGCACTTTGCGGTTAACCTGTTTCACGGCGGCTTCCACCTTGGCGTAGGTTTCTTTCACCGGTGTCTGCCAACCCATCACTTTGCCGTAGATCTGTTTTTGATCCTTGAACTGCAAAGCCGAGCCCATCTTGGACTGGAACTGGCTGTGACAACCCTTGTTATCCACCACGTCGTGGTCAGAAACCGAGGTACGGGCACAGCTCCACATCAAGTCCACATAACCGTGACCGTCTTCATCCTTGGCAATGGTCCAGCCTTTGGTAGAGCTCTTGCGTGGCTGGCCTTCCGGTGGATTAAGGGTCTTGCGATCCGGACTGATGTCGATTTTCCACAGGTGGGATTTACGTACCGCATCAAACCCGGCATGGTCGGGATACTGAATGGCGGTGAAGTTTTCACAACTGCCCATGTTGGGCATGTGGCAGGAGGTACAGCTGGATTTGCTGTGGGTTTTGGTGTTGCGTGCCATTTCAGCCTGGGCTTCGTGACAATCCACACACTGTTTTTTCAGCCCCGGTTTGGTGAAACCGGATTTCCAGTCGTTGGCGGTCACTTCATGAGGGTCATGACAGGTAGAGCAGCGCATGCCTTTGTCGTAGTGACTGGACATGAACATCTGAGAACCTTCAGTACCGCAAGAAGGACAGGCAGACTTGAATTTGGCGTTAAAGGCGTATTCCAGTTTTTCCTGACCCTGTGGCGTTTCAGCCTGAGAGTCAATGTAGTTGAAACGCTGGTGACAACGTTCACAGTTGGAAGGCATGCCGCCGCCAATGCCGCCGTCCAGGTGGCCACCGGCGCCATGACACTCTTCACAGGCAATACCGCGGCTGATGGTGTGTTCCTGCAGTTTTTTGGCATCGCCCAGGGCGTCGAAAAACTCATCCTTGGTTTTGAAGTCAAACTTGAAGGTATGACACACTTCGCAATAGGAGCTGGCAGGCTGGAACAGGAAGTTCTTGCCATAGCTGGCGCCGTAGGAGGTCATCCCCCACTGGTGTGAACCGCTGCCGCCGAATTCTTTCATTTCGGTGGGGAAATCAGGGATCACCTGCTTGATTTTCTTGGCCACTTCCGGGGTCAGCCATTCAGCCCAGCCACGGGAGAACTGGTTGCCGCCGGCCACCAGGGTACCGGTACCGTCTTTGAGCAAGCCGCCCTCAATATGGTATGAGCCGCGCACCAGCCAGTTATCAATGTAACCGTATTTGGTTCTGGGAGTACCGATGGTGGCGTAGATGGTGTCCGGGGTGATCCCGTCGGCCAGAATGGACGCCTGGGTGCCGTACAGTTTTTTCTTCAGGTCGTTGTCCACTTCCGGATGTTCTCCGGGGAAGCGGATGGTCTGGGCATGGCGAGAACGTTTCCATTTCTCATACTGCACCTGGTGGCACTCGCCACATTTTTCCGGGCCCACAAACTTGTTGGGATAATCCAGAATGGATTTGGCCCCCAAACGATACTGCACAGCGGCCGGGTGGCCGGCACGCTTGGCAAATTTGGCACTGCCGCCGGCTTCAAGATATTCCTCGCCCCGGTCAGAAACCTTGTATTCCCCCTTGATGCGCCCGTCGGCCGCATATTTAAAAATCGGGTGGTGCTCAAACAGGAAATCAAACAGCTCTTTTTCCTGCACCACATAGTCGTCCAGCGTTTTCACGCCGCGGGTGGGTTCTGTCAGATCCGGGTGAGCTATCACTTCCAGAGCGGCTTCGCTCATGCTCTTGTTGTTATGTCCCGGTTTGCCGTCAGAGGTCGCCATCGCCGGGCTGACTGCTACCGCAGTGCCCAGGCAAAACAGTGCGCTAGCAACTGTTCTGGTTTTCCATGGTTTCATCACTCTCTCCTCGCATATTTTTAGTGGTTTGGCCTGCACGATACGGCAACTCCCCTGCGGCAATCTCTGTCTCAAGGGCGCCATCCGGCATGGGCGCCGGACAATAATGAGCAGCCGGCCGGGGCAAAAATCTGCGCTGGCGCACATGGCAAAAAGTGTTACATCTGAGAAATTATAAAAGCAAAAAACATGTTTGTTTTTAATCAGTTAAACAACTAACACCGCTAACAATTCAGTTGTAAAAACCCGCTTTTCAACTCTAAAAAGTTCTCAAAACCGCGCTGATTTATGAAAAATTCACAATGGCGCAACTAACCAAAAAGGGATCACAGTTTGTGAGCTGCCATCTGCCTACAGTCGGCAAAACGGCGTAAGTGCCCATGGGGGCATGACTAAAGGAGATGGCGATGACGGCAGAAGCAGGACACCTGTTGCTGATCCTGGCCACGGCAATGATGTGGGGCACGGGCATCAACCTACTGTTGCCCGCACACCAGCGCAACAACCGGCTGGGCCAATGGCTGGCAGACGGTGCCACCGGCGCCCTTGTGGCCAGTTACCTGCTGCTGAGCTGGTGCTTTGTCAGTGATGATTTTTCAGTGCGCTATGTGGCGGATAACAGCAACAGCCAATTGCCCCTGCTATATAAGGTGGCGGCGCTGTGGGGCAGCCATGAAGGTTCACTGCTGTTATGGCTGCTGATGCTGGGCGGGTTATTGCAGTATTTTCGCCGCAGTCCGCTGGCATTATTGCGCCACCAAGGGCTGGCCATTCTGGCCATGCTGGGCGCCGCTTTTGGCAGCATCATTCTCAGCAGCGCCAATCCGTTTGTGCGTTTGCTGCCAGCCGTACCGCCAGAAGGGCGGGATCTTAACCCCATCTTGCAGGATATCGGCCTGGTGCTGCATCCGCCGCTGCTTTTTGCCGGTTATGCCATGCTGGGCGCGTTGTTTGCCGCCTGCGTGGCCATTTTGCTGGATGGCCGTTTTCAGCTGGCACAGCGCCCACTGCAGCGACTGGCCATACTGAGCTGGTTATGTCTCAGCGCCGGTAACGTGTTGGGGGCCTGGTGGGCCTACAGTGAACTGGGCTGGGGCGGCTGGTGGTTTTGGGACCCGGTGGAAAATGCCTCGTTCATTCCCTGGCTGCTTACCACCGCGCTGCTGCATTGCCTGCTCAAAAAACAATTATCCTCACAACTGGCACGGCTGAGCCTGCTGCTGGGCATTGTGGCCTTTGGCAGTTGTTTGCTGGGCACCTTTTTGGTGCGCTCCGGCATTGTGCAATCGGTACACGCCTTTACCAGCAATGCAGGCCGGGGCACCTTGCTGCTGTTACTGATGGCGCTGTTTTTGCTGCCAGCCCTGTGGCTGTATGCCGCCCGCAGTCCCCGGCTCAAATGCCGCGGTCAATGGGCGTCGGTATCCTTGCTGCTGGGGATTGCCCTGTTGCTGGCGGCAGCATTTTCCGTGCTGCTGGGCACCCTCTACCCTTTGCTGTGCGAATTGGCCGGGCTCGGCAGCCTGTCGGTGGGTGCCCCTTATTTCAACATGATGTTTGTACCATTATTAATGCTGATGGCATTGCTGATGGGCTGGAGCTTCATTCGGCCCAATCACCGCTACTGGTTACTTGGGCCCTGGCTGCTGACCAGCGCTCTCTGGCTGTGGCTATTTCCCGGCCACAACCCGCTGTATACCCTGATGGGCATGGCTGCTGCCAACTGGCTGCTGTTGGCGGAAATCCAGCTGTGGCTGCCCGGCAGCGTGCGCCCGGGCAAGGCCGCCCGCCTGGCGCATTTTGCCATTGCCATTGCGCTGCTGGGCGGCACCTGTAGCAGCCAGTATGAAACCGAAGCGTTACTGCGCATGGGGCCGGATCAAGGGCGAACATTGCAAGGCAGCTTTGGCCAATACAGTTTTGTTTACCGCCAAACCCGTCCGCTGGAGCAGCGCGCGTATCATGCCATGGTGGCGGATATGGAGCTGTATCGGGGCACTGACCAGTTCATCACCACGTTATTGCCCCAGCGCCAGACGTTTCGCAGTAACGGCATGGAGGTGACAGAAGCCGCGGTATACCACCACTGGCTGCAGGATTTTTATGTGTCCCTAGGGCAGCAATTGCAGCCCGGGGAATATCTGGTGCGCATCAGCATCAAACCGCTGATCAGCTTTTTGTGGCTGGGCGGCTGCCTGCTGCTGCCGGCAGCGCTGCTGGCATTGGCACCGCGACGCCAACGGGCCAGGCAAGCGGGCACCGCGCCCCATTGTGTTACAGGAGTTGTGTATGAGTAATGCCCACTGGCGCCAAATCATATGGCTGATGACACTGTTGCTGGGACTGCCGGCACTGGCAGATGAGCCCCAGGCACTGCTGCCGCTGAGCAACCAGATTGCAAGAGAGCTGCGCTGCCCGGCGGCTGTCAACCAAAGCCTGTATGAATCGGAAGCGCCCATCGCCTCAGAGCTCAAGGCACAGATTTACCAAATGCTGCAGCAGGGGAAAACCCGGGAGCAGATCATCGATTTCATGGTGCAACGCTATGGCGAAAGAATTCGTTACCAGCCGTCGCTGAACCCTGCCACCTGGCTATTGTGGGCCGCGCCGTTGCTACTGGTCATCGGTTGTGGCGCGCTGTTGCTTGGCGGCCGAAAACAGGAGATGCAGCCATGAGCATGCAAAAATGGTTAACACGCGGAATGCTGGGGCTGCTGTTAACCCTTGGCAGTTATGCCGCCCATGCAGGTGACAGCCCCTCCGACGGGATGCTGGCCCATAAACCCATGGTATTGCGCCAGTTGGTTATCATGCAGCATCCCCAAGCACTGGCAGACATTACCCTGACCGATGATAAAGGGCTGCCCCGCAAACTGACCGACCACCCCGGGCGCATCACCATTCTCAGTCTGTGGGCCACCTGGTGCACCCTGTGCGTGCGGGATCTGCGTCACCTGCAGCAACTGGAGGCCAAACTGGATCCGCAGCAGATTGTGATTGTGCCCCTCTCCATTGATACCGAGCTGGCACTAATCGCGCCGTTTTTGCAGCAACACCAGTTGCATTTCAAGCGCATGTGGCGCGATCCCCAACAACAGCTGGGGCAAATTCTGCCCACTGACGTGGTGCCCGCCACCTTCTTGCTCGACGCCCAAGGACAACTCATGGGCTTCGTGCGCGGTTACGTGGACTGGGCCGATGACGCCGTGGCGCCCTATCTGCGCCAACTGGCGGCACATTCGCTCAAGGAGGCATCACATCCTTAAACCGATTCACTGGTCTGTTGGCCATTTGGGCGTAGTAAGGCACGCAATGATTTTTGCCAGCCATTTTTGTCGCCGCCTTCCCTTCCCTGTGCGCCAAGGGCGGGGAAGGGTTTCTTTTTTTATGACTTGGCCAAATATATGCATTATGTTTGCCATAACACTGGATATTTGTTGCGCATAGCGTTATAATTCGCCTCTTTTTAAACGGAAAGTCAACGCGGGGTTGATTTTCCTGCTGTAAAATCTTTTTTGCGTCTTCTACACGCACCCACAAGGCTACAATTCAATGTCATCCAGTGAACTGACTTTCCGTGAACTCGGGCTTTCCGAGGAGTTGCTGCGCGCCCTAAACGAGCTGGGCTACGAGCATCCAACCCCCATCCAAGCCGCAAGTATTGCCCCTCTGATGGAGGGAAAAGATATTCTGGGCCAGGCTCAGACCGGTACCGGTAAAACCGGCGCCTTTGCTCTACCGCTACTCAACGCCATTGACCAAAAATGCAATGCCCCGCAAATTCTGGTTCTGGCCCCCACACGGGAACTTGCAGTTCAGGTGGCAGAAGCATTTACCAGCTACGCCAAATATCTCAAAGGTTTCCACGTGCTGCCCATTTACGGCGGCCAAAGCATGCACCAGCAGCTGCAGGCGCTGCGCCGCGGCCCTCAAGTGGTGGTTGGTACCCCGGGACGGGTCATGGACCACATGCGTCGCGGCACCCTGAAACTGGATACCATCAAGGCACTGGTGCTCGATGAAGCCGATGAAATGCTCAAAATGGGCTTTATTGACGACATTGAATGGATTTTGGATCAAACCCCTGATGACCGGCAGCTGGCACTGTTTTCCGCCACCATGCCAGAACAGATCAAACGGGTGGCCAACAAGCATCTTGAAAGCCCCATCAACATCAGCATCGCCGCCAGCCACACCACGGTTGACTCCATCGAACAGCGCTTCATCCAGGTATCACAGCACAACAAGCTGGAAGCCCTGGTGCGGGTGCTGGAAGTGGAAAACACCGAAGGCATCATCATCTTCGTGCGTACCCGCAACTCTTGCATGGAACTGGCTGAAAAACTCGATGCCCGGGGTTATGCCTGTTCACCCTTGCATGGTGACATGAACCAGCAGGCCCGTGAACGCGCCATTGATCAGCTGAAAAACGGCAAGCTGGATATCCTGATTGCCACCGACGTTGCCGCCCGTGGTCTGGATGTGGAACGCATTGGCCATGTGATTAACTACGATATTCCTTACGATGCCGAAGCCTATGTGCACCGCATTGGCCGTACCGGCCGTGCCGGCCGCAGCGGCATGGCCATCCTGTTTGTGACCAATCGTGAAATGCGCATGCTGCGCATGATTGAAAAAGCCACCAACAGCCGCATTTCTCCCATGAAAGTGCCAAGCCCTGAAACCGTGGCTGAGCGCCGCCTGTCCCGTTTGGGCGATCAGGTAGCGGAAATCCTCCACAACGAGCAGCTGGACTTCATGAAAGGCGCTGTTGCCCAATTGTGCCAGCAACTGGAAGTGGATACCGACATTCTGGCCACTGCCCTGTTGTATCAGGTGCAGCAGGAACGTCCGCTGCAATTGCCGCCCATGCAGGAGCGGCAACGGGATGTTCAGGATCGGAAATTCCAGAATGGTGAAGAGCGGGGCCGGCGCCGTAGCAGCAACCGCGCCACCCCGACAGATTTGGGCAATGCCGAAAACCTGAAGGATAACCCGGACATCAAGATGTGCCGCTACACGCTGGAAGTGGGCCGTGATCACGGCGTGGGCGTAGGCAACATTGTGGGTGCCATTGCCAACGAAGCCAATATCGACAGCCGTTATATCGGTCAAATCCAGCTGTTTGATCAGCTCAGTACCGTTGACCTGCCTGCCGGCATGCCCAAAGACATTCTGATGCACCTGAAAAAAGTGCGCGTATGTGGCCGCCCCATCAACATCAAGGAAGTGGGCGCCCAGATGGACGGCAAAGACAGCAAGCCCCGTCGCAGCCGCAAAGCCCAGGATGACCAGGGCCATGAACGCAGTCCGCGTACCGACCGCAGCAAACCCCATGTGGAAGGTGAACGCCGTCCCAAACGCAGGGAACGCCGCGACTAAGCCTGCACACGCCAGTGCACGCTAATCCAAAGAGGAGCCTTAAAGGCTCCTTTTTGCTATCTCAAGCCATATTGGGCCGCCAATGATGGAAAATCACTCTTATGTGGGCTTCCCGCCTTTTTTACCCGCTAACGGCATTGTTAATTGACGCGAAATCTCCCCGGTGTTGACCCAAAATGTCATGCAAGCTCACACCGCCAGCCACCATAAAAGCGCGCATCATCACAGAGTGATGCAGGTTCTTGACCTACCTTGTTAAAAAGTCGTTATTTCACACATTTGTGCCATTTTTGTGTGACTATAATTGATTCTTGATCTGAATTGATTTTCCTGGGGGTTACTTTGTTTGCCAGATTAAAAGTGGGAACCCGAATTATTCTGGGGATTTGCCTGATGCTGGTGGTGGTCATGACGATCATCATGCCAATGATTTTGGCCCAGTTCACCACACAAATAACAAAATCGGAGCAACGCGAATTAGAAAAACTCTATCAGACTGCTGTCGCAGAGATACACAGCTCGGGAAAACTGGCAGAAGCCATGGCAACGGTCGTGGCCAATACGCCGGAAATGCAGGCCGAGATAGCCAATGGAGAGCGGCAACTGCTCAATGCCCGCAGCCAGTTGCTGTTCAAACCGCTGAAAAAAGATTTTGCCGTCACCCAGTTCCAGTTCCACCTGCCGCCGGCCACCTCGTTTTTGCGGGTGCACAAGCCTGAAAAATTTGGCGATGACCTGTCGTCATTTCGCGAAACCGTGGTGCAAACCAATAACACGCGCCAACCGATAATGGGGCTGGAAAAAGGGGTTGCCGGGCTTGGCATTCGCGGCGTGGTGCCCATCAGCTATCAGGGCAAGCACATAGGCTCGGTGGAGTTTGGCATGTCATTCGGGCAACCGTTTTTTGACGAATTCAAACAAAACTACCAAGCAGAAATCAGCCTGCTGATCCCAAGCGATAACCGCTTCAAGCGTTTTGGCGGCACCTTCGAGCTGCCACAATTTCAGGATGCAGCCTTGTTGAACCGGGTCATGCAGGGGGAAAACTCCCATTTCCGTGATGCGGTCAATGACAATAGCCACGCGGTATACCTGCACAAAATCGAGGATTTTTCAGGGAAACCCATCGGGGTGCTGGCCATTGCCATGGATCGCAGCCATGCCGAAAAAGCCCAGTGGTACATCAACCTTAAATTGCTGGGGATTGGCCTCATGGTTCTGGTGGTGGGCGCCGCCATTGCGGTATTTATCGCCCGCAGCATTACCGCCCCCATTGGGGAAGCCACCCGCGCCATGAATGACATTGCCGAAGGTGAAGGTGATCTGACCCAGCGCATTGAGGTTCACAGCAAGGATGAAATTGCCGAGCTGGTGCGTGCCTTTAACCGCTTTGTCAGTAAAATCCATGCCACCATGCAAAGTGTGTCCCAGGTAACCGAATCACTGGCCACCTCGGCAGAGGAGATGTCCGGCATCACCGGCGACAGCCGCCAAAGCGCCGACAAGCAGCAACGGGAAACCGAGCAGGTGGCCACCGCCATGAACGAAATGGCCGCCACCGTACAGGAAGTGGCCCATAACGCCACCGATGCGGCCAGTGCCGCCGAGCAGGCAGACAATGCCAGCGATGCCGGCAAACAGGTGGTTCAGCAGGTGGTACAGCAAATTGACGGGCTGGCACAGGAGATAAATCACGCTGCCAGCACCATCGACAAGCTGGCACAGGACAGCCAGGCCATTGACACCGTGCTGGAAGTCATCCGCAACATTGCCGAGCAAACCAACCTGCTGGCGTTGAATGCGGCCATTGAGGCCGCCCGTGCCGGAGAGCAAGGACGTGGCTTTGCGGTGGTGGCGGATGAAGTGCGCTCCCTTGCCAGCCGTACTCAGGCTTCCACTGCCGAAATCCAGCAAATCATTGAAAACCTGCAGCAAGGTGCCCGCTCCGCTGTCACCGTGATGCAGCGCAGCAGTGATACCACCGAGCAGTGCGTGCAGCAGGCCGGTAAAGCGGACGACTCCCTGGAGCAAATACGCGCGGCGGTATCCACCATTACCCAGATGAACATCCAGATTGCCAGCGCCGCCAACCAGCAAGTGGCCGTGTCGGCGGAAATCAATCGCAACGTGAGCAACATCAATGATGCCGTGGCTCACAGCAGTGACAGCGCCGCCCAGATTGCCGAAGCCAGTAATGAGCTGGCAAGCCTGTCGGGCCGCCTGCAGCAACTGCTGGGGCAGTTCCGCCTGTAAACTGCGGCACACTTGCCAACCCAATAAAAAACGCCTGCTATGTTGCAGGCGTTTTCATTGATGGCCAGCGCGGTTAACCCACCGCTTTGGGCCGCACCCCCAGAATATGGCAGATGGCATAGGTGAGCTCTGCCCGATTAAGGGTGTAAAAATGGAAATCCTTCACCCCTTCCCTGGACAACACTTTCACCATGTCAATGGCCACATTGGCGCCCACCAGCGAGCGGGTGGAGGCATCATCATCCAGGCCGTCAAACTGCTGCTGCAACCAGCGGGGCAGGTTCACATTGGTCATGCCGGCAAACCGCTTCAGCTGTTTATAGTTGGTGACCGGCAAAATCCCCGGCACGATTTCCACGTCAATACCCGCGGCCACGCAGCGATCGCGAAAGCGCAGGTAAGCTTCAATATCAAAAAAGAACTGGGTGATGGCGCGGCTGGCACCCGCATCAATTTTACGTTTCAGGTTCACCAAATCCGCCTGGGCATTGGCCGCTTCGGGATGCACCTCGGGATATGCCGCCACCGAGATGTCAAAATCCGCCACGCTGCGCAGCAAACGCACCAGATCCGCCGCAAAACGGGTGGGCTTCGGGCTGCCCTCGGGCAAATCCCCCCGCAGGGCCACGATATTGCGAATGCCGCTGTTCCAGTAGTTTTTAGCCAATTGCAGCAACTCTTCCTCACTGGCATCCACCAGCGTTAAATGGGGCGCCGCCACCAGATTGGTTTCTGACTGGATGCGTTCAATCACCCCATGGGTGCGGTCGCGCACCCCGGAATTGGCGCCATAAGTCACCGACACGAATTTGGGCTGCAATGGCTGTAAACGCTGAATGGAGTTCCACAACAGGGTTTCCATTTCTGCCGTGGCCGGCGGAAAAAATTCAAAGGAAACATTAATGTCGCCATTAAGCTCGGCGAGGCTCTGGTTCAGTGAGCTGGCATACTGGGCGTGGTGAAAAGCCATTGACATCTTCCTCAATTTATCTATCTGGACGTTTGGACGTCTATATGTCCACATACTAGAGAAACGATGATTGAAGTCAAGGCAAAAAATCACCCTTCGCCACGGAAATTGCCAAAAACCTGCTGGAAACGGATATTTTTGCCGGATATGGCAAAGATTCGCTAATCACGGGACGGCCCACAACGGATGCCTGTTGCTGGCGCCCAATAGCCAAGGAGAGGCAAAACGCCCTGAACCCAAAAAATCAGCCCGGGCCTGGCTGGTGCAAAGCGCCAGCAAGAACCCGGGCCAATATTGCGGGATGCATCGCACACATCACATCCCGCGCATTACAACACAACTACAGCGCTCAATAACGGTGCGCTTCAGCCATTTTCGCCGGGGTATGACACACGGCGCAGGCTTCTACAATCGGCGCTGGGTCAAACACATCAAACGAGCCAGACTCGCCTGCGTTTGTTCCACTGGCGCTGACTGGCACATCAAAGTCGCCGCCTTGGGTCGCCATATGGGCTTTTGCCGCCGCGCCGGTATGGCACGAGGCACAGTTGGCCGCGATGGGCGTAACACCGTATACCGAGGCTTCATCTTCACCGGTCAATACCACGGCTGGCGCCACGTTTTCCAGGTTGATGTCGCCGGTGTGGCAATCACTGCAGTGCACCGGGTTGTTGCGGTCGGTGGTCGGCATCTTATTCACCCCGAGCTCTTCACCATACGCGCCAAAGTGCACGCTGTGGATAAAGGGCCCCATGGCCTGAATGTGGTCGTTACCCGCTTTGGAGGGTGCCCAGTTGTAAGCACTGTGGCACTGCACGCAAGAGGCACCGCCCAAATCCACACCGCCGCGCTGGCCGCCATGTCCCTGCAGGCCTTCTGTATGGCAGTTAAGGCACTTCATTTCGTCAAAGCTCAGGCGACGTACATCAACCACGTTGGAGACAACCACAGGCGCACTGGTAGCGGCACCGGTGGTGGCATTGGTGTAACTGACACGACCGTCAATACCCCCCAGCAACACTTCGCCATCGCTGTAAGGCAGGGCATGCTGCACCACGTAAGTGTATGAACCATCGGCATTGGCAGCCCCGCTCATGGAGCGCGCCACATGGCCTTCATCCCTTCCGGGCAACATGGCTTCGCCATTTTTCATCACGGTTGCCCAGCCACGCGGGCTAGCATCACTGATGGATGCCACATCCACGGGCTGTCCGTCCGCGTCGGTGGCTTTCACGGTCACCAGGATCTCGGTTTTATCGGCAGAACGTGCCACCGACAGCACCTCAAACTTGTAACGGTTAAGCGCTTCATCACGGGCAGCACCGGAATCATGTTGGTGAACAGCCGCTTCATGACAGTTTTTACAGGAGGTTTCACCAAAGCCCGTGTGGCTCACAATGGCACCATCACGATTGGCATCAAACAGATCCGTATGGCAAGTGACACAGCCGTTTATGGACGCGGTAAACTGGGTGTTTTCCACGTGACACGTGGTGCAGCGCCCCAGATCCATCGAATAGTTGTCTTTGATGTTGGCATGGCCTTTGGCAATTTTGCCACCGGCACCGTCTGACATCATGCCATGGCCAATCATCGCCATGGTATTCAGCGCCCAGCCGCCGTCTTTTTTCTCGGTTTGTGTATGGCAAGTCAAACAGGCATCCACAATCACCACATCCTGGTCATTATCCAGGGCATAATGATGCTGGTGCCAACCCCAAGTGGCATTACCGGTAGAGTTGGTAAATTCCCCATGACATGCAATACACTTGTCGCCTTCGGTAGAACTCACCGCGGCATATTGATCTGTTTTGGTAAACATTACCCGAGGCGTTCTTGGCATGCCGTTAGGGCCGTTACCCGGGCGAATATAACCAATGCCCACGGTTTGGGCCGTGGTATTTTCTTCCGGCATAACCAGCTCGTAAATACCATTACCAGTATGGGTCAAGGTACCAACCGAATTGTCATCACCTTCGATATAAGTTAAATCAACCGTATGTTGCAGCTGACCATTTTCACCTTTTGTTGTGGAATAAAGTTGTACTTTATCCAGATTTTCAACCGGAATGCCATCCTGGTTTTCAAGTGAGAAGGTCACATTAATTGTGCCCTCGCCATAATGCCAGTCAATCACCTTGGCAACCGGCTTGGTCACAATCACTTCGGGTACATAATCCTCTCCGGGAGCACCTGGTGCACCTGGTGCTCCCGGTGCCCCGGGAGCACCATCTTTGCCGTCACTGCCACAGGCAGATATGCCCAAGGTGGCGGCAATAACAATTGCCATTTGATATTTGTTTATTTTTCTCATTATTTTCCCCTATAGCGGTTTTTAACGATACTGCTCACAAGTATCTTATTTAAAATATTAGAAATTGATTTGTTACTCTGTATATAAGATCACAACAAACAAAATATAATAAATATTGTTTTCCACCTATCAGGCAAATATTAATTAAGCATTTAACCAACATTAATTTAAAATTTATTCGGTATTAAATTTAAATTAAAACCATGGTTATTATTAACACCTTAATTATTGCTTAAACAATAATTTATTTATGCTTAATTATTTATTAACGCCTGAAAATGCTAATAATGGAATAATAAAACAGAAAGATTATTTATGACTGATTTCAGCTTGCCTGTTATTTAATTTTCATATTATGTGATCATTTCCCATTATTCCGGTATGACCCGCCACATAAAGAAAAAGGCTCCTGCAATAACAGGAGCCTTGGCAATAAAACATTTTCACGCGAACCCTGAGTTGTGGCTTAGTCCTCCAGAAGATCGCGACAGATTTGCACCAAATCCGACTGCACGGCAGCAGCGGTCACTTCACGTCCGGCGCCGGGGCCGCGGATAATCAGCGGATTGCCCTGATAAAAGGCACTGCGGATGACAAACACATTGTCACCGGGCGTCAGGTTGGCAAACGGATGGCTGCGCTCGGTCCATTGCAGCGCCACTTCAGCCCTTGCACCTTGGGCATGACGCTCCAGGGTGGCCACATAACGCAATACCTTGTCCTGTTCACTTGCCGCCTGATATTGCTGGGAAAAATACTCATCAAGCTCAGGCAAACGCGCCAGAAATTCGCTTAATGGCACTTTGGCCAGATGGGACGGCACCAAAGAGCTGAGCTTGATATCTTCAAGCTCCAGCGCCAACCCTATCTCCCGCGCCAGGATCAACAACTTGCGCTGCATGTCCCGCCCGGAGAGATCATCCCGGGGATCCGGCTCGGTAATCCCCAGGGCTTTTGCTTCCAGTACCAGTTCCGAAAAAGGCCGGATGCCATCATAGTTTTCAAACAGCCAGCACAAGGTGCCTGAAAAAATGCCGCCAATGGCCTCGACCTCATCGCCACTGTTATGCAGATCATTCAGGGCATGCTGCACCGGCAGCCCTGCCCCACAACTGGCGTTGTAACGCCAGAATAAACGCCGGTTTCCCAGCATTTGCTTCAATTGCCGATAAAAAGCCAGCGGCCCGGAACCCGCCAGTTTGTTGGCACTGACCATATGAATGCCCCGGGCAAAAAATTCCGGGTACTGTAATGTGAGCTGGGCACTGGCGCTGATGTCCAGCGCCACCAGTTCGTCGCAATCTAGGGTGTCGGTCTGCTCAAACAGATGCTCGTATTGCCAAGGGGTGGCTTCGGCCTCAAACCGGGCCTGCCATGCCGATGGGGCAATGCCCTCATTACAAAACAAGGCCTTGCTGGAGCTGGCCAAGCCTACCAGTGCAACTTCCGCCTCCAGTTGCCGGTTCAGTTGCCGGGAAGACTTGCCGAACAAATCAATCCAGGCTTCGCCGATATTGCCCACGCCCAGCAGTATCACCCCAATGCGTTTACGGGGGCCGGCGCAGCGCCGATGCACTTTTTGTGTCAGCAACGATACCTGTTGCTGAGGCACCAGGGTGACCAGACTTAACGGGTCCTGATACAGCGGCCGGGCTTCACGGCTAAGCAAGCGGGCAAAACTGCGACGATACTGCGTGGCAGCGGCGCTCACCAGTGCCACCAATCCAAGCCCGGTGTGCAGCGCCACGTCACTGATGCCCAGCGCCGCGGTTTTGCGCTGTAATAACGCCAGTACCTGCTGCTGAACCTCCGGGGTATAGGCCAGTTCATACTGCTGCTTGGCCAATGTCCAATGCGCCAAGGGATGAAGGCCGGCACTGTCCAGCGCTTCCAGCAGCGCCTCCCAGGCGGATTGCAACTGCAAGGTGACGGTGACCACATCTTCAAGGCTGGTGACCACAGGCGCACTGGCGATGTCGCTTTTGGGCGCCACCAGGGTAAAGTCGGTTTGCGGCGCATAGCTTGAGCGCACCGCCAAGCTCACCTGAGTGTTATAAAGTGGCTGCAGGGTACGGGCATGCAATACCGGCGAACCCAGCCGCGCCAGCCGGTCAGCTTCGGTTAACGACATGCTCTGCAATAAGCGGGCATCCTGGATTTTATTGGGATCGGCATTGAACACCCCTTCCACATCGGTCCAGATGGTCACCCGTTCAATGCCCGCCAGACTGGCAATCAGGGTGGCACTGAAGTCGGAACCGTTACGCCCCAGCAGAAGCATGTCGCCATGGGGGTTGGCACAGATGAAACCGGTGATCACCAGCCGTTCATCGGGATGCTTTTGTAACAACTGCTGGATTTTTTCCCGGGATTCCTGCAGGCGGATCTTGGGCACGGCAGCTTCATCGGCCACCAGCAAACCGCGGGCATCGATGTTGGATGCGGCCACGCCGGATTCACGTAGCAGTGCCGCCATCAGCCTGGCAGACCAGCGTTCGCCAAACCCGACCACCTGATTGCATTGGTATTCACTGCGGTTTTCCAGCGCCAGCAGGCTCATGAGCGATGCCCGGTCGGTGGCCAGGCGCTCCCGCAACTGCCGCGCCTGACCGTTACTCAGCAGCTGTTCTATCAGGTCCTGCTGGTAACTCATCAGTACCTGCAGCTCTTCTTGCCACAGTTTGCCCTGCTCGCGCAGTGCCAGCAGTTTGTACAGGAAGTTGGTGGTTTTGCCTGCGGCAGACACCACAATCAGATCATCGGGCCGCCCGTGGGTCAGCAGAATGTGCGCCACACGCCGGTAACAGTCCGGATCCGCCAGGCTGCTGCCCCCAAATTTATGTAAGTGACTACGCGCCATTAATCAATGCTCTCCAATTTAACCAGCTGCCACGGCTGCCAAGGCAGCGGTAATGTCATCCACCAGGTCTTGCGGGTCTTCAATGCCCACTGACAGGCGGATGAGTGTGTCTTTTATGCCTGCGTTTGCCCGGGCTTTTGCATCCATGGCCCGATGGGTCATGCTGGCGGGCACCGCCACCAGGCTTTCTACCCCGCCCAGGCTTTCCGCCAGGGAAAAATAGCGTAATGCCCCGAGAAAAGCGCCGACTTGTGTTGCGCCGCCTTTGAGCTCAAAGCTTACCATGGCGCCAAAGCCTCGCTGTTGCTTCAGCGCAATCTGGTGATCCGGGTGCTGTGCCAGCCCCGGATAATACACTTTTTCCACCTGTTCGCTGCCCTGCAGCAAATCCACTATTTTGGCGGCATTACGCTGGTGCTGTTCAATGCGTAGTGCCAGTGTGCGCAATCCACGCAGTGCCAGATAGCTGTCAAAGGCGCCAGCGGTGAGCCCCAGCGTGTTCGACCACCAGTGCAGTTGCTCGGCAATTTGCGGGTCTTTGGCTATCACCGCGCCGCCCACCACATCGCTGTGGCCGTTAATGTATTTGGTGGTGGAGTGCACCACAATATCGGCCCCCAGTAACAGCGGCTGTTGTAATGCCGGCGACAAGAAGGTGTTATCCACCGCCAGCAAAGTGCCCTGAGCCTGACACTCATTGGCCAATCGGGCAATATCCACCAGCCGCAGCAGCGGATTGGAGGGGGTTTCCACCCAAACCAGCTTGGGTTTGGCCGCCAGGGCCTGTTGCAGGGCCTGGCTGTCGGTTTGATCCACCACCGCCAGCTGGAATTGCCCTTTTTGCGCCAGATGGGTGAACAGGCGATAACTGCCGCCATAACAGTCATGAGGGATGACCAGCAAGTCCTCCGCCCCCAGCAAGCTGCTGACCAAGGTGACCGCCGCCATGCCGCTGGCGGTAATCACCGCCGGGCATCCCTGCTCCAGCTCACCAATGGCATTGGCCAAAATGCTGCGAGTAGGATTGCCGGAGCGGCTGTAATCAAACTCCCGCGGCGTTTGGTAGTCTGCAAAGCTGTAATTCGTCGACAGGTAAATAGGCGGAAGCACCGCACCATATTGGCTATCGGACTCGATTCCTTGACGCACAACCGTGGTGGCCATTTTCCGCGCAGTCATGTTCGGCTCCTTACATTATTAACAGGGGCGACAGATTAAAGATGTCTAGATGGCTAAATTCTATCAAGTCGCTCTTCAACGTCAATAGGCATAAAGACGTTTAGACGTCCAAATGTATAGAATTCCATTTTTGTGATACAGTAGCATGGACTCCCATTTGACTGTGGGATGTAAGAGTTTAAAATCGGCAGCGAATTAGCGACATAGCAGGTGCAACATGACTGAATGGAACGGCGAGTACATCAGCCCTTACGCTGAGCACGGGAAGAAAAACGAACAAGTAAAAAAAATTACTGTGTCTATTCCGTTGAAAGTATTGAAAGTGCTAACCGACGAACGCACTCGGCGCCAGGTCAATAACCTGCGTCATGCCACCAATAGCGAACTGCTGTGTGAAGCATTCTTGCATGCTTACACCGGCCAGCCATTGCCCAACGATGAAGATCTCTCCAAGGATCGCCCTGACAGCATTCCGGCAGATGCCAAAAAAATCATGGAAGAGATGGGCATCGAATGGGAAGAAATGGAGTAAATGGCTGACCTTTCGGCCATGAGGCGCAACATATCATCAGCTTGCCGGGCATGTCCCGGCATTCTGCTTTTTTAAATGTGGACATTAATCGACCCCATCACCCTGCTACTGGCCTCGCTGGTGATTGTCGCGGGCGCCATTACCCAAAGTTTGCTGGGGTTTGGCTTGGCAGTGGTTGCCGCACCGCTGTTGTACATCATTGACCCGGAATTAATCCCGGGTTCGTTGATTATCCTGAGCTTTTCCATTGCCCTGCTCACCTTGCTGCGCGAGCGGGGACAGTTGGAGCTGGCAGGATTGCAGTATGCCGTGGCCGGACGCATTCCCGGCAGTTTGCTGGGGGCCGCCTTGCTGCTGGCGCCCCAAGCCATTCTCGGGCTGGTGATTGCCGCCATTGTGGCCACGGCCGTGGCCTTGAGCCTGAAAAAACTCACGCTGCCAGTCAACCGTTGCAATTTGTTTGTGGCGGGGATGTTTTCCGGCATTTTCGGCACGGTTGCCGGCATTGGCGGGCCACCCATGGCCCTGCTGCTCACCGGGCGGGAAGCCGGGAAGTTTCGTGCAGCCCTCTCGGCCTTTTTTGTGGTCAGTACCTGTATCAGCCTCTTGGTGCTGCTGCTCTCCGGCATGCTGTCGTTCAGGGATCTGCTGCTGGCGCTGCTGTTATTGCCGGCGCTGCTGCTGGGATTCGTGATCTCGGGGGCGCTGTTGCATCGGGTGGACAAACGGCGCAGTAAAATGCTGACCTTGATGTTATGCAGTGCCAGCGCACTGCTGCTGGCACTTAAATCACTCTGGGGGCTTTTGGCCTAGCCCCCGTTGTCACGCATCACCGCAATTAAAAGTGGAAAGAGGTTTGCAGGGCGCCGCCTACGGCATTATCGCTGCCCATCATGCCGGTGAGATCCAGCCGGAAGAAGTTACCCACCACAATGCCGGTACCCACGGAATAGATGTCAGTGGTCACGTCATTCACATCATGGCGATAGCCTAAGCGCAATGCCAGCCAGTCGGTGGCCTGCAATTCGCCGCCCATGCGCCAGTATTTGGGGCCGTCCAGTTCCACGAATTTGTTGTTTTCGGTGAGATCAACATCCGTGGTCAGCGTCAGTCCCTGCCATTGATAGGCGAGCCCGGCAGTGACCATGGGCTTGACCTGATAGGTCAGCTGCTGGCACGGGCAATCTGCCAGCACCACGGATGCCAGCTCCTGCTTGACCAGGTTGCGACCACTAAGCCCCAGCGTCAGGCCTTCGGTGGGCTGCAACGCCACCCCCACATCCAGGTTGACGCCGGTATCGTTGTTACGATAGTCATCGCTGTTGAAATCATTCACGTCAAAGTTGTTGGCAGACACCGCATAGTTGAAGGTATCAAGGCGTTGCAGTTTCGGCGTCACCCCGATGGTCAGCGGCATGTCACCCACACTCATGCGGGTACTCAGCGCCACCCCGAAATCCGATACGGCACCGGCAAATACCCGGCCGGTGGATGACAGGTCATCCAGTGATGGCGGATTCAAGGGATCCAGATTATTCAGCAGCTGTAAATCCGCCGCACTGACATCCGCCAGCACAAAGGCGTCCAGATAGGTTTTGGCAATCACCGCCGCTGAAATCCGGCTGTTTGAGGGTAACACAACCGCCACGCCCAACCCCACACTGGCATAGGCACTGTCGCCTTGCAGGGCTTGCAGGTTATTCAGTAACAAGTCGCGGTAGCGGATGATGTTGTCCGGATTCTGCTGGGCAATGGCCCCATCCAGCATGTCGTAGTTATCCTGCAGGGTGTCAAACTCGTCCACCATGTCGTTTTTATCGGCCCCATCAGCACCTAGGGCAGGCAATAACAGGCTTACGTCATCCTGCTGGCGATCTGCCAATGCCAGCAATGCCGGATTCACGAAACCTGCAGCCAGGCGATCACCGGCAGCAACGCCTGCCCCGCCCATGGCATCAGTTCTCGCTTCAAATACATCCTGCCCGGCCCACAGGGAACCGCTGCAAAAAGTGGTGGCGGTGAGCAACGCCAGCGTGGTTAGTTTCATCTCCATCTCCTTGAAAAACGCCTCGGATCAATAGGGTTCAGTTAAAGATAGCTTAACTCTTGATATCTTCAGCAAACCCCATAAAAAAAGCCTCCGCATTCGCGAAGGCTTGTGGCGCTAGCATAACAATGATTAGCCGAGATAACTTTGACCGGCGTACAGAATAAAGTGACGCAGAGCCAGTACCCCGGTGAGGCTGCACAGGGCACCGAGCAACATCACCCCTTTGCCATGACGCTGTTGTGCCGGCAGCAACTGGGATAACAGCGGAATGCCGAAACCGACAGCCACCACCAGTGTCCAGAATACCGCAGCCCAAGTGCCATCAGTAAGTGATGCCAGTGCTGCAGCGGCAGCGCCGCCTTTGAAGTACAGGGCACAGAACAGCATGAACAGGAACAGGATTTCAATGGCCACTACCGGCAATTCAATACTGTGCATCCGTCCAAGCTCTTTGTCGTGTGACGGGGTGTTGAACAGCAACAGGGCCACGACAGCGTTGGCGGCTGCACCCGCTGAAATGCCGGATACCAGGAACAAGGCTGGCAAAATGGCAGTGTTCAGCATGGGGTAGATGTTCATGGCTGAAATCAGGAAGCCGGTATAAGCACCCACGGCAACAGCCAATACAAACAACAGCTTTTCAATCAGCTTTCTGGCGCCAGCCAGGGCATCGGCAATCCCCTTGAGGAAGCCCAGGCCAAAGGCCGGCAGTTGCTCACGGAATACCACCAGTGCATACAGGAAGGTGAGCGGAATGAAGAACAACAGCGCCACCACCCCGATGGACATCACGGAGGTCAGGTTATAGTTGATGAGAATCAACCAGAAATGGAACGGCCGGGTCAGGTCAAACACCAGACACAACATCCCCAGGCAGATGGCCACCGGTGCGATGAGCGCAGCAGCCTTGAGGATGGGACTTTCCTCACGGTCGCCTTTCGCCCAACGCATGGCGATGGCAATCAATAAACTGCCTGCAGCCAGCCCGGCCAGAAACAGGTATACGGCAATCACCCAATGCCAGGTCACAGGGTTGTACTGTGACATATCACCCCAGATATTGTTCATGCTTCAATCCCTCCTTTGCGGGCAGGAATACGGAAAACCCTTGGTTTGGTGCCAAGATGGACTTTTTCGCGGTAAGTTGCGGTGCTGTTCAACAGCTTGGCCACTTCACTGCCTGGGGCGTTGACATCGCCAAACACCAGCGCATTGGTAGGACAAACCGTTACACAAGCCGGCTGTTCGCCACGTGCCAGGCGGGTATCCGCGCAGAAATTGCATTTTTCCGCCACATGGTTTTCCGGATTGATGAAACGCACTTTGTAAGGACAGGCGGCAATACAGTACTGACAACCGACGCATTTATCCTTCTTGATGGACACAATGCCGTCTTCAGTAACGTAAGCGGCACCGGTAGGACACACTTTCACGCAAGGCGCGTCTTCACACTGCTGGCAAGACACACGGTTGTATTTGAAGTGCAGTAATGGCATTTCGCCATAAGGCCCTTCTACCCGCACCTGCAGACGACTGACGCCTTCAGGGACTTTGTTTTCGCTGCGGCAAGCTATATTGCACGCCTGACAGCCGATGCACTTGTTTTCATCGTACACCATGACGTATTTTTTGCTCATTGTTAGCCTCCCGTTATGCCTTTTCCAGTTTCACACCAGTGGTGTGTACACACATACCGCATACCGGTGCGGTGGCATGGGGCAACAAGTTGCCACAATGAACACCCTTACCGCTGGCGCGGGTCAGTTCTTTGTTTTTGGAACCAAAACCCATGTAGGCAAAGACTGTATCCGGACGAATACCTTTGGTTACCAGTGCATGGCCGGTTTCGCTACCCACGCTGGAGGTCAAACGAATGGCATCACCGTTCTCGATACCCCGTTTGGCGGCGGTTTCCGGATGGATCCATACGGCGTTGTCTGACATCAGGTTGGCCAGCATTGGCACGTTGTGGGTAGCACCGTTGGTGTGCACTGCCACTTTGCCCTGAATGAAGTACAGCTCGTCAGGATTTTTCAGTTTGGCTTCGTGATAAGCAATCATGCCGCGGCCGGGTGCCAGTTCTTCCACTTCACTGGAGAACAGCTCAATCTTGCCGCTTGGGGTCTTGAACTTCACGGCCGAACCATAAGTGCCATCCTCATCCACTGCGTGGGCGGTAGGATAAGCGGCAGCAAAGGCAGCAACCATTGACGGTTCACGCAACATCAGCGGCTTGCCGTAGCTCACATAACCCTTGTCTTTAATCTTCTTCAGCAGCGCACCATCTTTTTTCACCTGTGCCAACTGCAGTGTCTGGATGTTTTCCCATGGGTAGTATTCACCCAGGCCGAGTTTAATCCCCAGCTCGCGGAAAATTTGCCAGGCAGGCTTGGTGTCGCCAATCACGTCCACCACTTGCTGGCGCACGTAGTAACCCGGATTCTTGCCAGACTTGTCGGCAATCTCTTCATCCCGTTCCAGATAGGTACATTCCGGCAGAATGTAGTCAGCAAACGCAGCGGTTTCGCTCACGTACAAATCACAGCACACCACCAAATCCATTTTCTTCAGTGCGTCTTCCACCCGGTTACGGTCGGTCACTGTTTGCATGGGATTGGTACGGGTCATGACCCAACCGTGAATGGGATAAGGCTTGCCATTTTCAACGGTATCGATAATGGACTGGTAAATGCCGCCCATTTTGGCAGGCAGTGCCAGTTGCGGATCGACCTGATCAATGCGCTTGGCAGTGGGTTTCGGAATTTTCACACCGGGTTTGCCCAGTGAAGGCGCCGCATCGGTACCGGCAAATTTGTTGTATGTGCTGGCTTTTTTGCCACCATACAGGCCGCCTTTGCGCTCGAAGTTGCCAATCAATACGTTGGCGGCATAAATGGCGCGACGCATTTCAAACTCTTCGGTGGTAAAGGTGCTGCGGTGACCGAAGTCAACCATGGCATGAGGCGCGGCTTTTGCCAGTTCATGGGTAATGCGGCGAATGTCCTTGGCGGGTACGTCCGCAACCTTCTGCGCCCATTCCGGCGTGTATTGCGCTACCTGCGCGGCAAACTGTTCAAAGCCATTCACATAACGCTCAACAAAGGCTTTGTCATATAAATCATCGGCAATCAGCACATTACAAATGGCCAATGCCACGGCCACATCACTGCCGGGCCGGATTGGATGCCATTCATCGGCTTTGGAGGCCACCACGGAGAAGCGGGGATCGAACACCACCAGCTTGGCATGCTTGTCCATCTGCGCTTTCATCAGCGCACGGGTTTCGGACATGTTGATGCCTTCATACAGGTTATGACCGAAGTTGATGATGAACTTGCTATTGCTCAGGTCCCGTTTCATTTTGGAACCGTACACCGCATGGGCAGCTACCCCGTAACCGCCTGGACAGGTGGTCAGGTGGGTAAAGGTGTTAGGGCTGCCAAACGCCTTTGCCATATTGAAGATATGGGTGTGTTCAGAACCTGACTTGGATGAAAAGACCACGCTTTCCGGACCATATTTGCTTTTCAGCTCATTCATTTTGGCCGCGATTTCGCTGTAGGCCTGGTCCCAGCTGATGGTTTGCCATTCACCCTCGCCACGGGCACCCACGCGTTTCATGGGTTTTACCAGACGCTGTGGATCGTACAGCAGGCTATGGCCGGCGCCGCCACGGGCACACACTTTACCGCCAAAGGATTTGGCTTCTGCATTCCCTTCAATGAATACTGTTTTGCCATCTACCACCCGGGCAGAAATGGGGCAACGGGTAGAGCACATTTCACAGATACTGGGTACGGCTTCCCCGCTGCCGCGCAGTTCTGTTGCGCCCACGGCTGCCAGCGAGCCGGGGACAACACTGGCCAAGGCACAGGATGCACCAGTAGCGCCGGCACCTTTCAGGAAAGCCCGTCGATCAAGCTTTATCATGGTTAACCTCCATCGTCTTCAAGCCGGAGACGAATAGTTCACTCGGAATCGTTTTTATTCAGACGCATGAGTGTTGCCAAGCAACAGCGTCTGCGCTGATTTCGCGTTAATTGTTATCCCATGAATTTTTTACGGGTATTGTGGTAAACCACAATACCCCTGCTGATGTGATCCAAGGCATAAGAACTGGGCCATCCAGTCCCTAATATGTGAACGGGTTTACATTTTTGTCACTGCGCAAAAATCAAGCAAAATAAACAGTTAAATGCTGCGTCAATGGTTAAAATTTGACTTTTGTTAACTGTATCACCCTAAAAAAAGTGTGAGATTATCCACAGTATTAGCCAACTTTAAATTAAATAACTTTTATAAGTTTATGTTTTATAGCGACTTTAAAACATGCCGCTACATTTCATTAGATTAATTTCAATGATATTTTTATCAATTAGAAAAATATCATGAAAGTGATCGCCGTCAACGCCTCATGTTTTCTACTTTGCTAAATTCTTAACCGAAATAAAACAACAACAACATCCGCAAGTGATGCTGAATAAAAATAGCAATATGAGGAAATGATGATGAAAACAACACTCCAGCTTGGCGTATTACTGCTGGCAACCGCACTGGCCGCAGGCAGTTACGCAGCCGATGGCGGCAATCCCAAAAAAGGCAAACATCTGTACAAAAAAGAGTGCAAGGTCTGCCACAGTCAAAGCAATGCCGCTGGCGAACTCACCCCCATGAGCAAAACCATGGCCCAATGGGATCGGTTCTTTGACAAAGACAAGCACAAAGCCAATCCGGCAGTTTTTGAAAAACTGAGCGAAAAGGATCTGAAAGACGTACAGCAGTTCTTGTATGACCATGCGGCAGATTCCGCCCAACCGCAAACCTGTGGTTAATCCCGGCACTTAAGCCACCGTCCGACAATACACAGCAATGGCATGGAGCAAGCTCCAGGGGCTGTTGCTGCCTGAAAAAGCCGGAGATTCCGGCCAGGAGAAAAAATATGCGCACATTAGTTGCCATTGTGGTTGCTCAAGCATTGGGACTTTCGCTGATGGCAAGCCCGGTTGCCCATGCCACGGAAAAAACCGATAACGCAAAAATTGCAGAACTTAAACAACAACTTGCCGATATTACCGAGGAGCTAGACAGCCTCAATTCCCGGCTGAACAAAACCGAACGCCACGCCGCGCTGGATAGGATCACCTTTACCGGCGACTTCCGGGTCAAGGCGCACTCCCTGCACTATCAGGATGTGACCTGGAATCCGGCCATCCTGATGAATTTCAGTGATTTTGGCGCCCGTGCCATGGCCGGAGAATATGGCAATCCGGCGGATGCCAACTCTCCCCTGGGGAAAATGATGGCGGCCAACCCCGCGCTGGCAAACGCTTTTCAAAGCGGCCAGTTAAACGGCGTGATGCCTTATGCCCTGGCACCCCAGAGCCGGCAGGACATCGACAACGACATTTTCTACACCACCCGCTTGCGGCTCAACATGAAGGCCAAGGTCTGGGATAACGTGGATTTTGCCGGCCGCCTGAGCATGTATAAAAACTGGGGCGACTCCACCGGCGTGCAGGTATTTGATTCCTGGCGCGCCTTTACCATGGACGGCACCAGCTCCGGCAACACTTCCGGTGACTGGCTGCGGGTGGAGCGGGCTTACTTTGACTGGCGCAACATCGGAGGCTCCGAGCTGTACCTGTCCATTGGCCGGCGCCCATCCACCTATGGCCCGCCCAGCCACTACAGGGAAAACGAGCTGCGCGGCGGTACCCCCTCTGGCCATCTGGTGAACTTCAACTTTGACGGCATGACCATTGGCTACAAGCTGGAAGACATCACCGGCATTGAAGGCCAGGTGGTGCGTTTTTGCTATGGCCAGGGTTTTGAGTCCCAATGGGGCAATGGCGAGTTGTTTGGCGATACCGTCACCAAAGACACCCATCTGGGGGGCTTTAACATTGACGCCCTTAATGACGGCAACCACTTCCTGCAATTCACCCTGTTTGCCGCCAAGGACATTAACGACGGCTTCAAGGGCACCATGGCGTTCCCCAACCAGTTTGCCTCCATCTTTGCCCCTACCATGTACCAGGATTTGCAAAAGTTTGACAACTTCAACTTTGTCACAAGGGTGCAACCCAGCGGCGTTATTGGCGACATGTATCTGGGCGGCGTGGGTTATGCCTACGAGTCTGACGAAGACATGAAGTTTTTTGCATCACTGGGCTGGACCCGAGCCGTAGGCAATGGCGAAGCCGGCATGTTTGGCGGCATGTTGTCGGATGCGGTGTTTACCGCTGAACTCAACAGTGACGGCAGCGAAATCATCATGACGCCCGCCAGCGCTGACAGTAACGACACCCATGACGGCTACGGCATATATGTGGGCATGCAAATGCCGGCGCCTTACGGCAAATTCGGTCTGGAATACAACTACGGCTCCAAATACTGGACACCTTTCACCCAAGCCCAGGATGACCCCATTGGCAGCAAGCTGGCTACCCGCGGCCATGTGGTTGAAAGCTATTACATCTTTGATATCAATCCGAAAATGTTCATCAAACTGGCAGGCCTGTATTACGACTATGAATATACCGGCAGTGGCACCCCGGTGGGTGCGCCACAAAAAGTCAGCGATGTGCTTAACGGCAGTGCTTACTCGCTGTTGCCGGTGGTGGACACCGCCTTTGATGTCAATGCCTCACTGACCGTGAGCTTCTAACCCAACCAACCGCCCCGGGCAACCGGGGCAGGAGATACAATGATGAGATCACTTGCGTTACTCCTGCTGTTGGCGGCTGGCACGGCCAGCGCGGCAGCGCCCCATAAAGACGTACTGAAAGGCCCCTATAACAGCGGCCCTGAAGTGACACAGGACTGTTTGCAATGTCATGAAAAAGAAGCCCATGACGTGATGAAAACCTCCCACTGGACCTGGGAACTCAAACAGCAACTCCCCGGCCGCACGGTAGCGCGCGGCAAGAAAAACGCCATTAACAACTTCTGTGTGTCCATTGCCGGTAACCAGCCCCGCTGCACCGTGTGCCATGCAGGTTATGGCTGGAAAGACAACCACTTTGATTTTACCGATGCCACCAAGGTGGATTGTCTGGTTTGTCATGACACCACCGGCACCTACGCCAAAACCGTTGCCGGCGAAGCCTTTACCAACGTGGATTTGGTCAAGGTGGCGCAAAACGTGGGCACCCCGGTGCGGGATAACTGCGGCTCCTGCCACTTCTACGGTGGCGGCGGTGATGCGGTCAAGCACGGCGATTTGGACTCATCCATGGCCTATCCTGACAAAAACCTGGATGTGCACATGAATGCGGACGGCAATGACTTCCAGTGCCAGGACTGTCACCAGACCAAAGATCACAACATCAGCGGTAATGCCATGGGGGTATCTCCCGGCGGTGAGGATCACATTGGTTGCATCAACTGCCATGATGCCGCGCCCCATGCCAACAAGCGTTTGAATGCCCATACGGATACCGTGGCCTGCCAGACCTGTCATATCCCTTACTTTGCCCGTGAAGAAGCCACCAAACTCACTTGGGACTGGTCAACCGCCGGCGAAGACAGGGAAGACAGCGTGGATGAATACGGCCGCCATACCTACCTGAAGAAAAAGGGCTCCTTCACCTGGGGGAAAATGGTCAAGCCCAGCTATGCCTGGTACAACGGCAAGGCTGATGCGTACATGGCAGGTGACAAGATGGACCCCAGCAAAGTTACCAAGCTGGCTTATCCACTGGGCGACATCCAGGATCCCAAAGCCAAGATTTACCCGTTCAAGGTATTTTCCGGCAAGCAGATTTACGACAAGAAAAACCACATCTTCCTCAACCCGAAAACTTACGGTAAAGGCGGATACTGGAGCGAATTTGACTGGGATAAAGCGGTACGTCTGGGAATGGAAGCCAGTGAAGCCATGAAGGCAGTAGGCGCCACCTACAGTGGTGAATACGATTTCGCACCTACCGAAATGTGGTGGCGTATCAACCATATGGTATCGCCCAAGGAACAAGCCCTGAAATGTGCCGACTGCCACAGCGCCAAAGGGCGCCTTGACTGGAAAGCACTGGGTTATGAAGGTGATCCGATGAAAGCCAAAGGCATCTTGCACACCAAATAAGCGTTAAGCGCGTCCCTTATCGCGCCATGATTTAGCCGGAATGCCGAGACTCCGGCTAGGACCAGCCCGCCTGCTCAGGGCTGGTCCACTCTTTTTCAGACAATAAGACCCAAGCCCTAGCCAAACTGTCTCATTCATGGCCTGAATAAAGGTAAATTTGAGAAAATTACAGAATCCTGGGCACAAACCCCATAAAAAAACTGGCATTGTTATTGCCATTATCCGGCATCCATCATGACGGCAAATTTTATGACTCCATCCCGTACCCTCTCAATCAACATGAATCGTACCCTTGGGGAATTCAGTGGTGCCTTTGCCGATCTGGGCACATTCTTGCCGTTAGTGCTGGGGCTTATCGCCCTCAATCAATTCTCGCCCCAAGGGATTTTTTTTGGCTTCGGATTATTCGCCCTGGCCATTGCGGTGTTTTATCGCCGCCCGATCCCAGTGCAACCCATGAAGGTGATTTCAGCCCTGGTGATTGCCCAGGGGCTGACACCGGGGATCATGCAGGCCAGTGCCATGCTGATGGGGGCCATTTTGCTATTGCTGGCGGTGAGTGGTGCCATTACATGGCTGTCAAAGCAGATATCCCAGGCCATCAGTGTGGGCATTCAGTTTGCCATCGGCATTCAGCTGCTGATGATGGGCGGCCACATGATGACCATCACCCCGCTGGTGGGGTTTGGCGCTTTTGCGCTGATTTTCATGTGCCGCTTCACGCCGCTGCGTTATGTTTCCATGCCGCTGGTGTTGGTGGCCGGCATGTGCTGGCAGTATTACCTGCAAGGCAGCGACGCCCATTTCAGCTTTAACCAGACCCCATGGCAGCTGCACTGGCCACTGCTGGATGACTGGGCCCAGGCGCTGACGCTACTGGTGCTGCCCCAATTGGCCATGACGCTCACCAACGCGGTGATTGCCACCTCGGTCGTGGCCAAAGAGAAATTTCCCACCGAAGCGGAACGTTTTACCCCCAAGGCTTTTGCCACCAGCTCGGGGCTGGCCAATCTGCTGCTGGCACCTTTTGGTGCCATAGCCATGTGCCACGGTGCCGGCGGGCTGGCAGTGCAATACCACTTCGGGGCAAGGCGGTTATGGGCCCCGATGATTTTTGGCCTGAGCTGCATCGCCATTGCCTTGAGCTGGGGAGAATCCGTTGCCTGGCTGCTGAGCCTCATTCCCATGGCCGTATTGGGAGCGCTGTTGTCCATCGCCGGATTACAACTGGCGTGGTCCAGACGCCTGCTCGACGGCAGGCCCTTTTGCATGACGGTTATCGGCACCACCGCCGTGGTGAGCCTGGCGGTTAACCCGGCAGCGGGGTTGCTGGCCGGGCTGATACTGGAATTTTGCCGCTCCCGCTGGGAGCTCATCCAGACCATCCGCTAAGCCGGTTGCGCTGGCATGGCAAGATGCGGCCACTAATTACGCTGATACGGCAACCACAATTGTGCCCGGCACCCTTGACCATCAGGGCGGTCTTCCAGTTGCAACACCCCCTGGTGCTCTGTCATCACATCGCGGCAAATCGCCAGCCCCAGTCCCAAGCCGTTTTCCTTGGTGGTGGCAAACGACTGCATCAGCTCGGTTACCGGTGCCGCCAAACCGCTACCGCTGTCAATAACCTCTATCAGCATCCAGGGCTGGCGCAAATCACGCTCCCTATCACTTGGAAACGCCTGATAATCCAGCCGGATAAGCAGCTGTTTACCCCCGTTTCCTTCCATCGCATCCAGGGCATTTTTCAGCAGGTTCACCAATACCTGGCTCAGCCCCACGCTGTCTCCCAAAATGGCTTGTTCATGGCCGGTTTGCTGTAAGTGTACGGTGATTTGCCGGGTATCAATGGTGCGCTGAAACAGCGCCAGGGCTTCCTGGATCAACGGCAACACCAGCAACGGCACATTGCCGTTACGCCGGCGGCGCAATAACCCACGGATACGGTGCACCACTTCTCCGGCCCGCATCGACTGGCTGTAAATCTTTTTCAGCACCTCATGCAGTTGCGGCGGCATCTGGGCAGCATCGCTGCGCTCCAGCGCCATTAACGCCCCTTCGCTGTATTGGGTAATGGCCGCAATGGGCTGGTTCAGCTCATGGGCCAACCCGGCACCAATCTCCCCTAAAATGGCCGCACTTTGCATCCGCTCCAGCTGTAGCTCCTTATCTTTCAGCTGGCGCTCAGTGGCCATCAAAAACTCGTTTTTCTGGCGGATTTTGTATTCCAGCCACAAGTGGTAAAAGGGAGCCAAAAAGAAAATGCCCAGCAATACCATGGCCAGTTCCCGGTGTTGCCGAAACCATTTATAGGAAGCCGCATAAAGTGAGGGCGGACCGCCGGAAATCTGCAGCTCATCGTACAGTTTAATCACCGCCAACTGGCTCACCGGCGCGGTCCAGCCCATCAGATCCGCACTCACGGCGGCTTCCGAGTTGGCGGGCAGGTCAAACAGTGCCTGGGTAATGGCCTGGGTGATGGGGCTTGGCACCAAATCCGAAGCGGCAAATGACCAGTTGGGATATAACGGGGTGCTAACATCGCAGTCGTAACCTTCCGGTTGCTGGCGGTTGATCACCCGGAAATCCTCCCGCTTGACCAGCCCTTCATCCACCATTTCCTCCAGGGTGCAATAAGGGGTAATGGCCGAGTCCACCGCGCCATCACGCACCTGATACACCAAAGGCTCCAGGGGGAATCCCAAAAAATGGATGTCGCTGAAAAAAGCGCTGGCCTCTATGCCATGGCGATGGAGCAACCCCACGGCGGCCTGATACCCCCCCAGCGCCTGGGGATCGCTGGCCGCAACCGACACGCCCCGTAAATCTTCCAATGAATGGATGGGGCTGTCGGCCCGCACGATAATGGTGGAGCCGATGGCGTAAGTCGCGCCGCCGTGTTGACGGCTGCGCATGGTGGCCAGCCAAGACAGAGGCTGTTCGTTACTCAAGCTCAAATACTGGCCGGGGTTGGTTACAATGAACTGTACCCTGTGGTCCAGCAGTTGCTCTTTCATTTCGGTAAAGTCCAGAGGAACCACCTCAAAGCGGTTGCCCGGCAACTGCTGGCTCAGGTAATCCATCATGGGCTGCCAGCGCAAAATGGCCTGCATCTGGCCATGATTGGCCAACACCGCAATGCGAAATACCGCCTCGATGGGATAATCACCGGTTTCACAGTCGGTATTAACCGAAGACGTTGCCATATTTGGCAAAAAACACAGCCATAACAGCAGCAGCCACCCATGCCGTTTCATGCTTACCTCAAATTTTTTAATTGCGCTTAGCCTAATACACGACATAAGGTAATACCTTGAATCATCGCAAAAGCCTGACAAAAACCAGGTGATCCATGTCCAAAAGCCAGCGTTAGCGGTTTGTCGCCCGTTTGACAGCGTTCTACTCTTGGTATCTCAATATAACGAGGCGCTTGATGCAACAACATAATGTTTATCTGGTGGATGATGATGCCGCCATTCGTGACTCCCTCAGTTTCATGCTGACCCAGTTCGGTTTCCAATTACAGGCATTTGCCGATGGCATGAGCTTTTTGGAGCAATGCCAACTGCAAGCACCGGGGTGCGTCATTCTTGATGCCAGAATGCCGGAAATTACCGGCCAGGAGCTGCAACAGCGGCTATTGCAGCAAGACAGCCCGCTGGCGATTATTTTCCTCACCGGCCATGGCGACCTGCCCATGGCGGTAGAGGCATTTCGCCGCGGTGCCTGCGATTTCTTTCAAAAACCGGTGAACGGCAAAGCCCTTGCCGGTGCCATTGAAAAAGCGCTGGAAAACAGCCAGAAGGTATGGGAAGAGCAGCAACTGCAGGGATGTTTTAACCGCTTGAGTCCCCGGGAAAAACAGGTACTGCAACTGTTGATCCAGGGCCAGACCAACAAGCAGATGTCTGAAGCACTGCACTTATCGCTGCGGACGGTGGAAGTGCACCGGGCCAATACCATGAAAAAGCTTGGCGTACACTCCCTCGGGGAACTGATGAAATACACGCCGCTGTGCTAGTCCGGCCGCGGTTATCCTGCAGGCGCCTCAGGCAACCCCAACTCACCACTTAATCCCGCACACCGCACCAAACGTGCCTCCCCGTTGAGGGGATCTTGATAGCGCAGCTCGCAGGCCACCAGTTTCAGTGGCCGTGTAAAATCATCTGCCTGTAACGGTTGCAGGCGGGGATAAAAACGATCGTTGAGAAGCGGCATCCCCAATGACCACATATGCAAGCGCAACTGGTGGGTTTTCCCGGTAACCGGCTCCAGCTCAAACAATCCCACATCACCCACGCTTGCCAGCAGGCGAATATTGGAATGGCTGTTGGCCTCGCCGGGCACCATCTGCATGGTAAACCCGGGATTACCCCGCTCAATGCGGTTTTTCACCACCCAGGCAAGGGGGGTGGGCAACCATCCTTGCGGTATGGTGTCGGCCAATTCAGGGGTCAGTTTGGCCAGTGCCTGATAGCGCTTGTGGATAGCGCCCTCCCGGAACAGGCGATGATAGGCATCCCGGCTTTGGGGGTTCACCGACATCAGCATCACGCCAGCGGTGTCCCTGTCCAACCGATGCACCGGAATGATGGTGTCGATGCCAGTACGGGCCCTCAGCCGGTTGACCAGGCATTCATTAACAAAATTGCCCCCGGGGGTGACCGGTAAAAAATGGGGTTTGTACACCAGCAGCGATGCGTCATCCTGGTACAGGATCTGCTCCTGGAACGGGATTCGAGGCTCGCTGGCCACTTCACGGTAGTAATACACCCGCTGGGCCGGCCGGTAAGGCGTGTGTTCATCAATCAGCGAGCCATCTTGCCAATGCACCTTGCCCTGCTGCATCCGCATGCGCCAGCACGCTTCGCCAATGGCCGGGAAACGGGCCGCTAAAAAAGCCAGCACCGTGGCTTTATCCGTTTGCTGCTGGGGTAACGCCACCCAGGAGGGATGGGCGGCCTTGACACTGTGATTCATGGAAATCCTGCATGGTGGTGACGGGCGGAATTGTAACGCAAACCCTGGCACAACCCACACTGTCGCGGCTTTTTAACGTGAGCAATATACTTTTATCGTCTGAGGGATATACTGGGCGCGCATTATTTCTGGAGAATTTTATGATCATCGACACCCTTGCCAACCGCGCCTTGTACGGTGCCATCCATCCCCGGATTACCAGTGCGCTGGAGTATCTGGCCGCCACTGACTTCAACCTGCTGGAAACCGGTGTGTACGAGCTCGATGGCAAGTCGCTGTTTGCCGTGGTGGATGACTACACCACGGTAGCGCCGGGAACCTCCCCGTTTGAAGTGCACCGCAAGTATATTGACGTGCAGTACATCGCCCGAGGCGAAGAAGCTTTTGGTTATCTGCCCATGCCGCAACAACAGGCCCCCTGCCAGCCTTACAACACCGAACGGGATTTTGAAAACTTCAGCTACGAGCAAAATCGCGCCAAGGCCAGTTACATTGCCTTGCGCCGTGGCATGTTTGCCGTGTTTTTCCCGGAAGATGCCCATATGCCCTGCTGCACCCTTGAGCAGGAATCACAGGTGCGTAAAGTGGTGGTCAAAGTACGGATTGACGACTAACCCCGCCGCGAATGCCGCAACACACGGCATTCGCACATTTTGCGCTTACTGCAACGGGTCAAAGCGCTGGTAACAACGGATTCTCGACGCCTGTTTCCCCCAGCGCAGCAATAGCTTGTCGCCCTGCCACCACAACTGGTGTTCATCATCCCGGTATTGCTTGCCACTGGCGCCTTCCACCTGAAACATCAGGGCTTCTTCATCGCCCCGCTTGGCCCGCACCACTTTTGGGTCGCTGTTAAAATAGTGGGCCACCACCCAGCTGGTGGGCACGTCATCGCACACGTAGGTAAACGGGCCCTGTGACGGCACCAGCTGGTAACGGGCCTGCAAGGTGGCAATGCGCTGCCGGTAATGGCGACGGGCACATCTTTCCGGCTGTTTATCCACCAGGCAGGCATCCCGTTGTTCCGCCCAGGCATACTGGTTGCGATGCAGCAAGGGCAAATCTTCCAGTGCGGTTTTGCGCTGTGCCCGTTCATAGGTAGAGGCCAGGCGATGATCAAGCCTTGCCAGTGCGGCGTTATCACAAATCCAGTTTTTCACGGCACCATCCTGCGCCTGGCGCAGCTTGCAGTTAAATGACGGCTGAATGGCATCTGCAGCCAGCGCTGGCGCTGACAGAAAACACAACAGCCAGATGCTTACCAGACCAATCCTCTGTTTTTTCATTTCTTCTCCCGCCCGCAGACACAACTTGTTACTTTTCTGATTTATGTTGATAACACTAAATCAACACATTGTTTATTAAAAAATTTATTTGCTTGAGCGACTCTCATATATTTTTTCATAAGGTTTTTTCTAGCTTTTATAACCTAATGCACTGATATATCACGATTGCTTATACGCCAAACCATCAGTGATGATGTTAACCTTGTGAGCAAATTATAACCAACCTGAATAACTCAATAATATGAATAAATACAATGTTATCGCACTGGCCGTTGCCAGCCAATTGGTCATTCCTGGGGTGCTCGCCGCCGATGCCACTGCCCAAGCGCAGATTGAAAAAATCGCGGTGGTGGGCTCCCGCATCGCCCTGCGCTCGGCCACCGACAGCGTGGCACCGGTGGACATCATCACATCCGCACAGTTACAGGCCACGGGCCTGACGGAAACCGCCAAGGCCCTGCAGTTTGCGGCGCCCAGTTACAGTTTTCCGTTTTCATCGGTAACCGATGGTTCTGATGCGGTCAGACCCGCCAATTTACGCGGTTTGTCACCGGATCACACACTGGTGCTGGTTAATGGCAAACGCTATCACAGCTCGGCGCTGGTGCACCTTTCCGGCACCGTGGGCAAAGGCGCTTCCAATGTGGATTTGAACACCATTCCCATCACCGCCATCAAGCGCATTGAAATCCTTCGCGATGGCGCCTCGGCCCAATACGGCTCGGATGCCATTGCCGGGGTGATCAACGTGGTGCTCAAGGATGCCAATGACCAGGGCAGCATCAGTGCCCAGTTGGGGCAAACCTATCAGGGGGATGGGGAGCAATGGCGCGTGGGCGTTAACAACAGTGTCGGTTTTGCCAATGACAGCTTTGTCAGCCTGTCGCTGGAAGCCCAGCACAAAAACAGCACCAACCGGGCCGGGCTGGACCCCCGCCAGCAATATCCGTTACTGGCCGATGGCAGCGCCGATCCCCGTGAAGCCACCTTTAACCGGAAAAACCATCAGGTAGGCGATGCCGAGTACGACAACCTGGCGTTGTTTGCCAACGGCGCCCACTATCTTGACAGCCACGGTTTGGGCGACAACGGCAAGCTTTATGGCTATGCCGGTTACAGCGAGCGGCAAACCACATCCGGCGCGTTCTACCGCCGGGCACTGGATAACCGCAACATTCTTGCCATTTACCCAGACGGTTTCCTGCCCCAGCTCTCCCCCAAAATCCGTGATTATTCCGCCCAGTTGGGTTACGAGTTCGACCTTGGCAAATGGCATCTGGACAGCGCTGCGGGCTATGGTAAAAACAGTTTCAATTACCGGCTGGAGAACTCCCTGAATGCCTCCCTTGGCACGGGCAGCCCCACTGAATTTGATGCTGGGACGCTATCCACCCATGAGTACAACCTGACCCTGGATGGCTCCCGTTATCTGGCATTTTTCAATGATTCGGAAATCCTGCTGGCATTGGGCGCCGCATGGCGCCAAAACGGCTATGAAATTCAAGCCGGCGAGAGCGCCTCTTACATTAACGGCGGGTATGATAACCGTCCGGCGGGTAGCCAGGGGTTCAGTGGTTTCACCCCAGAATCGGCGGTCAACCAGCAGCGGCACAATCTGGCGCTGTATACCGAGCTTGAAAACCAGCTCAGCGAGCAATTTTTCTGGTCGGCAGCGCTGCGCTATGAGGATTATTCGGATTTTGGTGACAAAATCAGCTGGAAACTGGCCGGCCGCTACGACATCACCGATCAGTTGGCCGTGCGTGCCACGGCCAATACGGGATTTCGCGCCCCCAGCGTGCAGCAACTCTATTTCACCAACATCTCCACCCTGTTCAATCCTGATCCGGTAAGCGGCGATCTGGTGCCCACAGAGTCCGGCACCTTCAATAACCTGTCACCGGTGACCCAGGCATTGCAGGTGGGGAAATTGCGCCCGGAAGAATCGCTGTCTTACAGTTTGGGACTGGTGTACACCAATGACAGTGGCCTGACAGTCACCCTTGACAGTTACCAGATTGATATTGATGACAGAATCGTGCTCTCCAGCTCGCTACGCCGCAGTGATTCAACGGTGGTGGCACAAGCGCTGGCCGGCACCAATGCCGAATCGGCCCGCTTTTTCATCAATGCCGTAGACAGCCGCACCCGAGGGGTGGATTTGGTGGTCAGCCAACGCGTTGAGCTGGGCAGCTTTGGCGATTTGCAGGCCAGTCTGGCCTACGCCTATAACGATACCAGTATTGAAGACATCCATTTGCCAGCCATCCTTGATAGCCTGCAGGACAAGCTGTTTGATCACATCGAGCAGGTGCGGATGACCGAAGCCACCTCGCATCACACCGGCAATTTGGGATTCACCCACCACCTGGGGAAATTCACCACCAGCTTGCGCTTCAGCTACTTTGGCCCCTATACCATCGGCTACAGCAAGGAAGACGTGCGCTACAGCGGGAAAACCACCACGGATCTGTCTTTGGCATATCAGGCTACCGACAACTTTGCCGTCACCGTGGGGGCCCAGAACCTGTTTGACACCTATCCGCAAAAACGACCGGACGATAACAACTTCAACGGCATTTTCGTCTATCCCCTCACCAATACGCCGTTTGGCTTTAATGGCGGTTATTACTTTGTGGAGGGGCGTTATACCTTCTGATAATTCCTCAAGTGCCACCGGTTGACCGTTTTGGCATCACGGCCAAGGCGGTCAGCCGCCCTTTATGGGCGGTTGGCAAACCCTGGCCTGCTGCCGTGACGGTGGGCGCTGATAGTCCACTCCCGGGCGCCGTTTGCCGCAATGAACAGCAAAATGGCATATTCAATGGCCATGGCATACACCCCTTGGGTGGCATAAATGCCAATGCTGATGAGGTTGACCAGCACCCATAGCAACCAGTTTTCCACGTATTTGCGGGTCATCAGTATTTGCGCCGTTACCGACAGCACGGTCACGGCAGCATCCCAGAAAGGATAAGGGTCAGGCTGCAACGAAGGTTGGGGCAAATTGGCACCCAGCAGGTTCAGCAGTGCCACGCAGGTGCGGGCCAGGGCCAAAAACACCGGGTCGATGTAGCAGCCAAGCAGCACAATTGCCACCAGCATCACGGTTAATGTAAGCAGCAGTTTTTGCCGGGACAGCCAGCGAATTCGCAATGGCTGCCCTTGCTGCCCGGCAGGATGGGTCCAGGCGTACCAGCCGTACACATTGGCGCAAAAGAAAAACAGTTGCAGCAGCAACAGCCCGTATAGCTGGATTTGGAAAAAAATCACCGCAAACAGGCTGACGTTAATCAGCCCGAACAGGAAATTCAACGGTTTTTCACGGCTGGCCAGATAGATGCACAGCAAGCCAAACAGCGTGCCCAGTGCCTCAATCCACGACATGGCATAACCGCTGCCTACAGGAATGGTGACCAGGGTATGATTGATATCGAACCAGCTTGCGAGCATTGAAAAAGTTCCTTGCTTATCCGTTTCCGGTAACCACAGCACAGGAAAAACATTTCACCATGGATAACCGCGGTTTTCCAACCATCAATCCGCAGGGTTACTCAGGCAAGGGCAAAAACATGGCGGGAAAGCGCGCCCTGACGGCACAAGCGGCCAATACCGCAAAGATGGCGGCCAAACGCGCAGAAACGGGAACGCCTGAACACGGGCGCTATGACATGGGCGGGGTTCAGCCCATGTCAGCGCAGCCGTAACACGGCCATCAGGCTTATTTGAATACGCAGTGTTTGGCGTAGTCTTTGGCTTCGTTGGCACTCCAGTCACCGGAGGGCTTTTCTTTCATCTGCTTGCACCAGGCTTCGCTGCCCACTTCCGGCGCACAGGCGCCCAGCATGCTGGCCAGTAATAAAGACAGGGTCACGGCGGTAAACTTTGACATAAAAGGATCCTTGAAAATTAACGGGAAAGCTGGGGCTAGCTTAGCAGAGCCGGTAAAATTTCCACAACCGTTATCCGCAGCATGAGCCTGCTACGCCACCGTGGAGCGTTTGCAAATCCACTGCACCGCCGCTTGTTTCTGGCTGAGCGGAAACCAGGCTATCTCGCCAGCCACAAACGGCCCCAGCAGCTTTACGGCATTGCCTACCCAGTCAGGCCCGCCCACAAACACCAGCGCATCAAACGCCGGCAGTTGCACCTCACCGTCACCGGACAACGAGCGGGCTTCCCAGCCTTCCAGCAACACATCCGCTTCAATGTACAGGCATACCTGTCCCCAGTTTTCCCGGGAACTTTTAATGGCCGGTTGCAGCTTGGTACGATAATCCACTGCCGTGAGGCGGCCACTGGCAAACACGCTGATAACGCCTTTGGCTATTTCCGGGATCTGGCACAACATACATCCTCCTGCATTTGCATTTCATCCCCCTGAGCCTTTACAGCATGGCCTGCGCCATGGGGGCGTTAGTGGTACACTGCCTCTTCGATTATTCACGACTTTTGTGTTGCTGACTGTGCCCATGATAAAAATTTCCAGCCGCGTACAACTCCCGGAGCAGGAGCTCACCTGGCAATTCATCCGTGCCAGCGGCGCCGGTGGCCAGCATGTGAATAAGGTATCCACCGCGGCCCAGCTGATTTTTGACATCCGCGCCTCGTCACTGCCTGAGCATTACCAGGAAAAACTGCTGGCACTTAGCGATCATCGTATCAGTGCCAGCGGCAAAATCATCATCAAATGCCAGCAAAGCCGCAGTCAGGAAGACAACCGCCAGCAGGCACTGAGCCAATTTTGCGAACTCATCCTCAGCGTGACCCGGGTTCAGAAAAAACGCATTGCCACCAAGGCTACCCGCGCCAGCCAGCGCCGGCGGGTTGATGCCAAAAAGAAACGGGGAGCCGTCAAATCCATGCGCCAGCAGAAGATCCCGTTATAACCCATGCTGCAGTGTCGACAAACGCGGGCAGATTTGCTCAAATCACCCACAGACACAACGGCACAGCCAAGGACAGTCACATGAGAGACAAAGCCAAAATACTGTTGTTAAATGGTCCTAACCTCAATCTGTTGGGGCAACGCGAGCCTGAAATATACGGGCACCAGACCCTGAATGATATCGTCACGGAGCTGATGCAGCAGGCATCCGATGCGGGTTTTACGCTAGAACACCTGCAATCCAATGCGGAGTTTCAGCTGATTGATGCCATCCACGCCACCGATGCCGCGTTTGTGGTGATCAATCCAGGGGGCTTCACCCATACCAGTGTGGCCCTGCGTGATGCACTGCTGGGGGTGGATTTGCCTTTCATTGAGATTCACCTGTCCAACATTCACGCTAGGGAGCCGTTTCGCCATCACTCTTACCTGTCAGACAAAGCCAAAGGGGTGATTGTGGGCTTGGGAGCCCAGGGGTACGGTTTTGCCCTAGCCGCGGCCATCAGGCAACTGCAACAGGCATGATGCATCTGCCCGTACCCGGTCACTTGGCGTGTACGGGCGCTGCCTGGCTTTCAGGGGTTTCAGTCAACGGCACGTACTGCTGAATGGCCCAGTCAAAACGGTAGCGCTGCCCCTGCCATTCATACAACAATCGGCCATTATCCTGGATCACCCGGGCATTGGCGGGCAGTTCACTGCGCCCCTGCACGCCCACATCCACCATCCGAAAACCGCTGGTTATCTGCTGCACAGGTGCACGCACAGCTAGTGGCGCTGACGGCATGAGCGGCACTGGCGGAGCGGGAGGCAGCGCATAACGGGGCTGCTGCCAGCGATAACTGTCCCACACCCAAGGGCTTAACCACAGCGCTGAAAGCCCCAACTGCCAACGCCAATGATCATGATGATGGTAATAAGGACGCTGCAGATGATGACGGGGATGATGGCGCTCATGGGCAACGCCATTGATGCCCAGCGTCAGGGCCAGAATGCCAATGAGCAACACCGAGCCTTTTGCCCCATATGTCGCCAAATCACTTGTGGCCATGTTAACCTCCCCGCGCAATGCAACTGCTTAAATAATATGCGATAGCCGTGCCACCTACCAGCGCCACCGGCCACGATCACTCGCTCAGCTTTTCACCATGGCAGTTACCCCCTTAACAGAAAAATGCTATAGTGCGCGCCATCACATTTTTCAGCGCCGAGCCTAATTCCATATGAGTTTTAAGGATTTACGCAGTTTTCTCGATCACCTTGAAAGCCAGGGTGAACTGAAACGCATCAGCCATCCGGTTGACCCCCATCTTGAAATGACCGAAATCGGCGATCGGGTACTGCGCCGGGGCGGCCCGGCCCTGCTGTTTGAAAACCCCGTTGGCAAATCCATGCCGGTGCTGCTCAACCTGTTTGGCACCCCCAAACGGGTAGCCATGGCCTTGGGCAAAGATGACCCCATGGCGCTGCGGCAAGTGGGCGAATTGTTGAGCTTTTTGAAGGAGCCGGAGCCACCACGGGGATTTCGCGACGCACTGGATAAACTGCCGTTATTCAAGCAGGCGCTGAACATGCCGGCCAAAAGCGTGCGCAAGGCTCCCTGCCAGGAAGTGGTGCTCAGCGGCGATGACGTGGACCTGACCCAATTGCCCATCCAGCATTGCTGGCCAGGGGATGCGGCGCCACTGGTGACCTGGGGGTTGACCATCACCAAAGGCCCGCGCCAGAAACGGCAGAATATCGGCATTTACCGCCAGCAGTTGCTGGGAAAAAACAAGCTGATCATGCGCTGGTTGTCCCACCGGGGCGGCGCGCTGGATTTCAAGGATTTTCAGGAACAGTTCCCCGGAGAGAAATATCCGGTAGTGGTAGCGCTGGGAGCCGATCCGGTCACCATTCTCGGGGCGGTAACCCCGGTGCCAGACAGCATGAGTGAATACGCCTTTGCCGGACTGTTGCGGGGAGAGCGCACGGAAGTGGCCAAAGCCATCAGTTGCGATCTGGAAGTGCCCGCCACCAGCGAAATCATCCTTGAGGGCTACATCGACCCGCAAGAAACCGCACTGGAAGGCCCCTACGGGGATCACACCGGCTATTACAACGAAACCGACACCTTCCCGGTGTTTACCGTCACCCATGTCACCCATCGGCGCGACCCCATTTACCACAGCACCTACACCGGCCGTCCCCCGGATGAACCGGCCATGCTGGGGCTGGCGCTGAACGAGGTATTCGTGCCCATTTTGCGCAAACAGTACCCGGAAATCGTCGACTTTTACCTGCCACCGGAAGGCTGCTCCTACCGCATGGCGGTGATCTCCATCCGCAAACAGTACCCCGGCCACGCCAAACGGGTGATGATGGGCGCCTGGTCGTTTCTGCGGCAATTCATGTACACCAAGTTCATCGTGGTGGTGGACGAGGATGTGAACTGCCGTAACTGGCAAGACGTCATCTGGGCCATTACCACCCGCATGGACCCCATCCGTGACACGGTACTGATTGACAACACGCCGATTGATTACCTGGATTTTGCCTCGCCGGTTTCCGGTCTCGGCTCCAAAATGGGGCTGGATGCCACCAACAAGTGGCCCGGTGAAACCCAGCGGGAATGGGGCACCCCCATCCAGATGGATGACGAGGTAAAACAGAAAATCGACCGCATTTGGGAACAGTTGGGAATTGACGACACGCCCACGCTGTAACTGTGACACCCGGCACATCAGCCGGCAGATAAAGGTAAGCTAATGAACAGCATTTGCTGCAAAATCGAAAAAGTGACCCCCTTTAATGACGCCGTGTATCAGGTACTGTTGCGTCCGCAAACCCCGCTGGCTTTTGCCGCCGGGCAATACCTGAGCATTGTCATGGACGACAACGACAAACGCCCGTTTTCCATCGCCTCCGCCCCCGGCAGTGAGCTGCTGGAGCTGCATATCGGGGCGGCCGTGAGTGAAAGCTATCCCATGCAGGTGATAGAACGCCTGCAACACAGCGACACCATCACCATCGAGGCGCCAGCCGGTAACGCGTTTTTACGCCACCAAAGCCCGCGCCCCAGACTGCTGATTGCCGGCGGCACCGGGTTTTCCTACATCAAGAGCATCATCGAGCAGCAGATGGCACTTGGTCTGCAAGTGGAAACCCTCTTCTACTGGGGATGCCGCACCGCCGAGGCCATGTATGGGGCCGATATGGTGCACCAGTGGCAACAGCGCCACCCATGGCTGCATTTTGTGCCGGTGGTAGAGCAGGCGCCTGCCAACTGGCAAGGCAAAACCAACCTGCTGCTAGCGCAGATAAAACAGGATTTTGTCAGCGTGGCCGATTACGACATCTACATTGCCGGGCGTTTCCCCATGGTGGGCGCCGCGCGGGAGATGTTCCGGGAGATGGGCGTGGATGAAGCCCACCTGTATGGCGATGCCTTCGCCTTTATCAAATAATGGCCCATGTCGCCTGCAATGCGTTGGCGTAGAACGCACCTACGGCATGAAGTAATCCGCATTCATAACACATTAAAATAAAAGGCCTTTCTTTAACAAGAAAGACCTTTTTGCTTTTCATGTACCTGACATACAATGAAACCGGCCATCTTGGCATGTCATTGCGGCATGCCATTACGCCCAACATCTGATGCAAGTACGGCTATACAGTCCAGCCATCGGCCAACACTTCTGCTTGCTCCAATACCAACTGAATGGCAGCATCCGCTTGATCTGGCGGATACTTCCAGCGGCGCAGTAAACGGCGTACCAAATTGCGCATTCTGGCGCGTACACTCTCGCGTTTTTGCCAATCGACGTACGAAAGGCCACACAAAGCCAAGCATGGGCGACCACCTTTAATGATCGTTTAACTTCTATTTTTAACAGCGGTTAAAAATGGGAGGATTACCGCACCTGATAGTATCGACAATCGGCAACGATATCGAGTGCTAAGGTAAAATTTCAATTTACTCTCTATGCCGCATCACTGAAATCAACACTATTGTCACATCCTTCCTTGGCTAAAAACGCTATCAGCGCTATGGTGTAGTGGCATAGTGAATTTGGCCACCTAATTAGAGCTGCTATGATGGCAGCATAACAACGTTAGGTGACAAAATGACAAAGAAAAAAGGCCCGAATTTCAGCCCTGAATTCAGACTGGAAACAGCACAACTGGTTGTTGACCAAGGTTATACGAATAGAGAAGCGGCCGAAGCCATGGGAGTGGGTTATTCAACTCTGGGCAAATGGGTTAAACAATTGCGAGAAGAACGTGCGGGGAAAACACCGCAGGCAGCGCCTATGACACCTGAGCAACGTGAAATTCGTGAATTGAAGAAGCAAATTAAACACCTTGAATTAGAGAAGGAAATCTTAAAAAAAGCTTCTGCTCTGTTGATGTCGGACTCCATGAAACACTCTCGTTAATCGAGAAGCTGAATCAGAGCAATAAGCGCCGTTATTCGGTAAATCATCTGTG